>JAJRUJ010000052.1 GCA_024277855.1 Candidatus Zixiibacteriota bacterium
ACCGTTTTCTCTGAGACACCTGCTGAACCGAACGGTCGGGTTTGTTTGACTATCGAATTCGATGTGACCAACATCTCCGGTCGATTTGAATTCGATACCGCCTGCGCTACCGAGACAATCAATACGATTTTCATGATCGACAACGGCACTTACGTTGACCATGGTCCGGCCGGCACCGGCGAAGTCACCTTCAACAAGGGGACTATCACTATCATGAAAGACTCTGACGGTGACGGCATCGTTGACGGGGTTGACAACTGCCCAGCCGTTCCAAATCCCGGCCAGGAGAACGACGACACCGATGAGTTCGGCAATGCCTGTGACAATTGTGATACGGTCGACAATCCCGGCCAGACAAATTCCGATGGTGATTCCTACGGTGATGCCTGCGACAATTGTGTAGACCTGTCCAACGAAAATCAGGCGGATGCAGACGGTGACGGCCGCGGTGATCTCTGCGATAATTGCGCAGGCATACCTAATGAAGACCAGGCCGATGCCGACAGCGACGGGATCGGTGATCTGTGCGACAATTGTCCGGCCGACGGCAATCCCGACCAAGCAGATGCCGACGGCGACGGGATCGGCGACGTGTGTGACGGCTGTACCGACCTCGACGGCGACGGCTTCCGCGATCCGGGGTATCCCGGTGAAGAATGCGATCTGGACAATTGCGCCCTGGTCTACAACCCGGAACAAGCCGACAGTAATGGGGACGGACAGGGTGATGCCTGCGATTGTATGTGCGAAGTTCTTGGCGATATGAACTATGACGGTGCGGTCAATCCGTTAGATTGTGTTGTTCTGGTGACCTATATATTTAAAGGGCAAGACCCACGGGTACAAAATCCGACTTGTCCCTACGAGCCTGGTGACTGGAGTTGCGATGGCACTCGCAACCCGCTGGATGTGGTGTTTATGGTGAACTACATCTATAAGAATGATCAGTATTACGCTCCGTGCGATCCTTGCCAGTGTACACCTTACCCGGACGATTGCCCATATCATCGGTAATTCTTTCGCGCTATGATTCGACGGGTATTATTGCTTCGCGTCGGGGGTTAAACCATAAACCCGACGCGGGGCTATTTTGTTGGGGAAACGGTCAAGCAAGGCACGGCGGGTGAGAAAACACATCTGGCAGGCGTCAACGAACCTCTCCCCCGCGTCAACGCTATATTCACGCGCCAGAGCAATGGGACCGCCCCGTAATATCGGGCCAATAATCGGTTCCTGTTGCGGGTCGTAATCGGCAATAATCTCTTTCAGTGGTTTTTCAAACAAATTTCCGGGGGTAATTCCCTGGCAAATATGTGTCCAACCGAAGGGATCGACATGTACCCGTCGGACATCGCGAAAATCTTCTTCGTAACATTCAGTGAATAATCCCGCCGGCTTTGTCGGCAAATCGGCAGTAAGGTTGTCGGCGGCCCGACCCTTGAATAGAATTCCCCCGCCGATTATCGGCTCTCCCCCGCGTTTATCTGATTTCACAACATGCGGCGGTTCAAGGCAAATCTTACCTACCGGCATGCCGAGTTTCTCCGCCGCGATCCGCGCATTTTCTGCCCGGTACGGGCTGTCGGGATCACGATGCAATTCATCATCAGAGAGGGACAAATCGACAATCCCCAATTCGGCCAGTGGGCGGAGATATAACAGGGCATCCTCAACGGACACCGCCCAAAATGCATTACTGACAATTCCGCAATCATATCCCGCCGCCCGCGCCAGCCGAATCCCCTCGACCAACAGTGCGTAATACAAAAACGGTTCACCACCCTCGAAATAGAAAGTCGTAATCGAGGGGACTTCCCGGGCCTGGCGGATGAGTTCTTTAACTTGGGCGATGGTAAAGACCACGTCACTGCGTGGCGAACCATAGACAAAACAGTGATCGCAGGCGGAGGTACAGCCGTAGGTCAACAGCAGGTGCAGGCCGCGGAGATTTTTCATCCCGGGATCGGCGCTCATTCTGTCCCGGTTTCGTTGACGATATCGACGTCGGCCTCGTCATCGCATTCGCCGTTGCCGGCGCAGGCCAACCAGCGGTCGCAATGTTCACGGATTTTCGGCCAGAATATCACACCCAGCGCCGCAATCGCACCGACAAAAAAGATCACAATCAGTCGTTTGATAATTTTCATTGTCTCGCCACCGAGAATTTGAATTTCGTTATCGGTCCCGTCATGTTTGTATACTATACGTCGGTTGATGGCGGCCGGTTGCTAAATATGAAATTCGAGGACATCACCGTCGTTGACCACATAATCGCCCTTGACGCGTTGACCGTCAAAGGTATGTGGTCCCCAGATTTTGGCAAACTGGAGACCCCGCGCAAAATCCTTGTGGATTTCCCGGGCAGCATCGGCAACTGTCGAACCGATTTCCAGCACTACCGGATCGGTAAAATCCGGCTCTTTGCCGGGTGTTTTGGTATAAACCCGCATTTTCCCCAAAATGTCGAACATCGCCTGGCGCAGCGTGTCCAGATCCTGGCCGGTTTGCGCCGAAATCGGCACGATAGAAAAACGGTTATCGATCTGTTCGGTCAACATCTCTAAACGCATCTCGGCGTCCGGTCGGTCCGATTGTGCGGCAACGATGATCGCCTTCTTGTTCAGGACGCCTGCCGGCTGGCTCTCCGGGGGCGGCGAGTTGTCCAGGAGGACTTTGCTCTGCATCAGTCGGGTCGTTAGATCGTCGAATTGTTCGAGGAGGTCGTCCTCACCCAGCGAGAGCACCACCAAGGCGATATCCGACGTCCGCACGACATTTCCCACCCAGCTTTCGCAAAACTGCGTGCAGATCGGCGGCAAATCGACCAGTTGCAGTTGCACGCCCTTGTAATTGGCCATCCCCGGCAGCGGTTTACGGGTCGTAAATGGAAAATCTGCGATTTCCGGTCTGGCGTTGCTCATCGCGGCCAAAATGCTCGACTTGCCACTGTTCGGCGGACCAACCAGTGAAAACTGCGCCACGCCTTCCCGGGCGATATGGTCAAGCGATTCTTTGCGCTTCGCGCCGGAGGGTTTACGTTTGATTTCCTTTTTCAGCCGGGAGATTTTTTGTTTGAGTTCGCCCTGCAGATGGTCGGTACCCTTGTGCTTGGGGATTTCCCGCAGCATGTCGTAGAGCAATTCGAGTTTCCGCTGGGGATCTTTCTCCCGGCGGTACTCGTCCTCCAACTTGACATATTGTGGCGGCAGATTCGCCGGCATAGCCGCACTCCCGACCGAAGTGTTCCACTGCTGTTATACTAATCTGCGGGACGTTGGTTGTCAATCTGAAGACAAGCGAATCGCAAATCCACGGCGTTCTGCACTCTGCCGTGATTGGCGACAATATGCCGGATATTGCCACCTAATCCAAAAACACATACCGCCGCCAGCCCGATTCGTTCGCGCCGACGAATCGCTGGATATAGGTCAGATGATTGGGGCGTTTGGGTGGACGCAGCAGCGCCATCCCCGCCTGTTCCGGCGTGCGGTCGCCTTTCTTGTTGTTGCACTTGAGGCACGCCGAAACCAGGTTTTCCCAGGTGTCTTTTCCCCCGCGCTTACGCGGGATGATATGGTCGACCGTCATCGAGGCCGCGATCTTTCCGCAATACTGGCAGCGATGGTTGTCGCGCTTGATGATGTTATTGCGGGTGAGCATTACCCGCTTGTGCGGAATCCGGATATACAGCCCCAACCTGACCACCGAGGGCACCGGCAGCCATTGGTAGGCCGAGCGAAGCATTTTGCCGTCCGAGCGTTCGATTATCTCGGCTTTACCGAGGTAAATCATTATCACTGCCCGCCGGATTGAACATACCGAGAGTGGCTCGTAATTTTGATTTAATACCAGGACATGTCCGGACAAAGCGCTCATCGGTTCTTATACCATCCTGAGATGAAAACATACCAGCCCGGACAACGTCTGTCAATGCCAAGCTGGTGTTACCCCGGAAGGGCGCATGGCAATACCGGAAAAACATGTTGACAGGGACGGGGAAATATCCCAATATACAAATGATTTCGTATTCGGCGATCTGGGGCACTACGTCATTCGCCATATCTTTGGAAGTTTTTTCTCGAATCTGCGAAGGAACGAAATTGCTATGCAGCAGGCATTGCCTGAGTCAGTGACCGGGTTTTCGGGGGGAGAAACCATGGCCGGGATCAACATCGGACCGCTGCGGTCCGACGATTTGCTGGATGCCGGGCGGTTGATGTATCGTTCACGCAACTATTTCCGGAAGACAGCAGGTCTCGAACCGTACGCCGTTCGTCTCCGCCGGCCGGTGCCGCTGATGCGGCATATCTATGGCCAGGAGCCGGCCTTGAGCTGGGGGGCTTATGACGGCACTAAACTGGCCGGGTTTTTGATCAGTCACCTCCGTGACCGTCAATGGCATGCCGCCTGGTTCTTTGTCGATCCCTCGTATCACCGGCGCGGTATTGGCCGGGCATTATTGCAGACGGGATTGGGCGAAGCCGATGTCCGCAATATGTATTTTCTTTCCAGCTATACTTTTGCCTACAACCTTCCGGCAATCGGGTTATTCTCCAGCTTTGGGTTGTTTCCACGCAAAAATAACCTGCGGATGATCCGACCGCGCGAGGGCGAATGGGCGCTGCCCCGGCGCTCGACCACGGTGACGATGACGCCAATTAAGTCGATCGATACGGTTACTGAACTAAACCGGATGGACGGTGAGGTCCGGGGAATCAACCGCGCCGCCGACCATTGCTACTGGCTGGCCAACGATATCTACACCGGGTATATTTTCAAAGTCGCCGGCCGAATAATCGGCTATGCCTATATCGCCGACGACGGCTCAATCGGACCGGTCCTGGCCACGCGCGATATGCACCTGGTCGATATCCTGGTCCATTGCCTGTATGAGGCGCAGGCGAGTAAATGCGATCAGGTCAGTGTCTGGGTCAATGGGAAGAATTTCGGTTCGCAACAGGTCTTGCTGGCCAATAAATTCGTGCTCCGGGAGATAGGCGTTTTGGTGACCAACCGTGTTTTTTGCGATATGCGCCGCTACCTCCCCCACTCCCCGATTGTCTACTAACTCCCCCCAGTATTGCAGACAGTTCAGTCCGCCGGAGGTCTCGGCAAATACCTGTTTGGTTAAAAATAGTAAGCCAGCGGCAGAATCAAAACGAGCGCAGGCAGGAAATTGGCCACCGGGATCGGTTTTATTTCGAGTAGACGCAGACCCAGCCCGAGAATAATGATCCCGCCGACAGCCGTCATCGGGTAAAGGACACCCGGGTCGAGTGCGAATTGCATCCGGGAACCAAGCAGAGTCAATCCCCCCTGCACCACCAGGACAGTAACGGCGGAAAACATCACCCCCAGCCCCATGCCGGAAGCCAGGGCGATTGCGGCGAACCCATCCATAATTGATTTGGTTATCAATAATGTCGAGTCGCCTTTCAAGCCGTCCTCAAGCGAGCCAACCACGGTCATCGGCCCGACACAAAACAACAACGACGCAGTAATAAAGCCCAGGACGAACTGCGGGGCCTCCGAGCGTGCCCGTTTGCGCAGCCACTCCCCGATGCTTTCAATCCGTTTTTCGAAACGGAGCAACTCGCCGATAACTGCGCCGAGCACAACGGCGATAACGATCAGGAGCGGTTTCTGCCCCTGGACCACCATATTGATGCCGATCCAGAGGGTAATCAACCCCAGGGCGGTGATGGCAATTTTCCGGAAACGTTCGGGCAGGCGTTCACCGATCAGCATCCCGGCCCCGGCGCCGACGATGACGGTTGCAGTATTGACTAGTGTGCCAATCATGATGGGCAGTTGGTTATTCTCCACTGTCCGCAGCGCGGTTCAGCCGTTTAGCGGGGCAGTTTTTGTTGAATCTCTTTGAGTTTTGTGCGCGCCTCTCCCGCGCCGCCCCGGTCGCCGATGGCCTCGCGCAACTGCGCCGACTGGTTGAGGACATCGGTCATCATCACCAAATAAAAGTTGCCGAATTGATCGTTTTCGTCCAGGGAGTCGTACGTGCTTTGGAGTCGGCGCAACAAATCGTCCATTGCCTGCAGCGTCTTTGACGTGTCGGCACGGTTAAGCAATTCGCCCCGAAGTGAATCCAGCTCCAGGGCAAACAGTCGGCCGCGCTCGCGTTTTTGGGGTGTCGTCTGCAATTCGATAGTCTGGGTTTTCTCCGCAGGCACGGCGGTCTTTTCGGCGGGTTTCTGGTATTTTTTGAGGTCGCTGCAACCAGATACAAAAACCATGGCCAAAACAACCAGACTGAGAATAGACCTGATCCCGGATTGCGTCGTCATTGTTTTTGGTCCCATCACCTTGTTTGGCAAACTCGATTTACTGCGCGGTCAGTTTCTCGTTAACCGGCGCGACCGGCGCCAACCGCGCGGTGAAATGCCGCAGATATTTTGATTCATAGACCAACTCATATCCACAGGCGGTTTCTTTATGCCGGCGTATGTGGTCCAGCGTTTCGACAACATAGGCCAGGTGAGATTCGGTATACACCCGGCGCGGGATGGCCAGCCGCACCAATTCATACGGCGCGGGGACAAATTCACCGGTTTCCGCGTCGGCATGGCCGAACATCAAAGAGCCGATTTCCACCGCCCGGATTCCGCCCTGGCGATAAAGCTCAATGACGAGCGTGTGCCCCGGAAATTGTCGACAGGGGATTTCGGGGAAAACCGTCCGTGCATCGATGAATACCGCATGACCACCGGTCGGCTCAACAATCCCAATTCCCAGTTCTTTGATTTTCTCGCCAAGCCAGGCAACCTGCGCGGTGCGTGCGCGGAGATATTGTTCATCGGTAACTTCTTCCAGTCCGCGCGCGACGACTTCCAAATCCCGTCCAGCCAGTCCGCCGTAAGTCCGAAATCCCTCGACCAAGATCAACAGTTCGGTCAGTTTCCCGGCCAGTTCGGTATCGTTGAGGGCCAGGAAACCACCCATGTTGGCCAGCCCGTCTTTTTTGGCCGACATCAACACACCGTCACCGTAAGTAAACATCTCCCGGGCAATTTCCCGGACAGTCTTATTACCGTAACCGGTTTCGCGTTGCTTGATGAAATAGGCATTCTCGGCAAACCGGGCGGCATCGAAATATAGCAGCACATTATATTTGCCGCATATATCGTAAGCGGCCTTAATGTTAGCCATTGCTACCGGCTGTCCGCCGGCGGCATTATTGGTCACCGTCATCACGCAGACCTTGACCTGCCCCGGGTGATCAGCAAGCATTTTCTGCAGGGCGTCAAGGTCGATATTTCCCTTAAAGGGAAAGTCTGACTTGAGGTCCTTAGCCTTCGGCGTGAGCAGATCGATTGCGATTCCGCCTTTATGCTCGACATTGGCGCGCGTTGTATCAAAATGGGTATTTGAGACGACAAAATCGCCCTCGTCTAATATGGTTGAAAACAGCAAGTTTTCCGCCACCCGTCCCTGGTGAACCGGAATGATATGGGCAAAGCCGGTCAGTGCGCCGACTGTCTCGATGAAATGTTCGTAATTCCTGCACCCGGCGTACGATTCATCGCCGATCATCAGGCCGGCCCATTGCCGGTCGGACATCGCCGAGGTACCGCTGTCGGTCAACAAGTCGATGAAAACATCGCGGGACGCGATGCCGAAAATATTGTAACCGGCTTTGACCAGGCGATCGTCGCGCGCGGCCCGGTCGAGCAGTTGGATCGGTTCGATTGATTTAATCCGATATGGTTCCGGCGGCATTTTCATACATTTGTCCCCTCTGGTGGTCCGACAAAGGAAGTATGCTCTATTCGCGCCCCTCTGTCTACCGTTGATTGCGCGTCGGCAATCAATACAGTTGTATTCTCAACGCGGGTCTGATCGACCCGGTGATAATCTTGCGATGGTTGGTCAACATCGGCCGGGAAAACGGCTGAAGCCGGGCAACCTCTTCCTCTGAGAGTACGCCGAGTTGCCGCAGGATTTCGGTGGCGGCGACCCCAATAGCACGAGTGCCTCCGTCAGCGACTGTGACCGCCACGCCCCAGCCCCGTTCCAGCAGGCCAATACATTCGACGGCCTCTCCCCCGACTTTGCAGATCAGCCGGTCGCCCGCTGTCTCGGCCAAAGCCAGGTCATAGCGTCCCTCACCCGAGACCATTCCCGGCTCGGCCTGCATCGCGCGGACAATTGTCCCCATTGCCGCTGACGAGTTATCGTCAGGGCCGCGATTGGTTACCAGCCGGGCATACGCCCGGGCCAGCGCGCGCAGGGGCATCGTGTAATTAGGCGCGGTGCAGCCGTCGATCCCCATGCCAAGTTCCTCGCGCCGCAGTCCGGTGACATCAATGACCATTTGCCTGATAACCTGCTGAATCGGATGGTCAAAATCGAGATAGTTGACTGTCGAAACGTTCAGCAGTCGACAGAGCATCAGCATCCCGCTATGCTTGCCCGAGCAGTTGTTATACAATTGAGAAAACCTGGTACCCGGCGCGGGTTTTTCCGCCCGCATCCGGTAGATATATGGTTCGTGCACACCACAATTGAATTCGTCCTCGGTACAGCCGATTGCCGCGAGAATTTCCGCGGCCGCGGTTACATGGCGTTTTTCGCCATTGTGCGAACCGCAGATCAACGCGACATGCCGGTCGGCCAGCCCGAATCGTTCGACCGCCCCGCGCGCAACCGTCGGTGTGGCCTGAAACGGTTTGAGCGAGGAGCGCGAATATGTCCGAAAATCGGGATCGCTGACCGAGGCAATCAACCGGCCCTCGGCATCGACTACTGCGGCCGCGCCATAATGCACCGATTCGACATGATGTCCGCGATATACTTTGGCGATAACGTCACATGCTGACATAACAAACCTGACCGGTTGGTGCCGTCTTACGTATTTTTTTCGACCGTGGTGATCGCTTGTTCGAAAATCTCCAACGCCCGCTTGCAGACCTTGCGGTCGACAATCAGCGGCGGGATCAACCGGATCGTATTCGGGCCGCAGGTGAGCAGCATCAACCCGCGCCGGAAACTCTCCATCATCACTTCCCGGGCCAATTGCCCTGCGCGTTCTTTGGTTTTTTTATTGACGACAAATTCGACCCCGATCATCAACCCCTTACCACGCACGTCACCGATTGACCGGTGACGTTTCTGCATTTTCTTCAACTCGCGCAGCAGGTAAGCGCCCTGTTTGGCCGCGTTATCGACCAAGCCGTCTTCGAGCAGGTCGAGTGTCGCCAGAGCGGCGGCACAACCGATTGGGTTGCCGCCAAATGTCGTTGAATGTACCCCCGGGGGCCAATCCATGATTTCTTCGGAGGCAATACAGGCGCCCAGTGGAAATCCCGAGGCCAGCGCCTTGGCGACGGTGATAATATCCGGCTGGATACCCCAGTGTTCCATGGCGAACATTTTACCCGTTCGCCCCATTCCCGATTGGATTTCGTCAGCGATCAGGAAAATCCCGTGCTTATCACAAATCTCCCGCAGACCGGAGAAGAAATCATCCGGCGGGACGACATATCCGCCTTCTCCCTGAATCGGCTCGACAACAAACGCGGCCACATCGCGCGCGGGCGCGACCCGGGTGAGAATCTCTTCCTCGATATAATCCAGATAGGCCTTTGCAGTGTTCTTCCCGGCCGGTGAACGGAACCGGTCGCGGTAGAGATAAGGATATGGCACGTGGGTCACTTCCGAGAGCATCGGGGAAAACGATTCACGCTGTGTACTTTTCGAGCACGTCAGCGAGAGCGCGCCCATCGTCCGGCCGTGGAACCCGCCGATAAAGGCGATAAAACGGGGCCGCTGCGTTTTGTAGCGGGCCAGTTTCATCGCGCATTCAATTGCCTCTGTCCCCGAATTGGTGAAAAAAGTTCGACATTTACCGGCAATCGGCACGAGATTGGAAAGCCGGCGGGCCAACGGGCCGACCAAATCATGATAGAAGTCTGCCGTCGAAATATGTATTCCGCGGGCGGCCTGCCGCTGGATAGCTTCCACGATCCGGGGATGACAATTGCCCGTAGCACAAACTGCAATCCCGGCATGGAAATCGAGGAAGCAGTTCCCGTCGAGATCCCAGACAAACGCGCCCTCACCGTGGTCGAGGACTACCGGATGGATACGAGTATACGATGGCGAAACAAACTGCCGGTCGAGGTCAATGGCTTTTTTACTTTTTGGCCCGGGCAGGCGGGTTTTGATCAGCGGATATTCAAACGCGGACATCGCGTACCTCCTCATCTTCGGGCGGTGGAGATGTGTGCTACATACATCAACACTTTTGTACGAAAGCGATGATCGCCCGGAAAGTCAACTCCCGCAGGCAAATTCGTGACACACGCCCCAGCCGACTGGGTGCCAAACGGCAATTATCGCATCGGATATTGGTTGTTGCTTTGTCGTGGATTGAGGGAAAAGAGCCGAGGCGATTGGCCGACATAAAAGATAGAGGCCGCCCGGCCGGAATCTCGGGGCCGGGTGAATTCGGGCATCGAGCAAATTGAATCGCTCGTGGCAAGAGGATTGAGCATTTGATCGATCGTCAAAACAAAGTACGGGCGTCGCGGCATTGCTTGTGGCAGGTCTTGCCGTTTAATTGGAAAGTCTCACCCGGTCATGCCGCTATTGCGCAAATCAACCATGCGCACCGCGTATCACTCGATCCTCTCCCCCGGCCATTGACCGTCGCCGGGGTTGATATCGCCTACGACCGCAACAGCCAGACCGGGTTTGTCGCTGTGGTGGTGATGCGGCTGCCCAAATTGAAAATTATCGAAAGCAAAGCCGACAAAGGCCGGGTTACCTACCCGTATCGAGCAGGTTTGTTGGCCTTTCGTGAGGGGCCGTTGATCGGATCAGTGCTCAAACGGATCACCATCCGGCCCGATGTCATCCTTTTTGACGGTGCCGGTATCGCCCATCCCCGCCGGTTTGGCCTGGCCTCGCATCTCGGTGTTCTCTTTGACATTCCAACAGTCGGCTGTGCCAAGACGTCATTAATTGAAAAATATGCCGAGCCGGGGCCCGAACGCGGGGCGTTTGCGCCGCTGATGATCGACAACGATGTCCTCGGGGCGGTTTTACGCACACGACCGGGGGTTCAGCCGGTCTTTGTCTCACCCGGACACCGCGTCGACCTGACCGGGGCGATTGAGGCCGTCCTCACTACGACAACATACTTTCGTCTTCCCGAACCGATCCGCCATGCCCATCGTCTGGCCAATAAAATGCGGTCTGCGGCAAAACAGTGACGGGCCGTCATCGCCGCATAATTTCCTGTCGAATGATTATTCCGAAACCCGGTCCGGTTGGACCGGAGTGAGTAGCGCCCGCAGGTCGTCGATCCGAAATGGTTTGGTCAATACGCTGTCCGCCCAGAGACCTCCGCTGTATGATTTTTCGGCAGTGTCGGGACTTTCGATCATGATGACACGGGTATCCGGATGCTGACGCTTGACATGTTCGGCCAATTCGTCGGCGGTTTGATGCGGTAAAGCGTGGCTGGTAATTACCGTATCGAAAGATTCATCAGCAAGCTGGGCCAGACCTTCCTCCAGCGAGCGGGCGGCGGTTGCGCCAAAACCGAGGACATCGAGCATCCCCAGCAGAACGTCGCGAATCAAGTCCTGGTCGTCGACTACCAACACGCGCGGTTTGATCCTGGTTGCCGGGGCTGATTTTTCGTCCGGGTTTATCCCGGTTTCGTTTTCAACAATATACCCGGCCTCAGCCGAATCGAGCCGGGAGATCAGCAATTCCAGGATGCCCGAGAGAGAACGCAAAAACCGCAATTCGGTCTCATCCGGGAATGGTCGATCAGCGGCCTGATAGAACGTAATCCAACCCCGGCTGTCCGGGCCAAAAAGGGCCGCAAAGCGCCAGCCGCGCCAGCCCTCACCGAAATCAGGCCAGTGGTCGCGCAGGACACTATCCGCTGGGCAAGTCACCTGTGCCATCCCGCCGAGGTGAGCATCAAACTCAACCCGGTCGGCGGTCGGGGAGTAAGGCAGTTCGGGGCCGTCATAATAGACCGGAGCCGTGTCTTTGGCTGCGGCAAGTCGGAGATGGTACTCATTTTCCACTGCCTGCCAGAGGGCCGCCCGCCAGCCATCAGGAAGGACGGCCGCCAACTGGGCGGCGATTTCATCAAATCGTTTGCCGGAACCGTTGGGGATTAAACGGGTGAGCCGCTCCCATTCAACCAGTTCGGGAGTCATTGCCGCTTGCCTGTCGTCGTTTGTGCCGGCGGCGGTGGTCGGTATCTCGGTTGGCTGATCAATTCCCCCGACCGGTGATTGTTGTATTCCTGCCAGTGCTGATTCGGGTGACCGGCGTAACGGTCGATCAAGTAAAAGTGTCGTGCGGGTGATCTCTGTTACGATGATGATTGCCGAGTCCCACCAAAGCGGCAGCTCGCCGTTAACCGGCAAGAACAAAACGGCGGAGCGGTCATCGGGGTCGTCAGATAGACCGACCGGCAGCATGCGATAGCTGGTTCCCTGATTGGCTTCTATTGGAGAAACCCGGAACGTCGTTTCCCGGCCCTCGCGGATTGCCAGCGCGGCGGCATCACGAAATGCGGCCTGCCCCAGCATCTGCTCATCATCATTGGCCGCGGCCATCGCCAGCGGCTCCCAGCGATCATCCTCGGCATGATACCGTCCACACCCGACAAACGCTCCCGCCCAGTCGGAGAGTCCGGAAATTGCCGTCTGCAACCGTCGCCGGGGCTGTGCCTGGGCCGAAACTTCGGCCAGCCAATCGGTAAAATCCCGCTGGGCATGTTCCAGACGTTCATGCGCCCGACGTTCGCGTCGGAGTAATCGCGAGGTTTTGGCCTCGGCAACCGTTGCCGCCAAAAATGCCACTGCCGAGCCGATCAGACGGGCATCGGTGGCGCTCAACGAGCCGGGATGATGGGTGCAGATTAACATCATCCCCAATGGCTCCCGCTGCCGCTTGCCACCGTAAGCCACGGTCAGCGGCATCCCGATCAATGAACCGTACCGTTCATCGGGAGTGAAAAACTCCGGGAACCACCGCTGAACCGATTTTTCGCCATTGATTTCATGGGCGGTGCGGCCGTCAGCCAATCGCGCAAATCCGTGATGAGCCGTTGAGATACTTTCGAGTTTTTGTTGAAGTATCAGGCTATAGCCGCTGGCGCAGGCCAGGATATATTGCTTACCGGATGGGTGGGTAAGCCAGATTGCCCCGGCGTCGGCGTCTACCCGCCGGATGATCTCCTTGAGCGAGTAATTGAGAATTTCCAAAAACGAGTATGGTCCCTGCGCGGCTTCGCGGATACCGTCGAACAACTCGAAGGCCTCCTTTTGTGCTTCCAGCTCGTCTTTCTCCTGTGCGGTGTGTGAAAGCCGTTCAACCGAACTCCAAAGGATCAGTCCAGCACCGATTGAAAAAAACAACCCGACCAAAAGCCAGTCCACCGGGATGTCGAGGGCCTCCTGCCACCGCCGTAATTCGGCGAACTCAAACAGGATTCCCACAATTGAACCGCAGAATAAGCACAGCAACCCCAAATACATTTTCTTCCAACCGGAAAAGCCCAGCGACCAAAACCGTTCGTGCGCGCGGAAAGCATAGAAAAGTAAGCCGAAACAGACGGCCAGCGGAACCAATTTGAAGTACACGTGCGGCATTGTGCCCCCTCCCGGAGCGAGGTAAATAGTCCACCACGGTGGACGATAACGTTATGAAATCAGCCCGCCCGGCCCTGTCAAGGTTTAATGCCGCTGAACCCGTATAAATTCAGGGTTTTCCGGGCGTATGCGGTGATTTTTCTTTTGGCAACCCTCGCCGGTTCATTTCGTATATTGGAAATCCCGGACAACCGACAGAAGTCATCCGGGCGAACCGACAATCAGGAGAGACCGGATGAGTACACATAAAAACGACACCGAACGCCGCAGCAAAACGATGTTTTGGGGACTGGTTTGGTTCGGGGTGGGGCTGTTCTTCCTAGCGCTAAACATGGGCTGGATTTCATGGCTCAGTTGGAATAGCTGGCCGTTGATTTTGATTATCATCGGCGGCGCGCTGGTGATTAGGTCTTTGTTGAAATCCCGGATACAAACAGAGAAACCGGGCGAGTGAACCCGGAATTGTACGGGTCAGCCAAATCTCCTGCGCACCACGAGACTTGTGGGGTGGATATTGCCAACCGTCCGCCGGGCGGAGTGGGTCACCCTACGAAAATGAATCAGAAGTTCAAAGCTCGATCAAACCTTCCGCCACAGCCATTTTTTGCGTATGAATAGAATAAAGAAAAGCGTTGCTCCGGTGAGAGCTGATCCGGTCATCGCCCACCATACACCGGCCGGCCCCAGGTCAAAGAACCGAGTGAGTAAGAAGGCGGCCGGGACCTGCACCGCCCACATCTGCACCACCCCAACCGTCATCAGCGGTACCGTATCGCCCGAACCGGTAAAGACTCCCTCGAAGACGATGTACACGCCAAAAAACGGCAGACTGATCGCCAGGATATGGTAATAGAGGATTCCCAGCGATACCTCCTCGGTCCCGGAGAAAAATATCCGAATCAACGGCTCGGCGAAAAAGTAGATCGCCGCGCCCAGCACGACCATCGTCCCAAAACCCAGTGCCAGCCCCTGTTTGGCGGTCGACCAGGCCCGGTCGGGTTTCCCGGCGCCCATATTCTGACCGATTAATGCGCCCAGCCCGAGTTCCAACCCGACACAAAGCATGATCCCCATGTGCAGGACCTGCATCCCCGCGCCGTAAACCGCTACCGCCGACGAGCCGAACACCGCCAGAATCGGCATTACTACCGACCGGCCCAACGCATCGGAAATCGAGGTTGCTCCGGCGGGAATCCCGATTTTCATCATCTGCCACATCGTGCGAACATGTATCGACGCTTCCGGCCGGAGATGAAACGAAACGTTCAACCGCCCGGAACAAAACAACGCAACGCCGAAAGCAAACGTGAGAGTATAGGAGATAATCGAAGCTACTGCCGCGCCGGTCACCCCCATTTCGGGGAAGATCCACCAGCCGAAAATGAAGAACGGATCGAGCGCCATATTCAAGGCGAACGAACCGATCATAATTGCCATCGCCGTTTTGGGGTGGCCGATGCCCCGCAAGGCGGTGTAAATCGTCCAGCAGGTAAAATTGGTCGCCAACCCGGCGAACAGGACCCGGCCATAGGGAATGCACATCGCGGCAACATCACCCCGTGCGCCGAGCAGCCGCACGATTGTCGGGGTGGTGATAAAACCGATAATGCCGAATATGCCGGCAAGTACGAGCTTGAGCAGCAGCGCTTCTTTGATCGCCACCTCGGTGCGCGGCAAGTCGTCCTCGCCGTAGCGGCGCGAGATAATCGCCACTGAACCGGTCCCGGCGATCATGTTGACCGAAGAAATCACCCAGTAGTATGTCGAGAAAAACGTAACCGCCGCCACCGCACCGGCGCCAAGACGAGAGACCCAGAACATATCGGCGATCTGGTAGAGGTTACCCGCGGCAAAACCGATTGCCGACGGGAAACCCATCTTGATGATGTTGCTGAGGATTTTCCCCTCGGTAAAATCATGTTTCGGTTTTTTCACGCGTTCCACCATTTTCACTCCGGCAAGTCGAATAATATACTCACGACCGGACAATGGGAGATATCACTTAATCGTCGGCAGGATTTCTTTTGCCAGTGAAAGGCGTGTTTGGCGCGCTAAAGAGCGCAGGTGGAAATAATACGATTATTGTTGTCTGCATTTTCACCCCAAGACAGGCTTGCACAAAACGGCGGGTGAAAATCACCCGCCCTACGCTGTAAGCCAGAGTGTCTGCGTGGCCGGCGAGACACCGGCGTTACATAAAACGGCCTTTCATGTTGATACTTAAAGACGCACACTGATCACAAAAACACGGCAACCTCGTCATTTCTACCTCCGGCCGCGGAGGATTTAAGCAGGAATCCCATTTGTTTTTCTCTATGTTACATGACTGCAAGTCAGGTAGGGCGAATGCTTGTCATCCGCCGTAATAGAAAAACGTTGGGTGGAAACCAGCTGGTTTGCAACTCAGAGATTTCGGTGTGTATAGTTGACCCCATATTGGGCCGCCAGATAGTCTAGAAATTTAGTTCCATATTCTGTGATACCAAGCTGATTCGGGTCTTCGGCGGCCTCATATTCAATAAGTTCAAGCTTCACCAAAAATCCGACATAATCCCTCATCTGATACATGGGAGATCCTCCGCGCCGTAGGTATTCCGCATAGTAGTCCGCCGGTGTGAAATCCATTTTCCCGTCCACTTTTTTTTGCTGCAGAGATTTCAATAATAACAATTGAGTGCCATATGTACGATTGTAAATTCGCTCGAAAGCCAAATGAGAAACAAGTTCGGTGCTATTTGCAACTTCGGTACCAGGTGTCGTTTTTGGCTTGATCATGTCGGTGTTTATGTCCGCCTGCCGTAATGCAGCATTGAATTCAACTCCGAAAGCTCGGCCGCTTTTTATACGTCGAAGAAAGTCAGAGATGGGTTCTCTGAATACCAATCCAAGTACAACGATGGCCACGGGCCAGCTAATGATGAGTTGCAGTAGCGAATTAATAATGTCCCAAATCATTTTGTAGTTACTCCACAGAACAGCAAACTCTGCAACAGGTACGATAGATATTGCATAACACAGTATGTTTGTTGATTGAAACGCCGTCAATACAATATTTTCAACTCAAATGGTTCCACGTTTTATAGTCGGGCAGGTAGCTCTTCTGTCTCTAAGCCTCTATCACCCGGGCCAGCACCTCCGCCGCGTCAAGCATCTCATCTTTGCTGACATCCAGATGCGCCACTGCGCGAATCAGCGTCGCGCCGAACGGCACCATCCAGACACCGGCCTGCTCCAATGCCGCGAGAACGTCACCCGGGGTTTTACCGGCCCCGGCCAGATCAATCACTACGATATTTGTCGGTGGCGGGTCAGGACGTAAAACGACACCATCAATCCGGCGCACGCGTTCGGCGAAAGCCAGCGCTTTCTGATGGTCCTCCCCTACTCGCGGCAAATTGTATTCGAGGGCATACAACCCGGCCGCCGCCAAAATACCCACTTGCCGCATCCCCCCGCCGAACATCTTGCGGGCACGGCGGGCGCGTTTGATAAATTGCCGACTGCCGACTACCATAGAGCCGATCGGCGCGCCGAGACCTTTCGAGAGGCAGCACTGTAACGAATCGGCGGTCGCGGCGTAGTCGGCCAGCGGGATACCTGTCGCCGCCGAGGCATTCCAAATCCGGGCGCCGTCGAGATGAACCAGCAGGTCATTGGCCCGGGCCACTTCAGCGATGGCTCGCATTCGCTCGAGCGGCATTACCACTCCCCCGTGCCGGTTATGGGTATTTTCCAGACAGATAATCCGTGATTTCGGGCAGTGGATATTGTCCACCCGGATAACCTGGGCCACCCTTTCGGGCGACATCAACCCGCCCGGACAGTCAATCATCCGCATCTGCAAACCCGAGACCACCGCCGCCGCGCCGACTTCGTAGTTGGCGATATGCGACTCGGTATCGAGGATGATCTCATCACCCGGCGAACTTTGCGCTTTCAGGCAAACCTGGTTGCCCATTGTCCCCGACGGGACATACAATGCGGCCTCTTTGGCGAATAACTCCGCGACAACGGCCTCGAGTTTTTGGACTGTGGGATCGCCCTCGAAAACATCGTCGCCGACTTCGGCGTCGGCAATTGCTTCGCGCATCCCCGGTGACGGTTTGGTCACCGTGTCCGAACGAATGTCGATTATTTTTTCCATTTTTCCTCTTGCTCAGCCACCGAACAAACCCGGCAGGTAAAATAGAAAGGCCCCGGAAGCCAGGGGCACCGAAACATTATCGTCAATCAAACCGGAAGTGGCCTCGACTACCGTAGCCAACAAGGCCGCGGCCAGCCCCCAGCCCAACGGAATACCCGGCAGGAACACTGCCCAAATTGCCGCGCAGAAAAAAAAGGCCGCCGATCCCTCGTAAGATTTCTCGCCAAAACGATGACGACCCCAGCGACGGCCGACAAGCGCGGCAGCGGTATCACCCAGGATAATAAACCCCATCCCGGCGGCGGCGGCGGTAACATCAAATGCCGCCAAACAGAAAAAACCGGAGAAAAGAATATATGTTGCGCCGGTAAAATCACGGTCTTCCTGTGGTCGCAATACCGGCCCGATAAGCGGCGCGACCCAGTGGTAGGGCCGAAGATTGAACAACCGGCAGACGTCGATGGTCAGCGAAACGAGCCAGGCCAACAGGAGGGTGCCCAGCGCCCACCAGTAGGGTACGATAAAATATCCAAGCGGCATGACCAGCGCGAAGAGGTGGACCAGTTTGCGTTTCACCTCACCGGCATAAGAAATTTGTGCCGTGCCGGCCGGAGTGGTCATGGCATGTTGTCCGGCTGGACCAGTGAAGTTTCAATCGCATTGACTGCGGCCGTATCGATAAATACTGTATGTCCAGCCAGGAGTTTTCTGCGCCATTTCCGCTCGGCCTCCCGTCGGTGCTGAGCCGTCATCCGATCGACGATGATCCGTCGCGCGCGTTTGAAACCAAGCCCCTTTTTCTTTTCGACCAGCTGGAGAATATGGTAGCCCCAATGTGTCTGTACCGGTTCGGAAATCCCACCCGGTTTCAAAGCGTTGGCCGCCGCGAATATTTGCGGCGGCATATCGTCTGGGCCGATAAAACCGAGGTCGTAAATCACATCGCTCAACACCGGGTCACCGCGATAATATTCCTGTGCCAGCGCGACGAAATTTTCGCCATTGTCGAGACGTTCCCTGACCGCCAGTGCAGTGTCGAGATTGTCCAGGATAATTTGATATACGTGTAATGGCCGGGCGTCGCCGAATTCCTCAGGATGTGTGTCGTAGTATTCGCGGATTTCTTTGGGATCCGGACGATATGCGGGTACGCGGTCACGCTGACGGACACGCAACATTGCTGCGTCAATCAAATACTGTTTCCGGGCACGGACAAACTCCGGACGGTCCAGATACCCCAAATCATCCATTGCTCGCCAGAGTGATCGATATTTATGAAGGTCTTCCACCAGTTTTCGCTTTTCCTCGACAGTTACCTTGTCGGACCCCTCCGGGGTATTAAGAAAAATCGCATTAGCCGAATATTCATTTGAGTAAATTGTATCGGTCGAATTCGAAACCGCGATCGGCACATTCGGGGGCAAAGTTTCCGGGGGCGCCACCAGCAATGAATCGAAGAGTTCGAGCCGGCCGGCGGCAAGAACACTATCAAAAAACTGCTGCGACCATTTATCCATTCGTTCCCGGGACAGTTTTTCGCTGATCTTTCGCCTCATCGAGGTGTCGGGAACCACCACATCCCCCGGCTCACTGCGGTTGAGAATCCGCATAATAAACCAGGAACCCTTGCTGTAAAATGGCGGCATCACCGGCCCTACCGGAAAAGAAAACAGGGAGTCTTCCCAGGGCGTTCGTTTGGCCGGGTCGGCGTTCGGATACCGCCAGCCAATCCGTCCTCCTCCGGCCCGGGAATAATGGTCCATCGAAAAATACAACGCCAGTGTGTCGAAATCCTCGCCGTCCTTGAGCCGTTGATACAAATCGTCGATAATCGCCTTCGCGTCATATCCGCGATACCGTTGCGGTATTTCCCGATAGCCGGGATCACGGAGGTCTTCCCTGATCTCGATTAGCTGGGGCGCGACGATTGTCCGCTGGACGGTAAATTGATTCTGGTTGTCACGCCAGTATTGGTCGACGTTATCGGCGGTGACTCCCAGCCAAGGGGTGATCTCATTTTCCACGTACGCTCTCATAACCGCTTGCAACAAAGTCCGCCGCATCATGTCCATCAGTTGATGGTCGCCGGTTAAATCGAGTTTTTCCGCCTCAATACGGATCGCTGTTTCAACAACCAGACTGTCGACAATCGCCAGTTTCGCCAGTGAATCGGCTTGCGGCGGTGTTGGTAGCACTCGCTTTTCCGATAGCGTCGCCCGGACATCATCGGCGGTGATCGGCCGTCCGTCAACACGGGCCACTACCGGTGAGGACGCATGCACGGTGCCAAAATTGCCCACCCAGGAGATGCAAAGCAGCAGTGTCGCGACGATCAAGACTGCCGGGGTTGTTGTCGATCTCGTGGTCATCTTCCCGCTTTCGATCAGTTATGTCGGTTAAGTTACACTTTTATGGCCACTCGGGCAATCTCCGCGGGGCTTCCCCAGCCCGGTCGGCCCCTTGCGCCCACTGTCCAATTACCGAAAACGATAGCCGAGCGATACCCGGTAGGAATTGTCGAGTTGTTCATGGTCAAGGAACGCCAAATCGATATCCCAGCGCCAGAGCCGCAGGCCGGTGCCCAGGGTCAGGCGGCCGATATCCGAACCAAGACGGCCGAAAAATAATCCCCGATAACCAATGTCGAGCCCGAAATGCAGATCGGCCGATACCGACCCGCTCCAATACTGGCTCCCGCCGCGCCGATCCTCAAAGAAAGTCTCGGCCTCGGCGGCGGCGGTCATGGTCCAGTCATGGTAACGGAAAGCATATTGCCCGCCCAGGTTGAGATGGGGGACAATGGTCTCGGTGGTCCCGGTATTGTACGACAGGTAGGTGCCGGTCAAGTCGGTTACCTTCAGCCCGGGCGTCAGTCGCTCCCGCGGCCGCCAGCGTATACCGGCATCAAGCCCAAGGCCATAAGCGCTTTCCGAAACAATATCCCG
>JAJRUJ010000053.1 GCA_024277855.1 Candidatus Zixiibacteriota bacterium
GCTTTATCAATCGACTGAACAAACCACGATCTGATCTGATCATCCGTCAATAATTGCTGGCGGCGGTAGCACGTAAATGTTAAGAAATGCGCGTATCCGGGATCGTTGTATGATTTGTGTTTCACCGTAAGTTACTAACGTTCTTTGAAACCCGCCGCGGCGGGCCACGCTTGGCCCACATTTTTTGAAACCCGGAGCAGAGCTCCGGGCCACGCTCGTCAAATTCCCCAATGGTGGGCGGTGCCCACCCTACTCTTCCTCTTCCTCTTCCTCGTCCGTTGCCGGGCCTTTGGAGACCATCACCTTGGCATGGCGGATGACTTTGTCGCCGAGCAGATAACCTGGGGCGATTTCACCGGCGACGTGCCCCTCGGGGATATCAGCGGAGTCAATTTGCATCATCGCCTCGTGTTTTTCCGGATCAAACTTCTCGCCAACCGCCTTCATCCGCACCAGTCCGCATTTTTCGAGTACCGCTTTTAACTGACCGGCAATCAAGTCGATGCCCTTGACGAATTCCTCAAACCCGCCGTTGCGATGTTCGGGGTCGAGGGCGCGCTCAAAATTATCGAGGACCTCGGTCAGCTCGGTGATCAGCCGTTGTTCGGCGTTCTTAATTATTTGCGCATATTCACGCGCAGTGCGTTTCTTGTAATTGTCGAACTCGGCGGCCAGCCGGATATAGCGGTCTTCCCAGTCGGGTTCTGCCGAGGGAGATTCCCCGACGGCCGGCTGTTCTTTTGTTTCATCTTCGACATCAGCGATCTCGTCGATGCCGAGTCGTTCGACTTCGGTCGACTCGTCGTCGATTCTTTCACCGGTTTTTTCTCTGTCTTTGCTCATAAGTCCCGATTGTTAGAACATTTTTTTCAGTTGTTTGGTCAGCAGCCGGGCAGTCGTTTCGACCACAGTAACCAGCCGGGCGTAATTCATTCGCTTGGGGCCGATGATCCCGATGGTGCCGGAAACGCGGCCTGCCGTATATGGCGAAGTGACCATCGCACAGGGTTCGGCATTGGTGTCTTTGAGTTCTTTGCCGATGGTGATGACGATGCCCTCACCGACGTCGGAATTTTGTAACATCTCGACCAGCGCCTCGCGCTGCTCAAGCATCTGGATAATGCCGGCAAGTTTGGCGTGATCTTTAAATTCCGGTTTGCCGACCAGGTTGGTGGTCCCCTCGAGTTTGAGCGCTTCCGGCGCCGGGACCGACAACAAAGAGTCGGAGGCGTCGACGAACATCCGAATCAGCCGGGCGTCGGCGCCGGAGAGGTCTTTAACCCGTTCGCCAAGGTTGGCCTGGAGTTCGCCGATGGTCACTCCCGCCAGCCGTTCGTTGAGCAGGCGGGCGGTGCGGTCGATGACGGTATCTTCAATCGAGATGTCGGCCTCGACCAGGAGAGTGCGGACCAGTCCCGATTTGACGGTAATAATCAAAAGGATTTTGTTACTGGCCACCTGCACCAGTTCGACATTCGAAAACACCCCCTGATCGAACCTCGGGGCAAGAGTGACGCCCAATTCATGAGAGATGGTGGCCAGCACACTGGTGGTCTTCGACAGGAGTTCCTCGACCGCATGAGAACCCTCGGCGGAAATCAATTCGCGGAGAGCGTCCTCTTCCGGGCCGGAAATCGGCTGCGGCTTGAGCAACTGGTCGACAAAAACCCGGTAACCCATATCGGTTGGCACCCGTCCGGCAGAGGTATGCGGTTGTTTGACCAGACCACGCTCCTCCAGATCCTGCATGGTGTTGCGGATGGTGGCGGGCGACAGGCCGAGCGCATATTTTTGCGACAAAACCCGTGAACCGACCGGCTCAGCAGTCTGAACATAATGCTCCACCAGCAACCGCAGGATTTCCCGCTCACGATCATTAAGAACGACTGTCACCATCGTATTTCCCGATAAAAGTCATTAACAACAATTTAGCACTCCATCACAGAGAGTGCCAAACAATCTTACGTAATTGTCCGAGAGAAGTTTGTCAAGCATGGAGGCGGGTTTGCGGTCATTTCTTTTGGAGGGTTGAACGGAGATCAGGTCGATTTTTCATGTTGTGCGGCCCAGGCGGCAAAATCGAAGCGACTCTGACGGTCGTCCAGGCGGAGACGAAAAAGTGTGCGGCGGATCGCGTTCTCGTCAAGGTCAACCGCACCATACTCTTCGCGGCCAATTTCGAGACGAATCTGGGGCAGGTCGAATTCGGGATTGCTTGCGATGACTTCGAGGAGGCGACGGGTCGATACGTCTGTTTGGTCATCATCCCAGGCAACAACGGCCTTTGAACGGGGAGTAATAGTGATATCGTCAGACTCCGATGATTGGCTCTCATTCGAGACCGCCATGGTGCGTTTAACCACCACCACGGCGATATCATCACTGGCAGGGGCGTCCCCGGCGAAGGCGCCGACTTCGCGTTCAATCAACCCGGCGATCGCCGAGGCGGATTGTCGGTGCTCATCGGCGACGAGCGTCTGCAACCGCTCTGCACCAAAGAATTCTTTGTCGGTATTGCGCGCTTCTGAGACCCCGTCGGTGTACAGCACAAAAACATCACCCGGTTCGAGCGGCAGGTTGCCCGCTTCGAGTCGCTTCTCAAATGAGGCACCATCGGGAAGCTGCATCCCCAGCGGCCAGCCGCGCGGGTTGATCTCGAAGACCTGCTTTTCTCCCCGTCGATAAAATAACATCGGCGTATGCCCCGCCGAGGCAAACGAGACATTGCCCGCGTTGCTGTCGACCAGGGCAAGGAACATCGTCACAAACATCCCGGAGCTCATATTCTTCGCAACAAATGTATGAACCGCCGAGAGCAATTCATCGGGTTGGCGGTGTTTATCGGCCAGCAATCTGACAGCAGTGCGCACGGTCGCCATGACCAGGGCGCCGGGCACACCTTTGCCGGAAACATCGGCGACACAAACGATGAAAGTATGCTCATCCAGAGCGAAGATATCATACCAGTCGCCACCGACAAATTTGGCCGATTGATGCAAGGTGCCGATTTCGAACCCGGGAATCTTCGGCGGCTCGGTAAGGATCAGCGCCTTTTGTAACTGCTCGGCGGTTTCCCATTCACGGCGGGCAAGTTCTTTGGAAAAATGCGTGCGCTCGGCGTTTTGGATCTTCTGCGCGGCCGAGTCGAAGGCCTCGACGATATTCCGGATTTCATCCCCCCCGCGCTCGGCGACCGCATCTTCGCTCCCGCCTCCCATGCGGGCAATCGAGCCGCTGAGTTTTTTAAACGGCCGCACCAACCAACCGGAAAGCAGAATCGACAAAAGCCAGAGGACGATCATCCCCCCCGTGGCGTAGAGCGCCAAATCGGTCCGCGCGACGTTCAATTCAGCCGTGATGATGGCCGGGTCGGCGGTCAGGTAGACATAGCCGAGGATATTGCGGTCGACCCGCACCGGCGAGACCAGGTAATAAGCCGGGGCATCATTGAGCGTGATCGCCTGCGGCGAGTCGAACCGCTGTTGGTCGACTCCGGCCGGGGAAGACAGGGGGGTATGCACCATTTCGGGGTATTTGGTGTCGGCAAGGATCGAACCGGCATGGTCGGTGATAACCAGGTGGTCGACCGAACGGTTGTCGGCGGCGAGGTTGACCGCCAATTCGTCGAATTCGACGTCCGTGGCGCGGTTGATAATCAAATTGGCCGAGGCGGAGGCGGCCGTGCGGGCAAGGGTGGTCCAATCGGCAAAAACCCGCTCACGAATGGTTTGTTCGCTCTGCAGACCGGCGATGAAAAAAAATGCCGCAGCGAGTGCCGTTGAGAGGGCCATCCCGGCAGCGGCCCAGCGCCAGCGCAGGGAGAGACCGCGCCCACCGGCGCTCTTTTTTTTGAATGATTTACCGAGCAGCAGTTCGTTCTGACCCGACGCGGTGCGGCGATATTCGACACTGTCGCAGACTTTCTCGATTAAGACAATGCCCAGGCCGCCTTTTCGTGAAGTCTCGACCAGCTTGTTATAGTCGGAACTGCTCTTTTTCGGCCAGTCGAACGACCGGCCGGAATCGAAAAGAGAAATCATCGCCTGGTTGCGGTCATGCGCCACCCGAAGGCGGATCTCGCCTGGTCCGTAAAGGTAGCCATGGCGGATGATATTAGTGACCGCCTCTTCGACGGCCAGCAACAGGCCGGTGATCTCTTTCCGGCCGAGCGGCGTTTCGAGCAGACGGTCGCGCAGAAATGTGCGGATTTTTTCGAGATTTACCTCGGCCGCGGGGAAATCGGCCACCGACTCTTTGATCAACACTCTGGCCATTGTCAGTTACCGCCATCGGCAATCCGGCCGCCCTCGGTCGGATCGGCCTGCAACCGCAGTCGGGCTTGCCGGATATTAGCTTCGGTGTCGGGATTGCCTGGATATTTAATCAAGATCTTTTCCCATTGCTCAATTGCCTTGGCATACTCCCCCGCACGATAATCTTTCAGCGCCGCCAGATGAATGGCCCAGGAGACAGGATCGTTTTGCAAATCGGCGCGCTCAACTTCAGGCGCGGAACGACCATCGATGCGCTCACGCAGGGAAAGGGCGCGCTCATTGGTCGGGTCGAACACCAGCGCCGAATCGAGTCGGTCGCGGGCAAGATCATAGTCGTTTTGCAGGAAATAGTCCAGGCCGGCCAGAAGGTATCGGCGCGCATATATTTTGCGGCCGGTGGCCAGGATGCGCCGTTTAACCACGAGATTAGCCGAATCGGATTCGAGAGCATCGTGGTAACGGACCAGCGCTTCGGCGTATTCGCCCTTCGCCGACAGGCGATCACCAGAGCGGATTTTGGCGTCAATCTGGATCGCCGCACTGTCTTTAGCGGCATTCCACCATTCATAGACCTGCGGATTGTTCCAATCCAACTCAAGCACACGTCCAAAGTGATCGCGGGCTTCAAAAAATAAACCTCGGGCCATCGCGTCGCGGCCCAGTTGCAGCCGTTCGGCAACCAGGGTGTCAATCACCGGCCCCGGTGTATCCTGCGCCACGCTAATAGCCGACCGGACTATCAGCAAACAGACCAGCGCATACAATGATAATCGCCCCAAACGCCCAATAATCATCGAAACAAACCTCGGCGGGTAAACCACGGTTACTCTCCCCCGCCGGTAATCTTTACCCCGGACCGGGGCCGCGCAACATAAAAAAGCAGATCTGATCAAAAAAACCGGGAAATCAGGGAATGGTAAGCTCGATATTTTCAGTGGTGAAACGGGCACGAACCTCAATCGTGTCGGGAAAAACAAATCGTGGTTCGGCCGGCTGAAACGGCGTGATCAGGCCGATATCGTGCCGCCGGTTGCCGTTTAGATCGACCGTAAGACCAATCGTGTATTTGCCCTCCGGGAGAGGGTATTCAAACTCCTGCGCTCCCACCAGTGTGTGGAGGATAGACTTCCGCCGTTTGCCGACAGGTTTGAATTCCAGTCGGAGCGGCTGCGCGAGCCAATCATCGCGGCCGATCCGCAGACTCCCGGCGATACCGCCATAGAGATCAATATCGATACTGGTAAACCGCGCCGCCCAGCGCTCGGCGGCGATATTCCCGGCCAAATCGACGATCGTGCCGGAGTCGAGGGCCATCGTGTAAGCCATCCCCCCGGCCAACGGCGCCGACGGAATGAACCGAAAATGCAGTGGATCGGGCCAGAGCCGCTCGCCACGGAGGGTGACCCCGGCGGAATCGGCCAGAAAAAACGCCCCGTTAATTAGACCGGTGTCGACCGGTTCGGAAAAAGTCAGCATGACCGGGGAATCGCCCGCCACGAGGTTTTCTCTATTGGCGGGGGATGAACGCACAACGGCCGGACGAGTGGTGTCCGGTGCCGACGGCCAGAAAAACTCACAAGTAGTGTAGGCCGAATCGAGCGCCGCGCCGCGTAAATCGGTCAGACCGGAAACGGCCAGACGATACGAAATTCCCGTGTTCATCCGGTCAAAGAGCAGCCGCACGGTTTTTTGTTCTTTGCCGAAGACATCGCTGTAGACCACCGAGGGTACCGGGCTTTCTGCAGTACCGGTAATCGCCCATCCAGCGGTTGCCAGGGAAAGCGAATCGACCACGTGGGAGAATTCGATCTTGAAAATTCTGTCCGGACTCACCCCACAGCGAAGGAGTTCGAACCGGCTCGAATCAGTCGGCTGGAGGTAGAGCGGCAGGCCGGGCGGACGGTGAGATTGGGCGGTAAGAGTGGGGTCGAATGGTCCGATACCGGCTTTCTCGCCGAGATCCAACCGGCGATTCTTATTCCGATCGACGATGGCGATCGCGCGATACTCGTCGTTGGGCAGATAGGAAAATGTATAGGCACCGTCGGCCCCGGCCTCGGTGATATAATCGGGTGGGCCGAAAATGGTCGAATCGCTGTTAAAAGGCAGCCGGAATAGCAATATCTGCGCGTTTGCACCGGGTTTGTTACCGTCGAGCACATGGCCCTCGATCATACCCGAATCGATTTTCGCACCAGTCGAAAAGGCCAGGATGAACGGTTCGGGAAGCCGGTTCCCGCGCCGGTCGGCAACGCGCGCGGCGATGGTCAACAAATAGGTCAAATCCGGCGAGAGGGGATCGGTCCAGCCGATTTCTACCGTGTTATTTTCCCATTTGATGATAGGTTCGGCGGGAATACGCGGCGAGAGATAGACCGCGTCGGCAAACTTCTCTTTTTTGATCGGTTCGGAAAATGTGATCCGAATCGGCACGGTACGGTCGACATTTACCGCACCCTGTTCGGGGATCACGCTGACGACCTCGGGGGGGGTACGATCGGCAGGTCCGCCCGGCGGCGCCTGAATTTTGGCGCAGCCACCGAGGAAAATACCCACGATGACACACAAAAAACCAATGGCGTTGATTGATATCGTTTCTCGCACCCCGTCAGTCCCCGTTTGGCATTTATCAGCCCCCCCATAATACCGCCCTCTCCGTTCCGGCACAACCGAACAAAATCAGCTCCGGAGTTTGCCGGAGTTTGGGGGCGGGAAATAGAAATGCCGGAGAATGCCGGGCAGGCCCGGATAGACCTATGGCCCGGAAGTGTTGAGTTTTTCTTTGATGCTGGTGTTTTCCGGGTCGAGAGTCAACGCTTTGGCCCATTGTTCCCGGGCCTGTTTGAGTTGCCCACCCCGGGCGAGGATATCACCATAATGTTCATAGAGAACGGGATCCTGCTGGTCTTTGCCGGTATGCTCGAGGGCTTTGCGGATCTGGACTTCGGCTTCCTCAATACGGTCGAGTTTGAACAAAACCCAGGCATAACTGTCGAGGAAAGCGCTGTTGTTCGAATCGAGGGTGACCGCGCGTTCGATGAGGACCAGGGCGGTGTCGAGTTTGACCCCTTTTTCGGCCCACATATACCCCAGATAATTTAATGCGCCGGCATTACTGGAGTCCACGGCGATGACGGTGCGAAACATCGCGACGGCATCATCGAAACGCCCGGATCGCTCGTACGCCGAGCCGAGCGAAAAACGAATTCTCAAATCGGCCGGCTCCGAGGTATGAGCTTTCTCCAGCCAGACAATCGCCGAATCGAATTTTTCTTCCCGCGAGTAGGTCACGCCGATCATAAACTGCAGACCGACCTTCTCTTTGGCCAAAAACTCTCCTTCTTTGGCCAGAGCAATGGCGCGGGCGGTAGAATCCTGGGCGAGCAGTGAGTTGGCCCAACCAATGTAGGCGTCGGGTCGTTCATCATCGATTTCCACTGCGCGGGCAAAGTGGACTTTTGCCGAATCATACTCGCCACGGATACTTCTCAACCGTCCCAGGTAAAGGTGCGGCAGGTAGTCATCGGCCCGGGCCGCCGCAGCGATAGTAAACAGACTGTCGGATTCGACCAAATGTCCGATTTGAAAATTAAGCACGGCCAGCCGAATGATGTCCTCGGGACGCCGCTGTTCCGAAACCAATTCGGCCATTTCAACGGCGGCTTGTTCATATTGGCCGGAAGCGATCAACGCGTCGACCAGGCGCTGAAGAAAAAGGATCTGGCCGGGATGCACGATTCTGGCCTCCCGGAGAACGGCAACCGCCTCTCCGGGCCGACCGATCTGCATCAGAAGGTCGGAGAGTAAGCCATAGGCCTCACGCGGTACGGGACCGTAGACCCCGTTGACAACCTCGCCCAGCGTTTTGGCTGCCTGGTCGTTCTTTCCCGCCCGCCAGTACATCCGACCCAATTCAGTCATTGTCCGCGAGGAGAGACGCAGCGCGGCCAGTTTTTCCATGTAGCCGATGGCCTTCTCGGCGTTCCCCTTGCCCATTTCCAATTGCGCCAGGTACCAGTATGCATCAGCATCGGTCGTGTCATACCGTAAGACCTGCTGGTAGGCCTGGTAGGTCTCTTCGTTGCGGTTTTGCTTGCGATAATAGTCGGCCAGCCGTTTCCAGGCATCGAGGCGTTTGGGTTCGATCGCCGAAACGACGGTCAACGCTTTATCAAATTGTCCCAGGTTAGCGTAACAGTCGCCGAGAGAAAGGCGGATTTCCCGTGAATCGGGTTCGTAGCTGAGCGCTTTTTCCAGTTCGTCGACGGCATAGGTATAACTATGGTCGAGCATCAAAATCGTGCCGTTGGTATAATGATGATAGGCGAGTTCATCGAACACTTCCGGCGGCGGTCCGAGCACTTCGGCTTTCTTCACACCTGAGGTGCCCGCGCAACCGAGACCGGAGACTACGAGAACGGCCAACAACAACAGCAGGTAATGGATATGTCGAATGCGGTATTTCATTGTCATCATCATTTATACAGATCGGCCCGCTGATGGATTCATTGATGTGAGCGGGTGGTATCGGTTGATTTTCCTTCTTCTTTCAGTTGTTTGTCCCGAATTACCGTCTTATCGCTAATGGTACGGCATAGCTCCTATATACGTGGGTAACCTCGGGAGGTGACATAAAAAGGGCCACCCTGCGGCGGCCCAGACAGTAGTCAAACAGACAAAACACGTCTCGGGCCGCTTGAATCAACCCAGTTTTTCGGCAAACACTTTGGTAATTGCCGGCACATATTCGAACAGGTCGCCGACAATGCCGTAGCTGGCAACCTCGAAAATCGGCGCTTCGGCGTCCTTGTTGATCGCGACGATGACCTGGGACGAGAGCATACCGACGAGGTGTTGAATCGCCCCGGAAATCCCGCAGGCAATGTATAATTTTGGATTGACCGTTTTGCCGGTCTGACCGACCTGACGGGAATACGGCACCCAGCCGGCATCAACAATCGCCCGCGACGCGCCTTTGGCTGCGCCGAGAGTTGCGGCCAAATCATCAATGAGTTTATAATTTTCGGCCGCCTTGATCCCCCGACCGCCGGAGACGATGACATCGGCTTCGTTGAGACTGACTTCGCCGCCCGCGGCCGCATTGCACTCGGAGACATTATTATTCGCGGCAAGTCCGCCGGGGAGTTCGATCAGTTTGGCTTCGCCGCTGCCGCCGGCGACCTCGGCCTCGGGGTTGGTCTTGGGTCGGATGGTGAAAAACGCCGGGCGGTTGCCGCCAAAGCTGATATCATGGAACGCATTGCCGCCATAAACCGGTTTATTGCCGATCACCGCGCCGTCAGCGGCAATAGTCACCGCGCGGACGTCGTTGACCACCCCGGCAGCCAACAACGCCGCCGTCCGGGGAAACAAGGCCCGGCCATAGGTCGAGGCGGTACCGAGAATAATTCCTGGCTGGCGTTCTTTGACCAGTTCGGCCAGCAATCCGGCATACAGATCGTCGGAAAAATGTTCGAGTTTCGGATTGTCGACAACCAGCACATTTTGTGCACCGCGCTCGAAGAGGGCTGCGGCCTGCGGTTGGATATCCTTGCCGAAAAGTATGGCCTCAAGCGGCCCACGGGTTTTTTCCGCCAGTGATTTCCCGACCGCCAAAAGCTCAAACGCGCTCGCGGAGAGTTTACCGTTTTTTTGTTGGGCAAAAACCCAAATCGCATTTTGCTCGCTCATCTATCTTCCTTTCCCTCGCGGGATTGCCTGCTTTGACAGATAGCATATTGCATCGGCGCGGGCTTGTCAATACGTGCTCACCAGGAGCCGCCGGTCTGTGACAACGGGGCGGGGCCATCTCCCTGCTCGGGGGTGAAATTGTGGTCGATTTCCGGGTGTTCGACGCGGTATTTGGCCAGAAGCGCGGCAATCCCGTCATAATCATCGGGTTCAAAGAGACGCCGGCGTAACGCGGCGGCATCGGGCAGTCCCCGGACATACCAAGTCATCGTCCGGCGGCTGCGCAACATCGCCCGGCGGCGTCCATGCAGTTTGATCTCTTCGGCCAGATGCCAAAGCATGACCTCGAATTTTTCTTCCAACGACGGCTCGGCGGATTCCACACCCGTGATAAGGAACTCTTTGACCTGCTTGAACAACCAGGGCCGCCCCAAAGCGGCGCGGCCGATCATCACCGCATCGCAACCGGTTTGCTCAATCATCGCACCGGCATCGGCGGGTTTGACAATATCGCCGTTGCCGATGACCGGGACATCGACTGCTTCCTTGAGTTTACGAATGAACTCCCAATCGGCCCGGCCTTTATATCCGGACTCCCCGGAGCGTGCATGCAGGGCAATCGCCGTCGCGCCGGCCTGAACCGCCCGTTGCGCGGCCTCGATATACACCGGATTCTTTTCACGGTAACCGGCCCGCATTTTGACAGTCAGGGGAATATCAATTGCTTCGGCAACCCGCCGAACGATTTCTTCGAGTAACTCCAAGTCTCTGAGGATGGCCGCACCGCCGTTTTTGCGGGTTACTTTTTTGACCGGGCAGCCAAAATTGAGGTCGATCAGGTCGGGGCCGGCGGCACAAAGCGCTCGAGCGGCCCGGGCCAAAATCTCGGGTTTGGCGCCGAAAACCTGGAAACCGATCGGCCGTTCTTCCTCGGAAAACTCAAACTTATAATTTTGCTTCATGGTTTTACGCACAAGTCCATCAGCCGAAAGGAATTCGGTGTAAACCAGGCCCGCGCCATAGCGGCGGCAAAGACGGCGATATGGTCCGTCAGTGACCCCGGCCATCGGTGCCAGGAAAACGGGAGTATCGATGTTCAAGTTTCCAATCAACATACCGAAAATATAGTGGAGAGCCGTCGCGCCCGCAATGGTGCGAACGGATCCGACTAACCGCTTGATACGTAAGCGTTGATCGACGACGGAGGGATTTATGCCGGAAATCGTGGTAAAATATGAAGACAAGGTACTCGAACGCATCGTCACCGAGAAAAAGCAGATCAGTATCGGCCGGACGTCGGACAACGATATTGTCCTGGATAACCGGGGTGTTTCGCGACGGCATGCCGACATCGAAATTTCCGGAGATTCGGCCGTGTTGATCGACAACGCATCCCTGAACGGGACGTTTGTCAATGACCGCCGGGTTGACGAGGAAGTGCTCTCCGACGCCGATGTCATCACCATTGGGAAATATAACATGATTTTCCACACCGACAGTTCGCGCGAAAATAAAATTTCGGATCTCGACGGGACGATGGTGCTCAACACCAAAAAGCAGCGGGAGCGAGTCAAACGCGACCGGGAGGACCGCCAGAAGGTTAAGCGCTCGGGCGGCGCACCGGTGTTGGTCGGCGAACAGGGTACCGATGAAACCGAATTTAAAATTGGCTCCGGGGTAATCACGTTCGGGCGTGCGCCCTGGGTCAATGTGCGGGTCAGGGGCTGGTTTATTTCCGAACTCCAGGCCAAAATTACTCCGGTTGGCAATAACTACGTCCTCAGCAATGTCGGACGGCGCAACAAGACACAGGTCAACGGCGCTGCCGTTGAAGAATGCGAACTAAAAAACGGCGACCTGATCAAGATCGGGAAATCGGTCTTTCGCTACATTGCCGGACGCTGATTATGACCTGGGCCTTCTACTCGGACGTACATGCCAACTATGAAGCCCTCGAGGCCGTGATCGCTGATTTTGCCCGAAAGGACGTGAGCCGGTCATTCTTTCTTGGTGATGCGGTCGGATACGGCGCCTCACCGAATGAGTGCGTGGAGCAGATCGCCGCTATTTCGGAAGTCCGGCTGCTGGGTAATCATGACGAGGCGGCGCTCAATGAAGAGCCGCCCGGCGATTTTAACCAGTACGCCAAAACAGCGATGGATTGGACGCGGGCGACTCTGGATACCAGGGCAAAAGCGATTATGCAGACGTTTACAATCGGCGAAGTTCGAGAAGGATTTTGTCTGGCGCATGGGTCGCCCGATCAACCGGAACAATGGAATTATGTGCTCGACCAGGTTTCCGCCGGACAGGCATTGTCCGCCTGCAGCGGTCAGGCCTGTCTTGTCGGGCACACGCATCAGCCCTTGTTTTTCTATCAAAATGGCGAGGGCCTGCCGACGGCATCGGCGGTCAATGAATTCGAGTTGGAACAGAATAAACGATATGTGGTCAATGTCGGCTCGGTCGGCCAGCCGCGCGACGGCGACCCCCGGGCCGGTTATGTGTTATATGACCCCGAAAAGCGCCGGCTGCAATTTCGACGTGTGGCCTATAACATCAAGATGGCACAGGAAAAAATCCGGCAGGCAGGGCTGCCGGAGTTCTTGGCGTCTCGTCTGGCGATGGGGCGATAATCCGTGACGGAGAGGCATGAAGGATGAAGACATCTTTCACGAAGCCAGACTTCGGGAGTATCAATTGGTCGTCGCCGGTGCTCCTGTATATGGTCGTCACCCTGTTGGTCGTCGCGCTGTATATCGACCAGCAGGATTGGCTGGAAAACCTGGAAGCGAAAATCCAGGACAAGATTGTCCAGATGGGACGAGTTGAGGGCCGCCCAAACCGCACCGTAATCGTTACGATTGACGATGCGTCGGTAGATAAAGTCGGTGAATGGCCCTGGGATTCCGAACGGCTGGCCTATCTGGTCGGCCAATTGGCCGAATATCAACCAGCGGCGATCGGGCTGGATCTCGAGTTGTCTTATTCGGATGAATTCGATCCCGAGGGTCATGAATTTCTGGGACGGGTAATCAAGGACGCCGGCAACATTGTCACGCCGCTGGATTTTCACCTGACCGAAAAGCCTCTCCCCGGCGCTGTCTCGCCGGAGTACCTGCATAAAGGATCGTTTATCATCGCCGGACAGGAACGCGAACTGCTCGACTACCCGCCGCTCCTGGCCCAGAGCGTACTCGCACCGTCACCGTTGATCGTCAAAGGCGCCGCCGCGCTGGGGCATGTCAATTCACCGATTGACCGCGACGGCCTTGTGCGCAACGAACCATTGATCATCAAGCTGGCCGGCGAGTATTATCCATCGATGGCGTTGCAACTGGTCCGGCTGGCAATGGGCGCCAATCGCCCACAAATGAAGATCGATCCGGGCGATGCGGTAGTACTGGGCAGTAAACGGATTCCGACCGATTCGCGCGGCGAGATGCGGCTCGAATACTGGGGCGGGCCACAGACTTTTCCCACCATTTCCGCGGTCAAAATCCTCGAGGGACGGGAATCGCCCGACCGGCTCAAAGGAAAGATCGTGCTGGTCGGGGTTTCGGCCGGCCGCTATGTCGGGACGACGCGCACGCCCGTGGGCGAGAACATGCATCGCACCGAACGGATCGCCAACGCCGTCGAATGTATTGCCCGGGCACGGTATGTTTCGCAATTCGACCTGGCGGCATTCCTGGAAGTGCTGATCCTCTGCGGGATCGGTGGATTCAGCGCCCTGGTGCTGCCACGCATCACCCTGCAGTATCGCCTCGTGGTGTTGAGTATGTTTTTGTTCGTGATCGTAAACTTGAACTATATCCTCTACTCGTCTTTTCAAATAATTACCGGGACGCTCTATCCGGCAATTGAGGTCCTGCTCTTCTTGCTGATTTCCCCGGCGATTAAAATGCAGCGGTCGGCAGCGGAAGGACTTGACGATAAGCCCGATCTGAAAAAGGCCGCCCTCAATCGCAAACCGCGCCGCATAGTCGGCGCAAACGTCGACGCCGTGGGTACCCCGGGGCACCGTGTGGAAATCGAGAACGATCGGCCGCGACGGGTGCCGAATGCCGTCATCAGCAAGGAAGAACTGGCCGAAACACAGGTTATCTCAGAAGATGCCGTGGAAGCCGCGCGGACAATGATGGGACTGGAACAGACACCCGCTCCCCAATCTGAAGATAAGGTGATCTCGGTGCAGGGTCGCGAGGATTCGGCAAAAACCAACTCGGTCATGGATGAACCGATTATGTCTTCGTCGCCAACCGCAGAGCCGGCCAAACATCAACCATCGGTCGGGTCTGACACTGCCGGCGCTCTGCCGCCGGGCACACCCAAACAACTCGGTCGGTACGAGCTTATCGAGATGGTCGGCAAGGGTGCGATGGGCGCGGTCTTCAAAGGCAAAGACCCGGCAATCGACCGGTTGGTGGCCTTGAAAACTATCCGCTTCGACAAAGGAACAAACCAGAAAGAAATCGACGAACTGCGCGAACGGCTGCACCGCGAAGCGCGCGCGGCAGGCAAACTCTCCCATCCGAACATCGTGACGATTTACGACGTCGGCGCTGAGGGTGATTTGCAATATATCGCCATGGAGTTCTTGGAGGGTCAAACCCTCGAAAATGTAATCCAGAAAAAGAAAACCCTCAATTTCAAGATCGTGGCCAAGATCGTCATGCAGGTAGCCGCGGCGATGGAATATGCCCATAAACAGGGAATCGTCCACCGCGATATCAAACCGGCCAATATCATGGTTCTGGACGACTTTGAAGCCAAAGTCGCCGACTTCGGGATCGCCCGGTTCGACCAGCCCAACATGACAATGACCCAAACCGGGATTGCTCTGGGTACACCGAATTACATTTCACCCGAACAACTCAAGGGCGAAAAGGTCGATGCGCGCTCGGACATTTTCAGTCTCGGTGTAGTAATCTATGAATTGATGACCAAGCAGCGGCCATTTGCCGGGAAGAATCTCAGCCAGTTGATTTTCAATATCCTCAACACGGAACCGGAGCGGCCCTCAACAATCGACCCGAATGTTCCGGGAATTTTCGATTTGGTGACCATGCGATGCTTGAAGAAAGACCCGTTCGACCGATACCAATCAGCCGGTGAGATTGCCTCCGACCTGGTTGATTTTGTCGCCGCATATTCGGCAAAGACATATTAAAATCGCATCCTCGAAGGCGATATAAATCCCCGGAGCCGCTACGCGGCCCGGGGATTTTTTTGAGTTTGGGCCGGTGGTTTATCATAAGGGACTCTTTAACCAGCCCCTCTCTGCGCGGGAAGGTTGGATTCAACACAGATTTGACGTGGCCCCCCGACGCCACAAATAAGCCGGCGCATCATTGGATGCGCCGGCTGTTTTTAATCAACACAAACGATTTTAATTAATGCCCGGTCGGCACCGGGATTTCGGCCGGTGCGGTCAGCACGACACCGATCTGCTGGCCGGGAGTCAACTCCAACTGCCCACCTTTGGTCGCCAAAGCCACTGCACCTCCGGCGGCGGCACCAATTGCCGCGCCAATTGCCGCGCCTTTGGCTTTGTTCTTCCCGGTGATCGCGCCAATGGCGCCGCCCAACACACCCCCGGCGGCAACTTTCTCCTCGTCGCTGATTTTATCACCCTCGGCTTCCAACTCGACCGGCTGAACAGCCAAAGCATGGACTTTGCCTTTCACATCGGTGAACGACTCGAACAGCAGAGTCATTTTGGCCTTGCCCCTGGTGCGGTGCGGTTTCTCGACGGCAGTCAGTTTTCCCGACAACTTCGTCCCGGCGGGAATAACGGTCTGCCCTGCGATGACAACCGCCTCAAGCGTTGAGGCGGTAAACTGATCCCCGACTTTATTCGAGTCGGTACGCAGTAATGTTCCGAGAACAACAGTCAGGGCCGAACCGGCAGGTATGGTGACCATTTTAACCGGAGGCGCGGTCGGTTTTTTTTCGACTGGTTTCTCGGCAGTTTTGGCTGGTTGTTCTGTGGTCTCAGTCGGCGTTTCGATGGTCTTGGCTGCGGTTTCTTCGCCGGCTGTCTGTGAATCCGCGCCCTCCTGTCCACCGCCGGTACAGCCGGCGAACAGAAATGCGGCGCACATTATCAAGATTCCGGTAATTTTACTGATTCCTTTCATCATACTCCTCCCCACAAGGACAATTCTCCCGTTCTCCCGCAATTCGGGCCGAATATATGGGTTCATTATGCAGAAAACAACCGTTGATCCACCGGTTGCAGATCAGAAAACGAGCCGTATGCCGAATTGGTTGATCGGTTTGGGTTCGAATGTCGAAATCACCCGCTGAACATTCAAACTGATAAAACTGGTAACGGGCTTAACTATACCGATCTCGATATAGTGATCATTATCGAGACCGGGAGTATAATCGAAATTATAATCGGCGGTGAACTCGAAATTGAATTCGGTCCAGACTTTTACCGAGTTAATCAGGACGAATTGCAGGGTCGTGCCGCGGTCAACACCGGCATCATCGACATTGCGATAGAGCGAGAATTCATTGGAAATCGGGGTGAAGCCGAGCTTGCCGGTCTGATCGGACCAGGACGGGATGATCCCGGCCTCAGCCGGGGTCGTGCCGAGCCAGAGTGCGGCCACGCAGACGAGCAGGACAAGCTTGCGCATGACAGGTCTCCTTGGTAAGGGATATTATCGGTTGTCGGCAGCGGATAGAACTGTGCCGGTGCAATGTCATCGTCGGCAATTTCGAAAGTAGGAACCCGAAATACCTGGATATCATTCAGACATCTTTCCGAAAATAGATCAGGTGAATACCGTCAAGGTCGCCCTCTCGGTGAGTCTCGGTATAACCGGCACGCGTGTACATGGCGATTGCCGAGGTAAGGACGTTTGCCGTATCAAGATGGATTTCGGTATAACCCCGCTCCCGGGCGATTTCCTCCAGGCGGTCGAGCATCTGGCCGCCAAAACCATGCCCCTGAAAATCCGGCAAGACTGACATACGGCGAAGTTTGACCCGGCGGTCATCGAGACGGGTCAACCCACCGGTCACGATGACCTGGTCATCAACCACCCCGACAAGAAAAACATGCCCGTCCTCACGCCGGTAAGAATTGCAGATATCGTCCATGTCGGTATCCGGCGCCTCGTGCTTGCCGGACAAATCAGGGTGGACGTCGTTCAGTGCGGTAAAGAACGCCCGTCGGGCATCCTTTTCCTCCCCTGCTTGTATTTCGCGAATGAGCATTTGAGCGCTTCCGTCGTTTGGAACGAACAGTTCACGATCGAAAATTCCGGAAACTGCCCGCCCTGTTTGATGATACAAATCAGGCCGATTTACAAACCTTTCATCATCTCCGCATGATTAACGAAACCAAGTCGGCAACCATTGGCATAGTCGGCGGTATTAACCAGCCCCCACTGGAATCTTTTTGTGTCGCCCCTGACGATATTGACCGGTTGTTTTGCCGGCCCATAAAGTCGGCGTTGACTTTCGTTTGGGGGTGCAACGATGTTGTCGTTTCGCAACATGTTACGAAATTAAATGACAATGAAAACGCAGTCAAATGGCCGCGCCTAATTGTCTAAATATCTACGACCCTGCCGCCTGCAAGATCCAATAGATAATTTACAAACAATACATACATTTACAAACAGGGAAAACCGTTTTCGCTAAGCCGATAAAAGAAACTGCCCAGCGCAAAGGCAATGGGGTACCGGGTTTTACTTGTCATGTGGCCATCGAGCGTTCAAGACAGGCAGATTGGGGTGCAGGACAAAGTGGGAGTGTATCACTTTGTGGGAGGGTGCGGCAGATTAGAATGGGTGGGATTCAAGACGGGGGCAGAAAGAAATCCGAAGGCCAGCCACCTCTGCGAGGTGGTCCGCAGGAATTGTATGGGTCGTCGTAATCTGCGGACGCTGGTTTGTTGTGAACGGCAAACCGATACCGGCAAATTGCACAGCGATAACGCTCAAGGTGCACTATCGCAAATCGGATGGGCGTAGATTCATACTGCAAATCTTTGCCACCGCAATTTGGGCAGGCCAATACGGCACCATTATCTTCACAAGATATTCCGACATTCTTCATACTATTCAATTATACCAAACTTAGGCATATATTCCAAACCATCAACAGGCAGGGCGGGTAATTTTTCACCCGCTGTTGGTGCCCCATCCATTTCGGCGGCTGACAAGCAGCCGCCCTACATAGTGCCAACCTTGCGTTCTCGGCAATCAGATAAATAAACAAACAAAAATATCCAATCCTTTTCAGGACGGGATTCAATTTAAGCCGGCAGCGTTCTACGCTTTTGTAGGGCGGGTGATTTTCACCCGCCGTTTTCGTGTAATCTCGGTGGATGGCCTTTCCTTCGGCGGATAACAAGCCCTCCACAGCCGGGCAAGCATCCGCTCTACGGTTTCATGTTCCATATTGCGGCGGCTGGCAAGCAGCCGCCCTACATGATGCCAACCTTGCGTTCTCGGCAATCAGATAAATAAACAAACAAAAATATCCAATCTTTTTCAGGACGGGATTCAATTTAAGCCGGCAGCGTTCTACGCTTTTGTAGGGCGGGTGATTTTCACCCGCCGTTTTCGTGTAATCTCGGTGGACGGCCTTTCCTTCGGCGGATAA
>JAJRUJ010000054.1 GCA_024277855.1 Candidatus Zixiibacteriota bacterium
CCTCGGGGACCGCGCCGGGTTCATACACCGTCAACATCGAGCAATTGGCCCGGGCGCACCAGATTGCCAGTCGCGGTTTTGCCGACGCCGACACAACCTCGATTGGCGTCGGCACCGTGGAGATCGGTCTGGGCGATGGTTCGGTGACGACATTGACCATTGAGGCGGGGAGTGATTCTTTAATCGGTTTGAAAGATCTGATTAACGAGGCGAACCTCGATATCACCGCCAGTGTGGTGGATGACGGCACCGCAAACAACGCTTTTCGCCTGGTGTTGGCCGCCAATACCACTGGGGTAGACAACAAGATTACGCTGACCAGCAATTTGACCGGGGGACGATCGCTCGATTTCGGTGCGGCGAGTTTCGACACAGTCGAAACATCGGGGCTCTCCTCGGCGACAACGTCCGCAATATCGTTAGGGACAAGCGCCGCTTACACCGGTACAGAAAATAAAACTTACACGTTCACCATTGGATCCGGAGGTACCCAGACCATTGGCAACGGGTCGATCACCATCGACTATACCGACGGGACCAATACCGGCTCGTTTACCGTCGACGCCGCCGATACCGAGATCGTCCTTGGTGATGCGTGGGCTGACGGTCTGACCCTCTCATTCGGGGCGGGCAATTTGTCCAGCGGCGACACCTTCGACGTTCAGACATTCGCCTCAACATTGCAGGTGGCCGCCGATGCCAAAGTCTCACTCGGTTCGACCGAAGGGGGGGGGTCGCCGATTGTCGTGTCATCCTCCACCAATAAAGTCACCGACATTGTGCCCGGAGTAACCCTGGACCTCAAATCGACTTCTCTCAGTCCGGTCACGATCAACATCTCGCGCGATAAAGCGACGATTAAAAGCAGTATTACCGCGATGCTTTCGGCCTACAACGATGTAATGACCGATATCGATGAGCAGTTCAATTACGACCCCGACACCGGCAAAGGGGGCGTGCTTCTGGGCGACACCTACCTGATGGCCATCCAGTCTACCCTGCGCGATTCGGCGACCGGCGTGATCAGCGCACTCCCGGCATCGATGAACATGCTTCGCGCGATCGGCGTCACGCCCGGCGACAACGGCACGCTGAATCTGACCGATCCCCAGGCGCTGTATGACGCCCTGGATAATGATGCCGCGGCCGTGGTCAGTCTGTTTACCCGCTCAGCGGTCTCATCCAATTCGCTGATTAATTTTGTCACGGCGACGGGAAAGACCGTGGCCACCACCGAAGGGTATGACGTAGAAATCACCCAGGCCGCGACGCAGGGCTATTTGCAGGGGGCAAAGATCTACGATCCCGCGACCCAGGCGCTGGTCATCGACTCGACGAATAAAAATCTCCAGATCACGCTTGACGGGGTCAAATCTGATCTGCTGACCCTGACTGAGAAAACATACACTTCCGGCACGGACCTGGCGAGCGAAATCCAGGCCAAAATTGATGCCGATGAGGCCATCGGTAAATATGGTCTGATGGCCGAATGGGTTAACCTTGGCGATGGTACCGGCTATGTAAAAATGACCTCGCCGTCGTATGGTTCCTCTTCGCAGGTGAGTCTCGATGTCGGCGTAGAAAACGGCGCGGCGATAACCCTGGGTCTGAGTAATGCCACTTTAGCCGCTGGTTTGGATGTTGCCGGGACGATCAATGGTGAAACGGCTACCGGTAATGGCCGGGTCTTGACCGGGGATGAGGGGAACGAGAATACTGAGGGACTCAAACTCGAAATACTGCTGACCGGGGCCGACCTGGTAGACGGAGCCGAGGCCACGGTAACTTTTGCCGAAGGGTTTGCCGCGCGGATTGACCGCGTGCTTGATTCACTCAACGATTCGATTGACGGTTCACTAACCTATCGGAGTAAAGGGCTGCAGAAACAAATCGACGATTATGCCGAACAAATTGCCGACTATGAAAAGCGGCTTCTGAGCCGGCGAAAAGACCTCTTCGCCAAATTCCAGGCCATGGAACAGACATTATCGGAATTGCAAAATACGGGAAATTATCTTGAATCACAGATTGCTCAGGTAAACAACAACTGGAATTAATCGCCAAGGGAGACCATGGACACTCACATCCAACAGTATCGACTCAGCCAAGTCTCCGGAATGACGCAAAAAGAACTAATCCTCATGCTCTATCGGGGGGCCATGCGGTTTCTGACTGAGGCCCGGGCGGCAATTGTCGTCGAACGCTTCGATCAGTCCTGCGTCAAACTGGACCGCGCACGAAAGATCGTCCTGCACCTCTACACGACATTGAATCTCGAAGCCGGCAGCATCGCCAAAGACCTGGCGTCGCTGTATTCTTACGTCGTCGAACAGATTTGCGTGGCCAATGCCAGGCGCGAGACCGAGCCAATCGATGTGTGCCTCGACGTGCTGGACACCATCAAGCAGGCCTGGGAACAGCTTCCCGATACCGAGAAGTCGGAGGCGGCACCGGACGCCGAGCTTGAAACAGTCGGCGCCGAACCACAGCCCGTCGGGCTGTCATTTGAGGCATAACCTATGGATACTATGCAGAACTTTGCCCGGTCGCTCGCCGCGATGTTCCGTGAGGAACTGGGATTCTACCGCTCGCTGTATGTCCTGCTGGACCGCCAGCGGGACTGGCTGAAATATGAACGGGATTCACGGATCCTGGATATCTACACCGATATCGAAAAACTTAAAAAACGAATTCAGGAAAGCCAGGACAAAATCACCGGCGTGCGCGAACGCAACGAAACCCAGTTCCGGGTGGCGTTGGAAGCGCCGGAAGTTGCCCGCCTGGTCGACAACATTACCTCTCTGATTAATAAGTGTGTCGAGGTGGTCGCCGAAAACGAATCGATTGCCGAAACAAAGAGCGAACGGTTGAGATCAGAATTGGCCGGGCTGGCTGACGGCCGGCAGTTCTATGCGGCGCTGGAACCTGAAACAGCACCTCGGTTTGTTGATCAAAAAAAGTAGCTCCGCGGGGACAGACAACAGATGAAAATTCAGCGAGTACCCGATCCGGACAATTTCCGCTCGCGCAATACGCGTCGATTCGAGTGGCTCGAACAGTCGGTGGATCGATCACAAAGCGATCAGGTGGAGATTTGGCCCGGGCCGCTTTCAATTCAGTTGACTCCGGTCGAGGTAGATGATGAATCTGCCACCGATCGCGCCCGGGCGGTGGCCCGGATCATTAAACGGCAGGGTAACGGGCATTATCACAGCACCGCAGTGTTGCGAGAAATTGCCGCCCGGATGCTCGATTCGGGCGATTTGGTCGACGATGGCCAACGCTAAAGTCAAGTCCTCCGATGAGTACGGTCGAAACGACATCGATTGACGATCAGGTTGCGAGTCTTGTCGGCGATGTCAAAGCCCTCCCGACGCCGCCGCTGGTTTTTGCCCAGATCAACCGGGTGGTCAACGACGAAAATACCTCGGCTTTCGACGTGGCGGCGATCCTGGCTGAAGATTTGGCGATGTCGGCCAAGGTACTCAAGCTGTCGAATTCCGCTTTTTACGGTTTTGCCAACCCGGTTCCCTCGGTGCGCCAGGCGATCGTCATGCTGGGAATGAATGAGGTAAAAAATATAGTTCTCTCGGCTTCGGCTCTCGGCGCTTTTGCCGGCAAAGGGGTCGGGGCAGAGTATCAGGAGCAGTTCTGGCGGCATTCACTTGCCGCGGCAGTGGCCGGACGGATGATGATCCGGGTCCACGATGTCTCCGACCATGCCCGGGCCGAGACGGCTTTTTCCGCCGGGCTGCTCCATGACATCGGCCGGATGGTCCTGGCCTGTTATGCTCCGGAAAAACTACGCCAAATCCTCGCGGTTCAGGCCGAGCGTCAACTCGACAGTCTGCGGGCTGAGGAGGAGGTGCTGGGGTTCAACCACACACATGTTGGGTCGTTCCTCGCTCGCTGCTGGAACCTGCCCGGCGAGTTAATCGAAGCCATTGAGTATCATCATACTCCCTTCGAGGCCGAGTCGCAGTCGATCTATCCTATTGTCACCCATCTCGCCGATTATTTTGCCCATATGACATTCGCACATGACCAGCTCGGCCCCCATGAACAACCGCCGCCCGATCCCGAAGCGCTGAAGAAGCTTGGGATCAGAGAAAACGACCACGATCAAATCAGGGAAGTCGTTGCCGAGGAGTTTATCCGCTCCGAGACATTTCTGCGGATGGCCTCCGGCTGAATCCCGGCGCTGTGGTCGACCGGTCAAATCCTCTCGATAAATTTCCACGACTTTCCCGCAGATCTGGCGTATAATGATCTCTGTCCGCGCAGGAGAAGAGAATCATGATCGAGGGTTTGTAAATGCTTGTTCTATTATCAAATGACGACGGTGTCGCCGCCCCGGGCCTGGCCGCATTGCGTGAGGAAATCACCAAAATCGCCGAAGTCGTTGTCGTCGCGCCGGAGATCAACCAATCGGCGGCCGGACATTCATTGACCCTGCAACGGCCGCTACGGGTCCGGGATGTCGACACCGATATCTATGCAATCGACGGCACTCCGACGGATGCGGTCACCTGGGCCTTTCACAAGTTGCTGGTCGACCGCAAGCCCGATTTGGTGATCTCCGGGATCAATGCCGGGGCCAACCTGGGCGACGATGTCACGTATTCGGGTACCGTTGCCGCTGCATTGGAGGGGACGATTCTCGGGGTGCCGTCAATTGCCGCCTCGTTGGTCGATCAAAATGGAGCGAATTTTGAACCGTCGGCACAGTTCATCGGTCGCCTTGTCGGCTGGGTGTCCAGGGAAGGGATGCCAAAAAATACATTGCTCAATGTTAATCTCCCGTACCTGGACGGCGGCACGATCAACGAGTTTGCGATTACGCGGCTGGGTAAGCGGACCTATCACGATATTATTTATGAGAAGGTCGACCCACACGGCAAAGAATATTTTTGGATTGCGGGCGAACCGACCTCCGATTTGACCGACTCGGACACCGATATGCGGGCGATTGCCGAGGGCAAGGTATCGATCACGCCGCTGAATATCGATATGACAGATTATGATTGGCTCAACCGTCTGCGGTCGATAAAGATAAAGATTTAACTTGAATTTACGGCATAATTCGGTATAATCCGCTGGTCGGTCACGGCCGATTTTATTAGTAGTCGTGGCCGAAAAAGCTCAATCGGGGCGTAGCGCAGTCTGGCAGCGCACTTGCTTCGGGAGCAAGGGGTCGGAGGTTCAAATCCTCTCGCCCCGATTTTTTCTATTGCTGAATCGCACTCATCCAACCCTCCGATGCGAGAGGGTGGAACATGGCAGTAGAGACCATGGAGCCACCTCAGACCACATCACTTTGGTTCTTCTTAAGAACTCAAGACACTTGACATTGACCCCAATCTCTGTATAATCTTGTTTTGCATTGGGGCCGATATCTAAAATACAGCCCTGAAAAGGCCGGTTAGCCAAGTGGTAAGGCGGAGGTCTGCAAAACCTCTATTCTCCGGTTCGAATCCGGAACCGGCCTTTTTTATTACCTCGTAGATTCTTTCATATTTGGAATTTGATAACAGTGATGCTCAGGGGTACATACCCGTGCGGACACAGGCCCTTTATGCCTGCCCGCCTATGGAGGGGTCGGACGGCAGGAGACGACAAATACGTCATTCCCGACGTCCCGCTTTGCGGGATGAGCGGGAATCCATTTTGTTTTTGACCGCCCTGTGCCCTTTGAGTTGTGGGGTACCGGTTTATTCCCAGTTTTACTCAGCGTGCTTATAAACCGTGTAGATACCTCAATTTGGATTCTTATCGCGGTGGTGGTTGACTTAACCCCCGGATCGCCATACAATCTTCTGTGTAAGATATATCACGGCTGAGGACAATGGCGTTCCGATGACTCATCTTCGCAAAATAGTAATTTCTCTGATAGTACTTATCGCCATCCCGGTGTCTCTGCA
>JAJRUJ010000055.1 GCA_024277855.1 Candidatus Zixiibacteriota bacterium
GGAGGAGGATATTACTTAACCTATTCGCAAAAGAACCTTTCCCGCTTGGGATCCAAAGGCTTTTTACGGTAAGTTGTCTTTGATAGAAAAGGCTTTGTCAGTCTTTTTCAAGACTGTCTAACGCTCGGACTAAACATAACCATCTCACCGGGAATGTCAAGTTTTTTTCATGTTTTTGCAAAAAAACTCCATAATTCCTGGTTTTTTGGAAAACTGCCTCATTTTCCCAAAATCCCCCGCATTTGACACCGCAACAAATTTGCCGTATTTTACCAACTCAAATTCGAACTGGACGATTATGAATTCGCAATACCGAGTCTGTATTGTCGCCTGCATTCTGCTGTTTTCCGCAACGACGGCCGGACGGTCATCCACGGCCGATGTGCTCGAATCGCCGAAAGGATTGATCGCTGAACCGGATTCAAGCGGAAATATCGTACTGTCATGGGCTTATCCCGGCGTTGACCAGGCAATCTGCTCCCTCGGAACCCGGCAGCTTTCCGACGCATACTATCTCAGTGATCGTCCCGGTGAACATCAGTTGGCCTGTCGGTTCGTATTATCCGGTGTAAGACAATGGATTGACTGGGCGGAAGTCTGGGTTTCGCGGAACGATAAATACACAGAAAACGACTGGCATACCCGCGGTGCGATCCGAATCGGGTTGGCCGCTGATTCCGGCGGGTTTCCCGGTGAATATATCGTTGCTCCTGTCGAATATCAGCCGGCGTCCTGGGGTATTCTCTCCACCGGCGGTTTTTTGAGGGCGGATATCGGGGCGGTTGTCGGCGGCAATTCTCCGGATACCGTTTGGCTGGTTCTCGAATGGCCGTCCGATTTTCCCGACCTGGTTCAGGTTGGGGTGAACGACGATTCGCCGGGGTTGGATTCATATTACCGTCTGGATACAGGAGTGCAATCAGTGTGGAGGCCGTTTCCCTACCACATTCCCCTGGTCCGGCTGGGCACGCTCGGCTATCAGGAGGCCACCGAACCGTTACTTCTGCGTTCATTTGCGACGGTTTCGGACGTTAATTCATATTCAATTTCCCGAATTGTCTCTCAGGACGGCGGGACTGTCGGCTCCACGCCGATATTCGGTGAAACCAGCGCCGATACACGATGGTTCCGTGATAGTGCAGTATTTGCCGAACATGAGTATCAATATGCAGTAAAAGCGCTTAACGATTTTGAGTCGTCATTTTCCTGCTCTGTTTTTGTGGCGGAGGCCTCGCCGTTTAACGGACAATTAATCGGTCCGACCCAGACCGATTTTACTCCGATTGAGAAATTTACTGTCACTTATCTATATGAAAACTATGAGGATAAGGAAATCACCGCCCGCGTCGACGCCGGCTGGCTGGTCCCCATTCCGGGACTGAATGCCGGGGTCGGGGACACTATCAATCTCGTGGGACTCGAACCTTCGGTGCTGATCGGGTCGGGGGAGATCTCAGAGGTCGTGGCCGCAACCGGGGAGGGCGTGTTTCCACTCGGTCTCTATGATTTGACAATGGAATTTACCATCACTGACGGCGACGGTCGGCTGACTCGATTTCGACGTTCGGGCCGGATCAGCGTTGCCGATCCGACCGGTATCATGGACGAACAGGCAACCGGGCCGCCGCGTTCGCCGGAGTTGACGGTTTTCCCTAACCCGGCAAACAATGAGGCGCAAATCGAATTCACCTTGCCCGGAGGAAGGGTCTTGAATAGTTCGACTACCGGCGAAACCTGCTGTCAAATCGATGTTTTTGATATTCTTGGGCGGCGGGTACGCCGGATGGCCGTTCCCGCCATTAACAACGCATCCGACCACGTTTCGATCTCCTTTGATGGACGCGACAATTATGGAAACCAATTGCCGTCAGCGGTGTATTTTATTAGTGTAAGAAGCGGAAGCCGGTCAATGTGCCGCAAACTGGTCCTGCAGCACTAACCAATTGTCTATTAGGAGCATAGAAATGACGTCACGCAAGGTTCTCCAGACAATTCTCTCGATAGGTTTTCTTCTCGGTTTGCCGTTAATGTCGGCCCGGGCCGGAGACGACACGACCGGGGCCAAACAGGTCACAGGACAAGGCAAAATTGAAGTCGCCGAATATACCTATGATTTTGGCTATCTCCCCCAGGGGGCAACTGTCTCGCATATCTACCGCGTGAAGAATGTCGGCAAAGGCATGCTCAATATCGTAAAGATCACTCCATCATGTGGTTGCACGACAATCCCACTCAAAAGCGCTTTTCTCCAGCCCGGTGAAGAGGCCGATCTTCGCGTAGATTTTGAGACCCGTAAGTTTACGGGGGGGATCAATAAGCGGATAAAAATTCTTTCGACTGACCCGCAACAGGGACTCGTTGAGTTGTTTATACGCGGGCGGGTCGGGGAGACGCCCAAATCGATATCCTTGTCCGGACCGGCATTACGGTTCGATAGTATCGATATCGTCCAGCGTGAAGTAAAAATCAAAAATACTTCGTTCGATCCGATACATTTATCAATTCTTCCGATTGCCGATTCGTTTATCCATACCGCTCTGACACCGGATGAAATCAAACCTCAGGAGGAGGCGATCCTCACCGTGAGAATTGGCAAGGGGGCTCCCGTCGGCGACTATCGCTCTTCGATTACCATCGAGGCCAAAGGGAAAAAGGTCGAGCGGATTACAATCCCCGTCAGCGGAACCGCGTACGCTCAATGATCTCTGTAAACGTACGCAGTTAATCATTACTCCAACATAAACATATCGACCCCCAAAGCTGCCCGGCGGTATTTGACAGTTTCTTGTCATTCGAGAGTAAAATTGCTTGCTTTTTTTTCATTCCGGATCATATAAGGTCTTAGCAAAGAGAATGAATTGATTTCCCAACGGAGGAGTACTGCAATGGCAATGGTAATCCTGGAAGACTGTACCAACTGTGGCCTCTGCGTCCCGGAATGTCCGACCGAATCGATCACCGAAGGCGACGACATCCATGTGATCAACCCGGAGACCTGCAATGAATGTGAAGACCAGGACGATGGTTCTCATTGTGTCGAGATTTGCCCCGTCGATTGCATCGAAAAAGCCAAATAATTCGGTATGTAACAGACGGTATTACTATAAGACCAAATAACTTACGGGTCGCCGGGTGCGGCCCGTTTTTTTGTGGCTTTTCTCCTCTCTTCGGTGATACATTGTCCTAAACAAGTTGAGCCGGGATGTATATGGGATATACTTACGAATGGCTGCCTGACGTGGCGATTGCCGACGCGGCTTTCGTGGCGCGGGCGGACAGCGCGAGCGAACTATTCATCGCCTGCGCCCTGGCGACCGCGGAGGTGATCGTTGACCTTACGGGGATTAATCCCTGTCGCTCGCAATCTTTGGCGGTGGAGGCAGAGTCGTTGGAGGAGTTGTTGCATGCCTGGCTGGATGAATTGATCTATCTTAAAGATACCAAGGGGCTTATCTTCTCCGAATTTGAAGATTTGTCTATTAATGTCGACACGAATTACTCCTTGCGCTGTCTGGCCCATGGCGAGGAAATCGACCAAAACAGACACACACTCGGTCAGGACGTCAAAGCCGTGACATATCACCTTTTCGGGATCACCGAAAAAAAGGGAAGATATGAGGCCCGGGTTGTATTGGATATTTGAGGTAAGTCAATGAAAACAACCAAGATTGCCGATGGCATTTGGGAAATCCCCCCCTCGGAAAAATCGGGTATGCGCGTCCCGGCCTGGATCCTTTCCTCGGAAAGTCTCCTGAAATCCCTCGATCAGGGGGTTTTCAACCAGATCACCAACGTCGCCACGTTACCTGGGATCAGGGGCCGTGCACTCTGCATGCCCGACGGTCACTGGGGTTATGGTTTTCCGATTGGCGGTGTTGCCGCGTTCGACCCCGATGAAGGCGTCATTTCTCCCGGGGGGATCGGATTCGATATTAATTGCGGGATCCGCTTGTTACGCACGAACCTAACCAAAGACGAGGTTGTACCAAAGGTCCCGGAGCTTGTGGATGCTTTATATCAGAACGTCCCCTGTGGAGTTGGCTCAAAAGGCATTCTCAAGCTTGCTGAGCGCGATTTCAAAGACCTGTTGACGAATGGCTCAAGGTGGTGCCTGAAAAACGGTTATGCGCGCCCTGAAGACATCGAGCACACCGAAGAAAATGGCTGCCTGGCGGGCGCTGATCCCGATGTCGTGTCGGAAAAAGCGATCACTCGTGGCTTGAACCAAATGGGAACGCTCGGTTCGGGGAATCATTTCCTGGAAATTCAAGTGGTACAATCGCATAATATCATAAACAAAGAACTGGCACCGGTATTTGGGCTTGATCGGCCAAACCAGGTGACGATAATGGTCCATTGCGGCTCGCGGGGATTTGGCCATCAGATCGGTACCGACTATCTGCGGATATTCGGAAAAGCGATGAAAAAGTACGGTATCACCGCTATCGACAGAGAGTTAGCTTGTGCGCCGTTTGCCTCTGATGAGGGAAGAAACTATTTCGCGGCGATGAAATGCGCGGCCAATGCGGCTTTTGCCAATCGCCAACTCATCACCCACCGGATTCGAGAGACCTTCGTTAAAGTGTTCCACAAGAGCGACAAGGAGTTAGGGCTTGATCTCGTCTACGATGTCGCCCATAATATCGCCAAACTCGAAGAACATGAGATTGACGGCAAAAAACAGCAATTACTGGTCCACCGCAAGGGAGCGACGCGGGCATTCGGGCCGGGGGAGATGGCCGTCCCCCAAAAGTATCGCGCTGTGGGACAACCGGTTATTGTTGGCGGTTCGATGGAAACCGGGTCATATCTGCTGGTCGGCACCGCCAAGGCAATGACCACGACTTTCGGCTCGAGTCTCCACGGGGCCGGCCGGACTCTCTCTCGCACCAAAGCGCGCAAGCTGGTCCGGGGCGAAAAACTCCTCAAGGACCTGAAACACAGGGGGATAATCGTGCGAGCCGCTTCAATGTCCGGCCTGGCCGAGGAGGCCGGTCTGGCCTACAAAAATATCTCGGAAGTTGTCTCGGCAGTTGAACAAATCGGCATTTCCCGCCCGGTTGCCCGCATGATTCCCCTCGGAAATATCAAGGGCTGAGCGCCGGTTGGCAGATGCCCGGCACGTGAAAAACAAAAGCCCCCGATCCGAAGACCGGGGGCTTTTGCTTTCTTGTCCTACCTATTTAACGGTCAAATAGGCTTACTTCATCAGGATCATCTTCTTGGTGTCTGTAAATCTGTCGGTCGTCAACTTGTAGAAGTAGACCCCTGATGCAACGTCGGCATTCCACTTAACCGTGATTGTGCCGGCTTCGTCGTGGCCCTTGAACCCGTCAACCAACTGACCCGCAACGTTATAAATGTTGAGGGACCAGTCGGAGGCGTCGCGCAGAGCAAACCGAATTGCCGTCGAAGCATTAAACGGGTTCGGGTAGTTCTGCATCAGCTCGTAAGCCGTCGGCGGAGCGAGACGGTGCATGTCGACCGCAAGCATGCCACCGAGAGCGTCGGAGACCTGCACTTCGGCCATTTCGATGGTGCCATTACCTGTCGCCGGAACGGTGAACAGATCATGAGCACCAGCGGTTACCGCATTCCCGTTCATTGAATAAACGAGGACACGGAGTTCGCCGTTCTTGTTCGACGAACGAATAGTCATTCCACTGGCTTCGTCAGTCAGCACCGGGGTGCCGATTTCCATGCCGGTGTGGCGGAAGACAAAGGCCGCCGCGCCCACACCCTCAGAGGAGAAGGACGAAACAGTCATCATCTTGCCATCGGTCTTGGCGACAACATCAGCGGAATTCGCATACGGCGTAATTCTGCCTTCACCAGATTCGGGGTATGGACTGGCATCGCCGGTGATAATCCGGATCAGGTACACAAGGTCGGCCACCGTCAAAGGAATTCCGTCATCGTTGATGTCGGAGGCCAGAACCCGGTTATCATAATACGGGTCGATACCATAGCCCAGAACTTCCGGACCATAGATGAAGTAGTTGGCGTAGATAACCGCATCGGCGATTTCGTTAGCCACACCGTTCAAGTTGATGTCACCACGATCATCTTGCGGCGGCACAATGCAGATGATACCGTCGCAGAAGTAGATCCACGGTTCCGGAACATAACCCTTGTCTGGATCCAGGCATCCTGCGCCAGTCAAGATAGAATCGATATCCTGAGCGACAAAGAGCGTGTCACCAGAACGCGACGACATACTGTTGTCACCGCAGTCGTACCAAGTCCAGCTCAGATGGAAACACTGGCCGATGAAGCTTAAATCATTCGGGGTGGCAAAAGTCAACTCGACAATGCCGCCTTCCGGATGGAAGACTGATTCATCAGGTGTGTTGCCGTCAGGCATGTTGGCGATACCCACCAGGCGCAAAATGCCGGTCGGGCAGCCGCCGCCACAGTTGTCTGCCTCAGACATGCGGAAAGTGAAGTATTCCCAGTCGGCCAAGACGCCGATCGGATCCGCATTCAGGAAGGCCATCGTCGGGTCGTAGGTGATCACGTAGTCGAAACCACCGACAGCCATCGAGTTACTTACACTCAGGGTGACCGTCGCGTTCAGACCCGAAAGAACCGAGACCGAATCCATGCAGAGGAAGAACTTACCAACAACGTGAATGTTGAAGGTGCAGTAGCCTTGCTGGCAGCCATCAGTGACTTCCAGCGTCACAGCCCAATCACCTTCATCCATCCAGTCGGGATCCCACGAGAAGTTGGTGCCGTCGGGATCAATCGTCATGCCGGGATTCGCAACTGGAACGCCGTCCTTCAGGAATTCATAGAAGGTGACGGTTGTCATGTCACCATTCGCATCGTTGGCAGAGCCGTCGCCGGTCATCGCGCCCATGTAGGAATACCACAGGGGCACGTCAGGCGGGCAGACTACCGTCGGGGCGTCGTTGGTGACTTCGATTTCAAACGAATCTTGATCTTGTTCACACCCATCATCAACCATCACCGTCACGACATGAGTACCAAGGTCGGCACATTCAGGGTCGAAGGTGATGTCGCCTGTCCCGCCATCGATAGAGATGCTGGCCACTGGCGGCACGACATCGACAATTGAATAGACGAGGTTGGAGGGTCCGGGGCAGCCGTCGTCAGTCGCCGGGTTGGCGTAGACAACCGCACCAGTTGCCCAGTGCTCGGACTGATTAGCCGAAACTGTCAGTACCGGAGCTTCCTGGTCGTAATTCACGGTAAATGAGCATGTAACCGAATTGCCACAAGGATTCGTCACCGCGATTTCTACGAGTTCCGAGAAATCACAGGAAGCAGGATCCGGGGTGTAGCTGTAAAGCCCATCAAGGGTTACGCTACCCGGGCCGCTTACCATCGTGAATTCCAAATCCAAGCCAATCGGGTCAGATGCATTGATCTGCTTATCTACAATCGATCCGCCACAGACTAGGTTCTCATCGTCATTCGTCCCGCATACCGGGGTGCCATCATACAGCGTGGCAGTGAATGCGCCAAAGGCGACCGCGGGGTGGTAACACGCACCCGCAAACCGCATTGGTCCGGCCGGTGCCATCACACCAGTATCGATGGTGAAAGATTCACCACACGTACTGCCGGTCGTGACACAAATGTTGGCCAGAGTGAGAGGGCCGGCGCCAAGATCGGCACCAGAATAGCCCAAAAGAACCTGGTCGCCCACAATGCTGAATGCAGTGGCTGAACCCAATGTAACCGATATACTACCGCTGACAAAACCAGCGCCGGCGACATCCACAGGAAGCGTGAAAGCCGTAATGCCGGTGCCATCGTCCAAGACGATGTCATAGCAGTAGACCGTATTGGGTGCTAAATCGACGTTATCGCCGACCACTGACACATTCTGGGCCAGAGCCAGATCGAATGAAAAAAGCAAAACCAGAGAAAGCAGAATAGAATAGGTTAACTTATGTTTCATTCTTTCTTGCTCCTTTGCACAATTAAGATCATCGCTCCGAATAAGCCCGCCGAGCTCGTTTTTGTTCTGTCTCGGGGGTCGATTTCCCCTGGAGCATTGCATCCACAAGCGGTGGCAAAGAAGCAAAGCCTCTTGCAGACGCGTCAGAAAGGAAATCTGTCAAATGGGGGTTTTCTGATTGGAAATCTATCGCAAAAAGAAACTCTACATTGAGCTTTGCTTGAAATGTAAGTTAGTTCCTCCGGACTGAACTTAAATCCCCAAACAAAGATCAATATTGTGGCACGCTAAAGACGCGAGCTTCCTACACGGTGATAACAACTTAATAAGATTCTCACTATTGTCAAGAGATTTTTGGGTTTTGTCAGAAAATCTATAAAAAAATTATAATAACGCAAAACAACGAAAAATATGAATTATTACTACTGGAATAACGTGCCGCTATGGCATCGTATGGTGTCATAATGGCGCTACGCCGGCGTACCCTCAAATCTAAATACCCCGAAACATCCACAAATGACGTTTTAAGGGCCGGCGCAGGTTCTCACCAGTACCTTATAAGCGTATGTATCGGTGAATAAGGCACTTAGGGGGATAGAAAACGCGCAATCAGAGATACCCGTTGTCTTTCATCCATTTGTCGCTAAGCAACTTACTCAGATACCGCATCCCCGAATCGGGGAAGAGGGTCACAAATACCTTCGGTTCCGTATGCTCGGCACAAAGCCGTTTAATCGCCGCCACCGCCGTACCCGATGATCCGCCAACGAGAAGACCCTCTTTGCAAACGATTTCACGGGCACAAAGGAAACTCTCACGATCGCTGATTTGAATGACATCATCTACAACGTCGTAATCCATTGCCCGCGTCAGGACATCGGTGCCAATACCCTCGACCTTATAGGCGCGGGCTTCGCCGATTTTCCCGGTCTTGAGATATTCATAGAAGATTGATCCTTCCGGATCGACGGCGATATTGGTCACCTCGGGCGCTTTCTCCTTGAAGAGGCGGGCACAACCGGAGAATGACCCGCCGGTACCGATTCCGGCCACGAAAAAATCGAATTTCCCGCCGGTTTGTTCGAGGATCTCCGGGCCGGTGGTATAATAGTGAGAATCGATGTTTAACTCATTGTGGTATTGATCGATAAGAAATGCGCCGGTTTCTTTGGCCAATCGACGGGCGGTCGAATAGTACGAATCGGGATGGTCGTGGGCCACATCATGCGGGCAGACAATAACTTCCGCTCCCAGTGAGGTAATTAGGTCGATTTTTTCCTGTGAGGTCTTGTCCGGAACCGTGAACATAGTGCGGTACCCGCGAACCGCCCCGATCATCGCGACACTGACGGCGGTATTACCCGATGAATTATCGATAATCGTGTCGCCCTTGTGGATAAGTCCGTTCCGTTCAGCATGTTCGATCACATAAAGTCCCATCCGGTCCTTGATCGATCCCGACGGGTTCAAATATTCCAATTTGGCAAAAACCGTATGCGGAGTCTCGGCAAACAGGTGCTGCAGCTTGACCAGTGGTGTATGCCCGATCAGGGAGAGGACATCAGATTCCCGGTCCGGAGCGGGCAGAAAAGCGGTAGTTGGTGTTTTCGGGGAATCCATTATTGTCTAATGCCTTTCAGGCCATGAGAGAGAGGTTAATAATGTAAAGCAGATCCTGTCAATGGCCGGTTTTGTTTCTCTCGCAAAAAAGTTCTGTCTGCATATTATACACCCGGACGCCTCATTACCGATTAAGCCCCCGGCGGGCGGTATAGATTCATTTGCGACAACAATAGATGGGGAAGTCAGGCCTGGGCCGGACTTCCCCGGGAACTGCGCTAATAATAATATCGAGTATGATGTCCGACCCTCCGCGACACCAAACTCGTCATCAACCCGTCGATAGAGAGTAATATTACATCTTGCCCAGGTTCAAAAGTCGCAAATACATAGGCCTGCAGCGAATATCCGCACCAACGCCTCAGAACCCCTCTCAGAGCAAAACAAAGCTAATTGCCGGGTACAGTTGCTGTCAATAAAAAAATACTCGATTGGGATAATATCCTCGCCCATCCGGGCGGCCGTCGGCAGATCAGATGTTTTCGGGCGCGGCGAGAGGTCATTCGAGTTCTTCTGGTTTGAAATATGACGCCAGATAAATAAAAGGGGTATCACAGGCGGCTACAACTACTTTAATGGCCCAAGTGGCTATCGTCAGTTGGATTAACTCCTCATAGACCCCCCAGAAAGCGAGGAATGTAAATATCGTTGAGTCGATTAACTGGGAGACAATCGTCGAACCGTTATTACGCAACCAGAGAAATCGTTCGCCGGTCTTTGCGCGGATCCGGTGAAAAATCCAGATATCCAGATTCTGGCTGGTCAGGTAGGCGGCCATCGAAGCAATAATAATCCTCGGCGTGAAGCCAAAAATTAAGGCGAACGACTGATGGGCGATGTCGAAATCGGCCGGCTGGAATTTCAAAATAAACTGGGTGCCGACTAAGAAGAATATTGAGGCAAAAAACCCCATAAATACGGCCTGTCGCGCGACTTTGGGACCATAATGCTCGGCCAGCAGATCAGTAGCCAGGAAAATCGCCGCATAAACGGCATTGCCCCCGGTTGCCGCCAGGCCAAACAGATACATCCCTTTAAGTACAAAAATGTTGGCCAGGATGGCATTGGCCACGACGATACCGAAAAGCCAGCTTTTGCCCATCCGAAATGCTGCCAGGACGAAGGCCAGGCAGACGATCACCCAGACAATGAACCACAAGGAGTTTTCCATGGCCCGATTTTAAAGCGGGGAACCCGACGGGGCAAGGACATTTTTCCCTGTTTCGCGACAGAACATCAGCCGATTGTTTCCCGATTCGTCTTGGGAGATGTGATTTTTGGGTTTTCCCGGCCCGCTTAACTCGTTATAATAATCGATTATGATGGGGAGGCATCACGAATGAAAATACTCGTAATCGGCGGAGGCGGGCGTGAACATACGCTGTGCTGGGCATTGAAAAAAAGCCCGCATGCCGAGGCGATTTTCTGTATTCCGGGTAATGCCGGCATCAGCCAGATCGCCACCTGTGCCGAGATCCGCCTGAACGACCATGCCGCCATTGGCAGATTTGCCCGGGACCACGATATTACGCTGGTTGTGATTGGGCCGGAAGCACCACTGGTTTCCGGGCTGGCCGATATGTTACGCGCCGAGGGTTTCAAGGTCTTCGGCCCGGGTCAAAAAGCGGCGATGCTCGAAGGCTCTAAATCGTTTGCCAAAGAATTTATGCGGCGGCACAATATTCCCACTGCGCCGTTTCAAGTTTTCACCGACCATAACAAAGCCGTGGAATTTGCCCTGGCGGCCGAGGGGTCAGTTGTCATCAAGGCCGATGGCCTGGCGGCGGGCAAAGGGGTGCTTTTGCCCAATACCCCGTCGGAAACCGCGGCGGCAATCAAAAAAATTATGGTCGAGCGCGCCTTCGGCGAAGCCGGGACAAAAATTGTCATTGAACAATGTCTGACCGGGCAGGAAATTAGTGTAATGGCCTTTGCCGATGGACGCCATTTCGCCCCGATGATCGCCGCGCGTGATCATAAGCGAATCTACGACGGTGACCGTGGACCAAATACCGGCGGGATGGGCGCATACGCGCCGACCAGGATTATCGATGAAGAAATCATGCAACAAATCGTCGATGCCGTCATCGAACCGACGGTTATGGGAATGCATAAAGAGGGAATTCCCTTTGTCGGTTGCCTGTATGCCGGACTGATGATGAACGAAGATGGTCCGCGTGTGCTGGAATTCAACGTGCGTTTTGGCGATCCGGAAACCCAGGTGGTTTTGCCCTTGTTGAAATCCGACCTGGTCGAGGTGATGATGGCTTGCGCCGACGGTGAGCTGGAACTCGAAAAAATCGAGTGGTCCGACGAAATCGCCGTTTGCGTTATTGCCGCATCGCGGGGGTATCCCGGCAAATATGATAAAGGCGCCGTAGTCAAGGGGCTGGACTCGATCGACAACAAGTGGACCACGGTTTTTCATGCCGGCACCGTTCGGGACGCCGAAGGAATCATTGCCACCGGGGGACGGGTTCTCGGTGTCACCGGCGTGGGTATTTCGTACGAAGACGCGGTGGCCAAGGCCTATGGCGGCATCGAGCAAATCCGGTTTAAGGGGATGCAATTTCGCAGCGATATCGGTTACAAAGCCGGTGTTGCGCGAAAAAGTGGGGTAAAACGCGGACAGGGAGCGCGATTCGGCGAACGGCGCAAACGATAACCGCCTCTCGCGGTCGGCTTGATAAGCGGAGTACGGCAATGGCAGATGTAATGATACTGATGGGATCGGAATCGGATCGAAAGGTCATGGAAGCCGCCGCCGACAAACTCGGCGAGTTAGGAATTGACTTTCAACTCGAGGTATCCTCGGCCCATCGCCGGCCGGAACGAACGCGTAAACTCGTGACCAGTTCTTCCGCCAAGGTTTTTATCTGCGGAGCAGGCATGGCGGCCCATCTGGCCGGGGTCGTGGCCTCGCTGACCGACCGACCGGTTATCGGCGTGCCCCTGTCCGGCTCAGAATTGCAGGGGTTTGATGCTCTATTATCGACGGTCCAGATGCCCAGGGGCGTTCCGGTGGCCACCGTTGCGGTCGGTAAGCACGGCGCGGTCAATGCCGCGATTCTGGCGGCCCAGATCCTCGCAGTTTCAGATGATGGACTGCGGAGTAAAATCCAGCAAATGCGGAGTGAATAGGCCGGGATTTACACGCCCGAACTCGAATTCAGACAATGCAATACGTAAAATTTCCGCAAGCTTGCTGGAAATATTTGAGTTGACAAGCGTATAAGTGTGAGAAAAAGAGAAGAGCAAATATACCAATTAACGGGAGGAATGAGTCTTGAATCTGAAAAGAGCAACCCTGGCTGCGCTGATCGCCGGTGTGGTGGTCTGGATTGCCGCAACCGGGACAATCGCATTTGCCGCGGAGATTCCCGATACGGCCAAGGTGCACTACAATGCCGGGGTCGAGGCCACCCAGGCCAATAAAACCGACGTCGCAATCAGCGAATACGAAAAAGCAATTGCGCTTGCCCCGGACTATCTCGATGCCCATATAAATGTCGGCGCGCTTTATTTTGAAAAGAATAATTTTGAGAAGGCCTCCCTGCATTTGCAGGCCGCGTTGAAACTGGATTCGGCCAGCGCCGACGCGTGGAAGACATTGGGATTAATCGAAGCGAAACGCGGTAAGAGCAAATCCGCCATCTCTGCTTTCAAAAAGTCACTGGCGATCGATTCGACGAATGCGGCCACGCGCATGGCTTTGGCCTCGGCGTATAAAGAAGCCGGGCAGAATGCCCGGGCCATTGCCGAGTACCAGAAAGTGATCGCGGCCAACCCCAAAAACCAAAAGGCCTGCTACAACATGGGGAATCTCTACCGCGACCAACAGAAACACGCTAAGGCAATCATTGCTTACAAAAAGGCCATCGCGGCCAACCCCAATTATGTAAGCGCCTATTATAATCTGGCCATCAGCACACAAACGATGGAAGACTATCCCGGCGCGCTGAAGGCGTATAAGGAATTTGTGGCCAAGGCCAAAGGAAATCCGAAGTGGAAAAAACAGGTCAAACAGGCCAAGGCGATCATCGAGCAAATTCAGGCCTACCTTGATCAACTCGATGGCTGACCTCGAGATGAAGTGGGAATGTCAAACCCGTTCCGGAACTCCCGGAACGGGTTTTTTGTTCCGGGCAATAATCAGTCCCCCGACTCCCGGAAGAAGGGGCACGGAGATGTCTCACGACTATTGATCTGCATTTTCCATTCCGCTATAATACCAGTGCCTTGATGACGGGGGGAGGATGTCGAGACGTAATTCAGCAATTGTCTGTCTGCAAATTTCACTGGCGGTCAATGTCCTGTTGGCTGCGGCAAAGCTCTTCGCCGGAATTGTCGGGCATTCACGGGCGTTGATCGCCGACGGGATCAACTCGCTGGCCGATATTGTTTCGGCCACCGTTGCCTGGGTCGGCCACCGGATTTCATTGCGTCCCCCCGACGAGGGACACCCCGACGGACACGGCAATGCGGATGTCCTCGCTGCTTTATTTGTTGCCCTGATGGTTTTCGGTACCGGACTGTTCGTAGCACAGGACGCCTGGCTGGCGTTTACTGCCGAGGAAAAACCGCAGATACCGTCGTTGTTGCCGGTGATCGTGGCCATTGGAGTCATTCTCATCAAGTCGGCACTGTATATCTATTCATTGCGGGTGGCAAAATCGAGCCGCTCGCCCGCGGTGCTGGCCGGTGCAATAGATCACAAGGCCGATATTTGGGCTACCAGCGGCGCATTGATCGGCGTGTTTGCCGCACGGGTCGGCTGGCCGATGCTTGATCCATGGGCGGCGATTTGGGTTGCCGGGATGATTTTGTATCATGCGGTGCGGATTGTCATCGACAACGTGCATATTTTAATGGCCGGACAGCCGCCACCCGGGCAATTGTTGCCGATAAAGGAAACATTGGTGGGGATCCCGCAGATTGATGGTCTGCATCGTACACGGGCCAGGACAATCGGAACGCAGATGATCTTCTATGCGGAGATACTTGTCGACCCGAAATTGTCAGTAGAGGAGGCCCACGAGATCGGACGGCGGGGGAGGCGCGCGGTCCTGGAACAGCATCCCGAAGTGTTGGACGTGGTGATTCATTGTGAACCCCGCGAGGAACATCGTCTCGAATCCGCGGAGTATACCGAATGAAACAACGCACACTCATTTTTGTCGAAGGGCCGGGAGTAGACAAATTCTGGCCGCTGTGTGTATCCCGGCCGCCATATCTGCTGCGCTGCGGCGCGACACAGCTCTACGAAAAATGGGTCCGCCGTCTGCAGCCGGAATCGACATATTTCATCACTCGCCCATATCTCACTGCTGTTCTTGGCCACCGTACATCGCTCCCGGTTAACCTGATTGACAATTGGGAAGATCGCGAGGTCTGGATCCTCGATGGTCGCTGGTTGTTGTCCGATGAAGCGGCGTTTGATCCCGCCACGATTCCTGAAACCGCAAGGCTGCAAATCGCTGAGCGAACAGTCGCTTTGCGGTTCGACGGAAGTGACCGCAATCTGGTCCGGCCGATTGTCGAGGCCCTCCCGGCCGGTAATAGTGATTTCCCCGAAGTTTCTCTCGACACATACAGCGTGTCGGGAGAAACGGTTGAATACCTCTGGGACATCGTCGATAATAATTGGGCACAGATCGAATTGGATTTTCCCCGCACTTCCTATCCCGACGTCGCCCGATTTCCCGGAGCAATTGACCGGGCCGCAGTGATCCAACACCCGGAACGCGTACTCATCGGACCTAATTCGGAGATCGGGCCGCAAGTTGTTCTCAATGCGCGACGCGGACCGATTATCATCGGCCGGGATGTTGTAATTAATCCCCATACCTACGTCGAAGGCCCGGCGGTGATCGACGACCATACACAGCTACACGGCGGGAAAATTCGGGGCGGGACGACAATTGGCCCGGTTTGCCGGGTCGGGGGGGAGGTCGAGGCGTGTGTCTTCCAGGGATATGCGAACAAATATCATGATGGTTTCCTCGGGCATTGTGTGATCGGCGAGTGGGTCAATTTTGGCGCGATGACCACCAATTCGGATCTAAAAAACAACTACCGCCCGGTGCGTGTGTCGCTGCCCGGCGAAGTGGTTGACACCGGCCGGATTAAGGTGGGGACATATCTCGCCGATCATAGCAAAACAGGCATTGGCACACTCCTGCCCACCGGGGGAACCGTCGGGTTTGCCGGCAACGTGTTCGGTGGGGGGGGAGTGACACCAAAAATCATCCCCGAATTCACCTGGGGTGGTGGGGGAGATTTTGCCGAATACCGTCTCGCCGAGGCAAAGGCCACCGCCGCGCGGGCCTGTCGGCGGCGAAACGTGGATTTTACCAAAGACGACGCGCGGTTATTTGAAATGATATTTCGGGAATCGGCGACATTTCGGGGTAGATTCCTTGCCGGAGATGACCGGTAGCCGGTACAGACAGCCGGTGGGTGGAGCAAAGACGATATAGGGAGTACGACAGATGCCGGAATTGCGAAAAGACCCCATCATCGGACGCTGGGTAATTATTTCGACTGAGCGCGGCAAACGGCCGACCGATTTCCCCTCACATACCGACCGAATCGACGGCAGAATGTGTCCTTTCTGCCCGGGCAACGAAGCGGCAACACCGCCGGAGATCATGGCGATCCGTGACGAAGGAACCAGCCCGAACACTCCCGGTTGGCAGGTGCGGGCAATCTCAAACAAATTCCCCGCGCTCAAGATCGAAGGCGAATTGAACCGTGAAGGCGTGGGGATCTTTGACAGAATGAACGGCGTCGGGGCACATGAAGTGATCATCGAATCGCCCGACCATGACCTCGAACTGGAGAAACTACCGCCCGAACATGCCGCCAACGTGGTCAGAATGTACCGCGACCGCATGCTAGACCTGGAAAGAGATTCGCGGTTTCGCTATATCATGTTGTTCAAAAACAAAGGTGTCTCCGCCGGCGCTTCTCTTTCCCATCCGCATACCCAATTAATCGCCACGCCCGTGGTGCCCAAGCGGGTTGCCGAGGAGTTGGACGGGGCCCAACGGTATTACGAGTATAAGGAACGGTGTATTTTCTGCGATATTGTGCGGCAGGAGTTGCATGACAATCTGCGGGTCGTTTCCGAAAACGATGCATTTGTCGCGCTGGCGCCTTTTGCGCCACGGTTCCCGTTTGAAACCTGGATATTACCCAAGCAGCACGAATCGCGTTTTACGCGGATAACCGACGAGGATATCATTGCGTTTGCCGATACTTTAAAAGACACCCTTCGACGGCTGGCCGGCGTACTCAACAATCCGCCGTATAATTTTATGGTGCATACCGCCCCACACGTGAACTCGCATGAATTAGCATATCACTGGCATGTGGAAGTCATTCCCAAACTGACACGCGTGGCCGGTTTCGAGTGGGGCACGGGGTTTTATATCAACCCCACGCCGCCGGAAGAGGCCGCAAAATATCTGCGTGAACTGAACGAAACGCCGCCCCAGACTCATCCGGTCAGCGCTTCGGGTAAACACTAAGGTTCTCACCATGGCCCGCCGCTTTCGCATATTGTTTGCTTCACCCGAAGTTGTCCCGTACGCCAAAACCGGCGGTCTGGCCGACGTAGCCGGCGCCTTACCCTATGCGTTGGCTGAGCGGGGACATGATGTTTGCGTAATGATGCCGCGCTATGCCGCGCTCTATGACGGCAAACATCCGCTGACCGCCGAACCGACAAGTTCTTTCCCGGTGCCGGTCGGTTCTCGGGTAGAAACTGCCGAGGTCTACGAGCTGGCCGAAGAGAAGCCGGTTCGGTTCTGTTTTATTGCCCACGAGGGCTATTTCCACCGCCCGGAGCTTTACCGGAACCCGAAAACCGGCAAAGACTGGGCCGATAACGACGAGCGGTTTGTTTTCTTTTCGCGGGCGATCATTGAGTGGTGTAAAGCCGCCGATTACCGTCCCGACATCATTCATGTCAACGATTGGCAATCTGCCCTGGTCCCGGCATACCTGAAAACGCTCTATGTCGACGATTCGTTTTTTGCTGGTTCGCGCACGGTATTGACCGTGCACAACCTGGCCTATCACGGGCAGTTCCCCGCCAAACGGTTTGCGGTGCTCGGGCTGAACAAGAAATGTTTTGCCCCGCTCTCACCATTCGAGTTTTACACCAAGGTGAATTTTCTGAAAGCCGGACTATCGTACGTCGATAAAATCAATACCGTCTCCGAAACTTACGCTCGCGAAATCCAGAGCGGGCCGGAGCTGGGCTGTGGCCTCGACGGCATCCTCCGGGATAGATCGCAGGACCTTTTCGGCATTGTTAATGGAATCGACTACCAGGTCTGGAACCCGGCGGTCGATCCGCTGCTTACGGCAAATTATTCTCCGGATGAAATGGCGGGGAAACAAAAAAACAAAGAACAACTGATTGAGGCCTGTGGTTTTGATCCGGCGATGAAAATCCTGCCGCTGATCGGGGTCATCTCCCGTCTGGACAGTCAGAAAGGTTTCGATCTAATTGAAGAGGTTGCCGAAAAACTCTTCTCCCGCAAGCTGCTCTTTGTCTTGCTGGGGACCGGCGCAAAAAACTATCATCTCCTCTTTGAGAAAATGCAAAAGAAATATCCGCAAACATTTCACGCATTCCTTACTTTCGACAATAGGCTGGCACATCTGATTGAAGCCGGTGCCGACATGTTTTTGATGCCCTCACGCTACGAACCGTGCGGCCTCAACCAACTCTATTCGCTTAAGTACGGTACGGTGCCGATTGTCCGCCGCACCGGCGGGTTGGCCGATACGGTCGAAGATGTCGATTTGCCCCGGGAGACGGGTACCGGGTTTGTCTTCGACGATTATACCGGGAAGGCGCTGCTTGCGGCAGTCGACCGGGCATTAGCGGCATTTGCCCTGCCGAAAAGTTGGGCCCGTATCGTTGCCAACGGAATGAGTAGAGATTTTTCCTGGGCGGCCTCGGCCGCTAAGTATGAACGGTTATACGACGCGGCGGCAACTTCTCCGCCCTTTACCCCTTGATTTTTTGCGCCGCTGGACGTACAATTTTCCGCACGAAGGAGAAATGGTTGTATTATGGAAGTGATCTACTTGTCTAAAGAAGGTGCAGCGAAGCTCCAGAAGGAGTTACACCAGTTGAAGACCGTCGACCGGCGGACGGTAGTCGCTGAGATTAAACGCGCACGCGAATTCGGCGACCTCAGTGAAAACGCCGAATATCACGCCGCCAAAGAAAAGCAGGGTTTCATCGAACGGAAAATCGCCGATCTGGAGGACAAGCTCTCCCGGGTGCAAATAATCGAGGAGGGTGATATCGATACTTCAAAGGCCTATCTCCTTTCGACGGTCAGGGTGCGCGACACCGAAGACGGCGAAGAAATCGAATATATGTTGGTTGCCGCCGAGGAAGCTGATATCGACAAGAATAAAATATCAATTAAATCGCCGATCGGCAAAGGGCTGCTGGGCAAATCGGCCGGTGAAAAAGTCAAAATCGAAGTGCCCGTTGGTATCATCGAATACGAGATTCTCTCCGTCACCCGCTGACTCCCCGCGCAAAACACTCTCTGAGTCTCCGGCGCCGGGAAAGTTGCGCCGGATTATCATTGGCCCATAGATAGAGAAAACCCCCGGGGATGCCGGGGGTTTTTCCCTTTCAAACCGGTTGTTGTTGGAAGTTACCGGTTACTTGGGTTATGATTATTTACTTCACCAGGACAAGCTTCTTCGTCTGTGTAAAGGTTTTCGTCGTCATCCGGTAGAAATATACGCCGGAGGAAATCTCCGCTCCCTGCTGGTTGCGGCCATTCCAATTTACCTGGATCTCTCCCGGTTCGCTGTGGCCGGTAAATTCGCGCACCAGCCGGCCCGTGATATCGTAGATCGCCAGGTTCCAGTCGGTCGCTTCCGGCAGGCGGAATTTGATTACCGTGCTCGCATTGAACGGGTTCGGATAGTTCTGCAGCAGTTCATACACCTCCGGCACCGGCGCCGCGTGGGCCAGCGGGAAGGTGACAACGCGTCCTTCTGTATCGGCAGCGTCGATTGAGGTTAACTCAATCGAACCGAGGCCCGAGATCGGGATTTCGACTATGGGCATCTTACCCGGTGTAATCGACTTTTTGCCGGCGGGCGAGTAGACCAGCACTCGCAGAATTCCGTCGGCAAAGCGCGAGCGGATGTCCATCTCGGCGGTTCTCTCGGTGCCCGAGGCCGCATCTAGTTCGAGACCGCTGACCTTGAGTGTAAGGGCCACGGCGCCCAGATCGATCGGTGAGTCGGCGTAAATGCGCACGACATCACTGCCAAGGTCGATGTGGGCAACAAACCCCGCTTCATCGATCGGCGTGAGTTTGGCGCCGCCATTCTCACCCGATTCCGGGAATGGATTGGCGTCACCGGTAATAATCCGGACAAGGTAGACCAGGTCGGCCACGGTCAGTGGTGTGCCGTCATCGTTGATATCGGTTGCCAGGACACGGTTCTCATAATAATCGTCAATCCCGTAGCCGAGTGCCTCAGGCCCAAAGATGAAGTAATTGGCAAAGAGAACCACGTCGGAGATTTCATTGGCCAGACCGTTGAGGTTGATATCACCCCGGTCGTCGGGGGGCGGACAAATACAGACCGCGCCGGCACAGAAATCAATCGACGGTTCAGGCAATGCGCCTTTCAGCTCCAATTCATCGATACAATCAGTTAGTGGCAGGAACCGATCAATCTCCTGGGCGATGAACAACGTATCGCCAAGTTTTGATGAAAGCGCGTTGTCGCCGCAATCATACCAGCCCCAGTCGACCCACATGCACTGGCCGATGAACGACCGGTCGCTCGTCGTGCCAAAGGTCAGCTTGACGATTTTGCCGCCCGGATGGAAAGCGTCGTCGGGTGGAGTCTCGACTCCGTTAGGCATATCGGCGATGGAGACGATTCGAATTTCACCTTCGGAACAGCCGTCGCCGCAATTGCCGTTGGCTGAATAGCGGTAGGTGAAATATTCCCAATCGAGCAATTGACCCCACGGCTCGGCCGAGAGGAAGTTCATCGCGCTGGCGTCATAGGTCAACAACAGGTCCATTCCGCCGATTTCCATCGAGTTGGTACTCGTGACAAACACCTCGGCATTATAGCCGGGGAGGACACAGGTATCGGTGACACAGAAGCGGAATTTGCCGATCACGTTTATCGAGAATGTACAGGTCGTCACTTGACAGCCGTCATCGACGCCCAGCGTGATATCCCAGAGTCCCTCCTGATCCCAATCGGGATCCCAGAGGAACTGATAATTGCCGGCGCTGCCCACGATGCGCATGTCGGTTGGCGGAACATTGGGAATTCCGATCGGATCGCCAAACCAGTCGGTCGAGATAATGCTGACTGTCACCGGATCACCGTCGCTGTCATTCGCGGTAAAGGGCAGGTTGATTTCGCCCTGATAGGAATACCATGAGTCGACGTCGGTGGGGCAAGTGATGGCCGGGGCGTCATTGTTGACCGTAATCGTGAATGTGTTTTCGGTAATGTTGCCGACCGGGTCCGCGACACCGACGGTAACAACACAGGAGCCGCCGAGAACGTCCGCGCAATCCGGGTCGTAGGTGATCTCGCCGGTTTGCGGATCAATGGCGATATCGCCGATGGATGATGCCTCGTTAACCCCTTTATACAGGGGTGGGCAGCCGGTAATTGAGAAGATCAGGTCCGAACTGCAATTGTCGGTTGCCGAGGCCGACAGTGTTTGCGGCCCGTCAGTCCAGAGATGGACCTGATCGGCGGGCACCGTCAGTGTCGGCGGCTCTGTATCGACAACGGTGATGATCTGTGTACAACTGGTCTCATTACCAGAGACGTCGGTTGCCGTCCAGACCCGTTCAATCGTGCCGGTATATCCGCCCGAGCCGGAGAAATGGGTTGTTTCGAGGAAACTGACACTTGGCGCCGGATCGCAATCGTCAGAGGCGGTCACTGTCGCCGTCGCCGGGATGGCGTCACATTCGACGGTTTCATTCGGCGGACAACCGAGCAGGACAGGTGGATCATTATCGACGACTGTAATCGTTCGCTGGCAGGATGTTTCATTGCCACAGTCGTCGGTTGCAGTGAATATGTCGGTGTACACCAACGGATCGGCCAGACTACCGGAGCCGCCGTTATCAGTGCGTGAGCAGGTAATCGTCACATCGGTGTCGCAATTGTCGGTCGCCGTGGCATAAGCCGGATCACAGTCCGGAATTGACGAGGGACAATCGTAAGTCAGGTTATTCGGACAGGTGAGTGTCGGTGCCTGGGTGTCGATCACCGTGACGATCTGTGTGCAACTCGATTGGTTACCACAGGCATCGGTTGCCGTCCAGACCCGGGTGATCGTACCTGTATAGCCGCCGCAACCGGATAGATCGCTGGTCTCTACCAGTGTTACCGTCGGGGCCGGATCACAGTCATCGGTTGCCGTCAGCGTAACCGCTGCCGGAACATTATCACACTCGGCGGTGATATCACCCGGACAATCGTCGAAAACCGGCGCGACATCGTCACTCACCGTGATAATCTGCTCACAGCTTGCCTGGTTGCCGCAGGCGTCAGTCGCGGTCCAGGTGCGGGTGATCGTCTTCTCCTGCGCACAACTTCCGGCGACTTCGGCGTCGCTGTAGTCGATTACCGGCGCGCCGTCACAATTATCCGTTGCGGTGGCCGTGCCGGTATTGGCGGGATCGGTTGATGCGGTACAACTCATGTCGACATTCGCCGGGCAGGTCAATGCCGGTGCGGTGTTATCTTCGACGGTAATCGTCTGTACGCATTGGACAGAATTGCCGCAGGCGTCAGTCACCGTCCAGGTGCGCGTAATTGTCTTTTCCTGCGCACAGGCCCCTGCGTTTTCACTATCGGTATAGCTGACCGCCGGGGCGGAATCGCAGTTATCGCTGACCGTCGGTTCCCCGGTATTCTGCGGGAGTGTCGACTCATCACATTCAATGGTCACATCGGCTGGACAGGTGACTAACGGATCGACCGTGTCGGTGATTGTGATCACCTGAGTGCATGACGTTGCGTTGCCGCAAGCATCGGTTGCGGTCCAGACGCGAGTAATCGTCCCGGTATACGCACCACAGCCGGAGAGGTCGCTGGTTTCGGTCATGGTTACGACCGGCGCGGGATCGCAGTCATCGGTTGCCGTCACTGTCGGCGGGCCGGGGATTGTCTCGTCACATGAATAGTTCTCGTCAGCCGGACATCCCGACAAGATCGGCGGCGTGTTATCATAAACAGTAATTGTCTGAATACACGTGCCCACATTGCCACAGGCGTCGGTGGCGGTCCAGGTTCGTGTGATGGTTTTCTCATTGGCGCAACCGCCGGCGGTTTCAGTGTCACTGTAGGAAATTACCGGGGCGGTATCGCAATTGTCGCTTGCGGTCGCTTCCCCGGTGTCGACCGGATCGGTCGAGGCCGAGCAACTGATCGACACGTCCGGCGGACAAGTGACGACCGGTGCGGTATTGTCGATGACGGTGACGACCTGAGTACAACTCGACTGGTTGCCGCAGGCGTCGGTTGCTGTCCACACACGCGTAATCGTGCCGGTATAGCCGCCGCAGCCGGAAAGGTAGGGCGTTTCAACCAGCGTGACGACCGGGCCGGCGTCGCAGTTGTCGGTTGCCGTGACATTGGCGGCGGCCGGGATGGCGTCGCATTCGACCGTCAGATCGGCCGGACAGCCGGTGAGTACCGGCGCCACATCATCGGTTACGGTAATCGTCTGGACGCAGGAGGCCGAGTTGTTCGCGGCGTCGGTGGCGGTCCAGGTCCGCGTAATTGTCTTCTCCGCAGGGCAGGCCCCGGCAGTTTCGACATCGGAATAGGTGATCGCCGGGGCAGCGTCACAGTTGTCGGTTGCTGCCGCGTAGCCGGTCGCTGACGGCGCGGTGGAGGCATCGCAGGCAACAGTTACATCGGCCGGACAGGTAACAACCGGCGGGGTCGTATCGACGACCGTGATTGTCTGGACACACTGCGACGAGTTCCCACAGGCGTCGGTGGCGGTCCAGGTCCGAATGATCGTGCCGTTGGATTGCTGGTCGCCGTAGGTGATTGTCGGTGAGGAATCGCAATCGGTTGCCGTGGCGTAACCGGTGACCGAAGGATCGGTCGGTCCGTCGCACTCTACAGTGACATCGGCCGGGCAGGTTATTACCGGCGCGGTGTTGTCGACAACGGTAATCGTTTGCGTACAACTTACCTGGTTGCCGCAGTCGTCGGTGGCGGTCCAGGTCCGGGTAATAATGCCGGTATAGCCGCCAC
>JAJRUJ010000056.1 GCA_024277855.1 Candidatus Zixiibacteriota bacterium
CACCCATCACGATACGTCGTTCCAACGGTGCGCCGGAGGCGCACTGGAGCGGGAATCCATTTTTTGTGACTGGTGTAATGTCCTCACCTGTGCCCGCGGGGGTCTGCGGCCACGGGACGGCGCATTTTGGTTCTTCTTAAGAACTCACCCCAGACAAGTTTGAGGTGGCCACTCATGAAAAATAAGAATGATCAGAGATCAACTTGCGTTTTTGTAGCCCCAGCGAAGGGCCTTGTCGGCATCGTAAAAGCGCTGATTGTTCGTCGGGGCGCCGAGGATGATCGCGGTAATGTCGCGGCCGTTTTTGTCGATCGCGCGCGTGGCCAGACAATAACCCGAGCGCAGGATATATCCGGTCTTGCCGCCGGAAATTTTATGCCGGGAGAAAATCAGCCGGTTGGAGTTGGTCGCCCGGTGACGGCGGCCTTTATTCAACGAGCGATATGAGTACCGCTGCATCGTGGTGATTTCACGGATCAAATCATATTCCAGCGCAGCGTTCAACAATAGCGCACATTCATAGGCGTTGGAAACGTTCTCCTGCGAAAGACCGGTAACCTCCACAAAACGGGTATTCTCCAGCCCGAGGTCTTTGGCCTTTTTGTTCATCAGCCGGACAAATTCCAACTTGGATTTGCCCGAGGCGCGAACCAACGCCCGGGCCGCACGGTTATCCGAGGACATCAAGGCGGCGTGTAACAAATCGATTGCGACAAATGTCTCGCCGCGCCGCAGGCCGGATTTAGCCGAGTTTTTGGCGTCCTCTTTGGTAATCATGACCAACCGGGTCAGGTCGGGGTCGCAATCGAGATAGACCATCGCGGTCATTAGTTTGCTCAGCGAGGCAATCGCGCGGATTTCGCGTTCGCGCTTGGCGTAGAGAATTGTTCCGTCGGCGTTGTCGACCACCAGCGCGGCGCGGCAACGCAGTGACGGCCGCGTGCGTTTTTTCTGGGAGACTTCCTCATAAACCGACGAATAAATCAACGGCGGCGGTTCGGGCCGGGGATCGGGAGCATCGCCCATCGCGGTGAGTGTGTCCGCTATCGACCAGAATGCCGGTTCACCCTCGGCATAGTCCACCTTGGGTGTCTGCACCAACACGGCAACGAACAGGGCAAACAAGACGGTGAGCAACCCAAGTTTTATTATTTCTCCCTTTTTCATCCTATTAGTGTATATCGGCTCGCGCACTGGTTCAACCTAAATTTATCTCAAAGCGACAGGAGTTCAACCAGCCGCTTGGCATCCCTAACCGCTTGTCCCTGATGACAATTGTTAAAAAATACGAAGACTTTCTGTGCCCGCTGCCGAATTTTGTCGATCCGCCCGACCCATTCGGTAAGCTGTTGATCGGGATAGGTATAGTCATAACGTTCTCCGCCACCGCCCCACCATTTTTCGCCATTACGGCCGTGAAGCCGAACATAGCCGATATCGGTGGTGGTTTGCGTGCCCGGCGCGAGCATCCCGCGCAATTGCGGCTCATCGACACACGCATAGCCGATTCCCTCGTCAGCCAACGCGGCAAAGACCTCATCACGCACCCAGGAGTTGTGCCGAAACTCGACAAAGAGCGGGACATCGCCAAACAGCCGCTTGCCGGTCTTGACATACTCCAGCCCCGACGGGGTGCATTTGAACGACCAGGGAAACTGTGCAAGGATGCCTTTGAGTTTCCCGGCGCGGGCCAGTGGTTCGAGCGAATCATTGAGTTGTCTGGCGACGTCGACATGCCCCTGCCGGTCGTGGGTGAAACTGCGGTGTGCTTTGACGATAAATTCAAATCCCGGCGGGGTTTTCTTTTCGATCTGGTGGAAGACCGCGGCGTGCATGATTCGATAGTAGGTGGAATTAATCTCGACGGTGTTGAAATGCCCGACATAATAATCGAGCATTTTGCCTTTCTGGATTGATTCCGGATAGAATGGTCCGACCCAGTCAGCGAATGAATATCCCGATGTCCCGACCCGCACTTCACCGGGCTTACCCATTGTCTCGGTCATTGCGTCTCTTGCCGGTTGGCTGCATCCGCACCAGTTTGCAGCGCGGACAAATCCATTTGCGCTGTTTGTGGAACGAACGCTTCTGCTCGATCATGTTAATGCGGCATTTCGGACAAACCATGCCACCCCCGCAACCAAGAAAACCCGTACCCGGCGCGCCGCAATACTTTTTTTGCCGAAGATTGAGACAAAATCCCCATAATTTGGCCGGAAATGCCCTTTTCTTTCGGTGATAGGGATTGTACTTTCCACCCCGGAAAACAACGGTAAAGAGAGGAACGATGAGCAAGCTTACTTATGGCACAACCGACTCCGCTGAGGCGATGCGCCTGGAACACGAATACGGCGCGCACAACTACCATCCGCTGCCGGTGGTCCTCGCGAAAGGCCGGGGTATCTACCTTTGGGATCCTGAGGGCAACCGGTACCTCGACTTTCTCTCTGCATACGGCGCAGTCAACCAGGGGCATTGTCACCCGAAAATTGTACAGGCCTGTCTCGATCAGGCCAAAATTCTCACGCTGACTTCGCGGGCGTTTTTTGCGAACAATCTCGGCGTATGGGAAAAATTTATCACCGAGTTTTTCGGGTTCGAGATGGTGCTGCCAATGAACACCGGCGCCGAGGCGGTGGAAACTGCGATCAAGCTGGCCCGCCGCTGGGGATATGTGAAAAAGAATATCCCCGATAACCAGGCGCAGATTGTCACCTGCGCGGGGAATTTCCACGGCCGGACAACGACAATTATCGGTTTTTCGACCGATCCCGATTGCAAAGCCGGATTCGGACCGTTCACACCCGGATTTTTGTCTATCCCCTATAACGATCCCGCCGCGCTGGAGACGTTACTTAAAGAAAAAGGTAAAACGATTGCCGGATTCCTTGTCGAGCCGCTTCAGGGCGAGGCCGGGGTCGCTGTTCCCGATGACGGATACATGAAAAAAGTCAGCGAGATTTGCGAAAAGTATAACGTGTTGCTGATCGCCGATGAAATCCAGTCCGGGTTGGCGCGCACCGGGCGGATGCTCTGTTGCGAGTGGGACGATGTTCAGCCCGATGTATTAATCCTCGGCAAGGCACTCACCGGCGGGATTATCCCGATGTCTGCGGTGCTGGCGTCCAAAGATATTATGCTGACGATTAAACCGGGTGAGCATGGCAGCACCTATGGCGGAAATCCGCTGGCCTGCGAAATCGCGATTGCCGCACTCAGGGTTTTGCGGGATGAGAAACTCGCGGAAAACGCCGACAAGATGGGTGAGATTTTCCGCACCGGTTTGGGAAAAATCGAATCGCCGCTGATCGAGCTGATTCGCGGACGGGGTTTGATGAACGCAATGATAATCAAACCGCAGGGCGGAATCGAGGCGTGGGATGTCTGCCTTGCGCTGAAAGACCAGGGGCTGTTGGCCAAACCGACGCACCGGCATATTATCCGGTTCACGCCGCCGTGCATTATCAACGAGAAACAGATCAACGAATCGTTGGGGATGATCAAAGCGGCATTCGCGACGCTAAACGAAAAGATTCAACAACCGGTTACTTGATTGAGTTTTCTTGAAATTGGAATTACAAACCCGTGTCTCTTGTGAGGCGCGGGTATTTATTTGTGTGGCCCTGACCAAAGTGACTTTCGCAGAAAGTCGCACGGTCAGGGTTTATGGGCGCGGTGCTCATGATATGACAAGTCGAACAATCACTGACCTTGGGCAGTGATTGTAGGGAACTGAATTACAGACGAGTGGGCTTCTTCACTCTGATGATTTCAACTCTCCCATCCACCACGGCGGACCTGCGCCATTTGAGGTGTGGGACACCGGCAGATTCTTCCTGCCCCCCCAAACAAGTTTGGGCGGGCCATACATACCTCGCACTGTGTGGCCGGGGTCTGTGACCCCGGTTCGCATAGCGAATATTTCGATCCCTACATTAAAATAAACCCCGACCAAGGTCAGCCACCCGGCGTTGTATCAAGCGCTGGGCCGACGTATTGTGCGCCCGGGATTGTTGTGCCACTCGGATCGGAGGAGCCAATATGCCGCAGAAGCCTATCAACGGCTGCTCAGGCGTCACGTATCACTGTCATCAAGAGTCGGGAAGGCAACCGCTGGCACAACGCGGTGGTGGGGAGCTTTTTTGCGACGCTGAAAACCGAACTGGTGCGCGAGGAAACGTTCCTGATCCGACAGGAGGTGCGAATGAAGGTTCTCGATTAGATTGAGGTGTATTATGACCGGGAACACCGTTACTCAACGCTGGGCTATAAAAGCCTCGTTGAATTCGAAAACGCAGTGAGTCATCTTAATACCGCGTCCATTATTTGAGGAAAGATCAATCCATGATAGCAAGAGCATTGGTATATTGCGAAAATGAATTTGGAAAGATAGACGGTAAGGTTGCAAACGGACTTGCCCGGCACTCCGAGAAGTATGATATCCTCGGTGTGATAGATAGCACGAAGGCTGGTCTTGATACGGGAGAATATCTTGATGGAATAAAAAAAGGGATCCCGGTATTCTCAAGTACAAGTGATGCCATCGAAAAACTGGGCTTTGTTCCGGAATATTTCATCTATGGTATTGCGTCACAGGCAGCATATCTTGACCCGGAACAGAGACAGGTAATCTTAGCGGCTATGAAAACGGGGATGAACTTCGTCAATGGCCTACCGGAATTTTTCACCGAAGATGAAGAATTTATCCGAAAGGCGATCCAATACAGGGTCCATATCTATGATATGAGAAAAGCTCCTCTGAGAAAGTATCTGCATAATTTCTCAGGACGCATCCATGAAGTCACAATTCCGGTAATAGCAGTGCTTGGTACAGACTGCGCCGTTGGCAAAAGGACAACTGCGATAAGTATAGTTGAGGCCTTGAAACAGGTGGGACTGAACCCGGCATTTATAACAACGGGGCAAACCGGTCTACTTCAGGGAGGGAAGTATGGTATTGCTGTGGATGTTTTATCTTCCGGTTTTGCGACAGGAGCAGTTGAAAATGCGATTATAAATGCCTATGAAAAAGAGCACGCGGATATTATTGTTGTTGAGGGACAGGGCGCCCTGAGCCATCCTGCATATACATCTTCAAGCGCTATCGTAAGAGGATCAGCGCCCGATGCAATTATTCTTCAGCACCCACCAAAAAGAAAGAACCATTGCGATTATCCCGATATACCCATGCCCACACTTGAAAGCGAAATCGAATTGATAGAAATATTCTCCCAATCGAAGGTAATTGCCATCACAATTAACCATGAAGACATGACTGACGCTGAAGTAAGAAACACAATAGTTGAGTATGAATCCAAAAAGGGACTACCAACTACAGATGTCTTAAAGTTTGGATGTGATAAACTTGTTAACACGCTATTCACGCTTTTTCCGGAACTGCAAAAGAAAGCCTCCACAATATGCTAACCCCGAGAATAGAGATAGACCTTGAGAAAATTGCCCATAATGCCAAAGTGTTAAAAGACCTATATGGTTCAAGGGGCATTGATGTTATCGGCGTGACAAAAGTGGTTTGCGGAAACCCTGATGTCGCGAAAGCTTTGGTGAAAAGCGGGATAAGCATTCTTGCAGATTCCAGGATAGAGAATATCAGAAAGATGCGTAATGCCGGCGTGCAAGCCCAATTTCTCTTACTGAGAACACCCTGTCTTAGTCAAGCCAAAGCCGTTGTAAAATATGCTGATATTAGCCTCAACACCGAACTTTCAGTCATCGAAAGACTCTCAGAGTATGCCATTGATTACGATAGCCCCCATAAAATTATATTAATGGTGGAACTGGGAGATTTAAGAGAAGGGCTGATGCCATCAGATTTAGATAACACCATCAAACACGTATTAGACCTTGAGTACATTGAGCTTATCGGCATTGGAACAAACCTGGCCTGTTTTGGCGGGGTCAAACCCGATGATGAAAAAATGGGATATTTGTCTGCAACCGCCAACGATGTTGAAAATAAATATGGGTTGACATTAGAGTTTGTTTCCGGTGGTAACTCTGCCAACTATAATTGGTTTATGTCTACAAAAGATGTTGGGAGAATCAATAACCTGCGACTGGGTGAATCAATCTATTTGGGCTGTGAAACCCTTTATCGTCAACCCATCCCCGGGCTGTACACCGATGCGATGACACTCGTTTCGGAAGTTATCGAATCAAAAATGAAGCCATCTGTGCCATATGGAGAAGTCTGTCAGGATGCATTTGGAAATATTCCAGAGTTTAAAGACCAGGGCCAAATAAGAAGAGCTATCCTGGGTGTTGGATTACAGGATGTTCTGGTTTCCGGATTGACTCCCCGATTAGATATTGAAATCATCGGGGCAAGCAGTGACCACATCATTGTTGATGCGAAGAATATAGACGTAAACGTAGGAAACGAAGTAGAATTTGATCTGAATTACGGAGCCTTACTCTCAGCTATGACTTCTCTATATGTAAACAAAGTATCCAGTGATCAACTGAATGCCCAAGAGTATTGCGAAATGGTTGAACAAAAATATCGCAAGCATATGCAAGATCTGCCAACTATTTCAATTAAAGAAGATCATTCTCCATTAATTAGTCTGAACGAGTCTGGGTTTAATTTAATATTTGAACCGTCGATTATAAAAGATTACAAGTATATGGTCAGGGAAGCTGTTTTTGATAAAATCGGACGGATAAGCAAACGTTTGGAAAATGAAGACAAAACATTAATAATTCGTTCGGCATGGCGGTCTTTCGAACATCAACGGCTTTTATGGGAAGAAAGGGTAGATTCTTTGAAGAAAGAATACCCTAAAAAACAAATAGAAGAAATTGAAGAGCTCGTTTCATATTTTATTGCCCCGCCGAGTAAATCCATGCATTCAACAGGTGGGGCTGTGGACGCTCTTATTTATGATTTGAAGAATGATTGCGTTATGCGTTTTGGAACGAATGATGGACTAAAAATGAACCTTAATGACAAATGTTACCCGTATCATCCTTATATCACACCCGAAGCGAAAAACAATCGGAAGTTACTGATCGGTCTCTTCGAAGAAGAGGATTTTGCAGTGGACATAAAAGAGTACTGGCATTTTGATTATGGAAATGTGAGTTGGGCTATCGAAACAGGAAAAGAACATGCGATATATGGCCGGGTAGCCCACACCTCAAATGGCACAGGCCTTCCAGGTGGGTTTCTTTATTGATATAAACCGGGGAAATGGGTAACACTCTGGACCGGGCAGATAGATAACAGGTAGCTTACGGCACGAGAAAAGGAAATGTGATCGTGCCGCGAAAAGAGACCCGCCCAATGAATGAGCGGATGGATCGCGGATCGCCGGACGGGTGCGCGGTATCACTCCGGAATAACACATACCCCCCAACAAAAACACCCGCCAACGACCGGTCAGCGAATGCGGTCGAGTCGTACCGGTGTGCGATGTTTGGCACGTTTGAATTTCAAGACCGGGGTCAGATCATACGGTTCGGTGATGGTCGAATAGTAATGCGCGGCCGGGAGATAGTCGTAGTCGGTGCCAAAGTATGAATTGAACACCAGTCGGAAAGTGTTCACCGGCGTGAAATGGTGATCGACCGGAACCCCGGAGACGCCGGGCAGGTAGATCGCGCTCAAGATAGAAAAACGCTCGTTGACCTCAGTCCGTTCCAGACTGTACCAGTCCAGCCCCAGGCCCGGACCGTGATCGGCCTGCAGGATGATGACTGGCGGGTTTTCGACATTTTTGCCCAATAGTTTGTCGATGATTAGGCGCAGGCGGCCGTTGAGATAGTCGACCTGGTTGATATATCCGTTGCGGTATTCCTCCGGTTTCCCTCCCTCCAGGAAATAGGAGGACCCGTCGGTGAAGTTGAAACGCCGCGTTCGGGCCACCGGTGCGCCGCCCGCGCCGAAGACAAACGGCGGATGCGGGGCGATCAGGTGGGCGAAGACAAAACGCGGCGCAGAACCCTCGTCGATTTCCGGAAGTTTATCGAGGATATAATTCAGCCGGTCACGGTGCAGGTCATATTGTGTTTTGCCCAGTTTTAATAATTGGGGGATCGGTGTCGAACTCAGGTGAATATTCTCGAACTCGCTTAAACTCATCCAGCCGGTTAGTCGGATGTCGACGTTCTCCAGTTCAGTATAACTCAGGCCGGAAGAAAAGGCGATCGAGGTGTAACCCAGTTTTCGTAAAAATTCCACAACCCGGCTGTGTTTAATCAAATTTGCGAGGGGCTTGCGATTTTTGGACCGCACGTTCAATTTGAGCAGACTGTCGAGGTAGTTGAGGTTCAACGTCGACGAGAGCGAGAGCAGCGTGCCGCAATAATTCGATCGGCTGGAGTCCGCAACCCGAAAACCCCGCGCCCGGAGGAAATCAAGAAACTCGCTGTTGTCGTACCGATAGACTTTGTTAAGGATCTCCTCCCCGGCGTACGCGTCCAGCATGATATAGTAGATGTCCGGCAAGTCGCCGTCCGGGCGTTGTTCAGGGACAGTGATCTCGGTGCGTCGGGAGGAATCCGAGGACGACAGCAGCAGGCCCGCCCCGCTGATGATCTGAGTAACAATCAGCACCAGTGCGGTGACATTAATCACCATGGTCAACCGGAGCAGTTCACTTTTTGCCCGCACAATCAACCAGCCGAACCCGATCAGCAAAAGAACCCAAACCAGCGAGACCAGCGTATTCGGACCAAGCGACAGTGACAGAGCGGTCAGGCCGAAATCGCGCAGGAGATAAACGACATGGCCGTAGGAAAAGAACAGGACAACCGCCAGCGACAAAATCAGTCCACGTTTGAATCGATCCTTGAGAAACAACCGCGCAAGCAGTAAACCACAGCCGACCCCGCCGAGGGTGACCAACGCGGGGATGAGTATCTCGGAGAACGGGGTTTCGGCGGCATTGTGGAAATGAAGAAACAACAGGGGGAAAACCGCGAAGAGAAAGGGGTGCAGCAGCGGACTTTTCACTAACTTCTGAAATCCCATGTTGTCGCTCCAGGGCCTGCTGTAAAGATAGCAATTGATCAGTCACGCGGACAGGCAATTATTGGTCGGGTGGCCCATCCGCCCTGTACCCACATGGGCACAGGCCACCGGATTGGCCAGTAAATTCCATGAGATGGGCGTGATTATGGTAGGTGTACGTCCTTGTGCACCAACATTGATCCGCTGGCGCACGGGAGATACACCAGCCACGAATTACAGCAGTTGTTTGCGTTTGCGGAAAAACCATTCGCCGGAGAGAAACGCCAAAAACAAAAACAGGAGCCAGGGGCGGTTCCAGATTTCGATCTCGCGGCGGGTTTCGTAGGAACGTGAGACATAGGTCAGCGAATCCAGAAAGACCACCGGTTCGCCTTCGTGATAATACCGCCCCCCGGAGGCGACGGCAATGGCCCGCATCACCGATTCATTCAACCCGTGCGATGATTTTTCCAACCCGGCCGGTTCGACTTTAATTTTCCCGCCGGCCAGCGTGAGTGTATCGCCGTCGATGACTGCCCGGCCCGAGATATTATAAACCCCCGGCCGCAAACCGGTAAGCGCGGCCTCATAGAAATCCCCCGCTCCCGGCGGGAGGAAAACTGTCGCCGAATCGACAGAAGCCGTCGCCGAGTCGGGGCGCACCTCCGCAACCACCGAGGCGCGCGGCAAAAATCGATAGCCCTCGTCGTAGAGATAACCCCGCAGGTCGATCGGTTCGCCGGCGGCGTAGACTTGCTTGCCGGTCTCTATCCGCTGTTTTTCGAGGTCTTCGGCAACGGTCAGCCAACGCAGGGAAAACGAGAGGAACCGGCGATAATAGTCGGTTTCGTCAGGATTGACAGTGCTGTTGAACCGCCAGCGCCAGAGCGGCCCGCCGTTGACCACCAGCACCCTGTCTCCCCCGTCGTGAAGCGTCCAGATCAGGGGAATCGGCCGCGCCGCCGGGGAACCGGCCAGGGCCACCGGACGGTGTGTCAGCAATGTCGCGGAGTTTTGCGGGAGAGTTCGGATATCCCAGATACCGGTAAACGGCGGGAAGGATTCGAAAATCTGCCGCGACTCGTCGGGAGTGTCGGCCAGCCGCAGGAGCGGATGGCGCAGGTGTTGGGTATCGACCGACTGGAGAAACTCGCCGCGTTTCCAGACCGGTGTGCGTTTGACGAAATCGAGGGGATAAGGCAGCGCCCCGCCCGAGCGGGAAAAAGTGCTCTCCCCCATCAAAAGCATGATGCCGGTGCCATTCCGCTTTAGCTGTTGGGCGATTGCCGGCCAGGTCGAACGCAGCCAGTGCGCATCCGGACCGACGAGAATAACCGCGTCATAGCCGTTCCAGTCGGCGGCGCTGCGCGGCGGGGGCGCCAAAAGGTCCCCTCCTGCCCCACCGGCAAGCACCGAGGTGATTTCATAGTCGGGCAATTTGTCGAGCGTCCGGCGCAGAAAGGTGAATTCCCAGTCGGGACGAAAACCATAAAGCAGGACGCGGGTCTTTTCTTTAAGCGCCTTGACGAAAAATGAGCGGCCGGCCTCGGCCAGCCCGGCGGGAACGATCCGGAAATCATGCAGTCCCTCGGTGGGGACCGATGTTTCAAACGTCAGGTCGACACGTTGGCCGCCGGCGCCGATTTTGACCGTTTTTTCATCGATTTTTTTATTCCCGCGCCACAACTCCAACGGCAAAGTACCCGCATGCTGTGCGCCGGCTTGAACGCTGATCGTAAACGGGTGGTTGGCAAGAACTACCTCATCGACGGTGATATCAAAAATCTGCGGAACCAGACCGGTGTCGGGACGGCCCATCCCGACAGTCACCACCGGCACACCCAGGGCCTCGGCGGCGGCAACGGGGTCGGCACCCAGATTGTTATTCCCGTCGGAGTACAGAACCACGGCGGTAAGATTTTTCCCCTCGTAACGACGTTGCAATGATTCGAGCGCCTCGCCAAGGGCGGTGGCCTGACCGCCCGAATCGGGAAATTCGCCGGTGACCAATAATGACTCGGCAGCTTGATATTCAACCGCTTCGACGGTTTTCGGCAGACGCCGGGCAAGAGCCGCCCAGGCGTCGGTGGCGCGCTGGTAGGGGTCAGGGTCACGGTCGAGATCGGCAGCGATCATGCTGGCGGAAACATCGACAACACCCGCAACGACCGGCGGGTCGGCATTTTTGTCGGTCAATTGCAGGAGGGTCTCGGCCAGCGCCCAAAAAAGCAGGAACAGAGCGATTGCCCGGGTCAACCCAAGCCCGATACGCCAGGCCTTGCTCAGCGGCGGCACCGTGCGCCGGTAGTAGAACCACGTGAATACAATCAGTCCGGCAATAGCCAGACCGCCGAGATACCAGTATGCGTCGGTGAATTCAATCATCTATCGGTCACATCGTTTATTTATCACTGCTATCATACACTCCAAATGCGCCGGAGTTTGCCTGAAATATACGTAAGTGCGCCGGGAAAGTACTGAGAAAATCATCGCGGCGTCATTTCAGACATTGCGGTTGATCGAATAGTCGACCAGCAGTTCGAGCGACCGGCGATAGGGCGAGTCGGGGACACCGTCGAGCGATTCGAGGGCGCGGGCGCGGAGTTGGTCGGCTTTTTGATGCGAATAATCAAATCCGCCCTGTTCGGCAATCAATTCGCATAATGGGGCGAAATTTTCCGGCTGGTACGATTCGACCAACCGCATGATCTCGGCGCGCGGTGTTTTGTCGGCACTGCGCAGGGCGTGGATCAGGGGGAGGGTAATCTTGCCTTCCATGATGTCGTTCCCGGTAGACTTGCCGGTTTTTTCCGTGTCACCGGTATAATCGAGCAGATCGTCGGCAATCTGGAAACTCATCCCAAGCGTTTCGCCGAATTGCTGGAAGTTTTTCGCTTCGACAGGATTGCCACCGCCATTGAGTCGACCGGCCTGGCAGGATGCGCCAAACAGCGAGGCGGTCTTGTCGGCAATAATCGAAAGGTATTCACTCTCCCGCAGGTCATAATTGCGCGTGTGCTGGAGTTGTAATAACTCGCCGATAGCAACCCGGCGGGTCGCCGCGGCAACCGTCGCCATAACCTCATCGTTGTGCAACTCGACCAGGACGCAAAAGGCGCGGGCGAACAAGTTGTCGCCCATCAATACCGCGGCAAGGTTATTCCAGCGGGCATTAACCGAGAGCCGTCCCCGCCGTTTTTCAGAAACATCGATGACGTCATCATGCAGCAACGTCGCGGTATGGATCAGTTCGATGGCAACGGCGGCCTTGATTGCCGGTGCGCCGTTGGGTGAGACAGAGCGGTGCGACAACAGCACCAGTGCGGGCCGCATGCGTTTGCCTTTGCCCGCGGCGATATGGTCGGCGATGGCTTCTTCCAGACCGGAAGCGCCGCCAATGGTTTCGCGGAAGGCGGCCTCAAATTCGACCAGCGAATCGGCCACCGGGGCCAGGCATTGTTTCAGTCGTTCGTCCATCATCCACCCAGGATTGCACCATACCTGCCCTCGCTCGGAGAGTCAACTCAAAATCGTCAAATTGACACCAGGAGGAGAAAGCATCTACCAACGAGTATGTTCCGACCAGTCTGGGCGAGGATCTTGACCCGTGTCATTCCCGCCGTCCGCCGAAGGCGTACCGCGGGAATGACGACTTTATGAAACGTTTAGTGGATGGCGGGTTCGCGACGGAGAAGAATCCGCTTGGTTTCGGCGTCGTATTTTTTCATGAAGATATGAATCGCGGTGCCTTCGCCGGGCTTGGAGTCAATTTCAATCTGGCCACCGATGTTTTCGACCAGTCGCTGGACAATCGAAAGGCCCAGACCGGTACCGGAGGTCTTGGTCGAATAAAACGGCTGCCAAATTTTTTCGAGGACTTCGGGATCGATCCCCGGGCCGTTATCGAGCACAGTCAACCGCAGCCAGTGTTCGACGCCGGTGAATGAGCCGTCGGCATTTTTGCCGGGTTCGACCGGTTCTGGCAGTTCGGCGAAGTCAACATCGCGCGCCGTCACCGAGACCATCCCCGGCCGGTCACCAATGGCTTCGACTGCGTTGATCACCAGGTTCAACAAAAGCTGCTTGAGGTGGTCTTCATCGGATTTGACCAGCGGGCCGTCCTGGGGCAGAGAATTTTGCAAACGGATCCTGCCGTCGAACTCCGCCCGGTGGCGCACGATTTTGAATACATCTTCCAACACTGAACCGACTCGTACACGGCCCAAAACAGTCGGACGCGTCCGGGCATAATGCAGAAACTCGGTGATGATGTCGTTGAGCCGCGCCGATTCGGTGACAATCAAATCAAGCAGGTTGCGGTTTTCGTTCTGGACGTCGAGTTCGTTGATCAACACCTCGACCGAACCGGAAATTGCGGCCAGTGGGTTGCGAATTTCATGCGCAATACCCGCCGCGAGTTCGCCGATCGCCGCCAGACGGTCTTTGAGCCGCATGCGTTCTTCGAGGTTCTTGGCGTCGGTGATATCCTGGAACACCGCGATCACCCCGCGCCGATTGTCTTCAGAACCCATAATCGAAGTCGAGATGCCCAGCGGGACGGCCCGGCCACCCTCGACGATGACCTTGATTTCCGCGCGGTTCTTGCCCTGCTGCGAGTGGAGAGCCGCGCTGAGGCGGTTGGCCAGCTCCGGATGGCGGCCGCCAAAGGCCTCGGTTACCGAACGGCCCTGGACTGAACGGGCGGGAATTTTGAGGATATCTTCGGCCGCCTGATTAAAATAGGCCACATACCCGTCGGCATCGAGTGTCAGCAATCCCGAACGGAGATGTTTGAGAATATCGCCGGTTTCCATCCGGGCGGCCTGCAGCGCACGTGACGTCGAGGCGAGCACATTGTCTTTGTCCTTGAGTTTCTGCGCCAGATACCCGCCGACAAAAGCCAGAATATAGAGGATGCAAATACGCATGAAGACAGCGAAAAACTGTTTGTCGTTACTTTGCTCCCAGAGATGCCAGGATCGCTGGAGCAGGACGCTGAACGGCCCGGTCTCGGGCGATTGGACCACCGAGACATAGGTGATCGCCGCCATCGTCGCAATTAACAACGTGCCGATCAGACCATAGCTGAGCGCCGCCGAGATAATCGTCAGGAGATAAAGCGCGAAAAACGGACTGGACAAGCCGCCGGAAGCGGCAACGATCCCGGCGACAATCATCAACTCGAGTACCAGTTGGATACTCAAAGTGAGATAAAAGACACGCGTATGGCCGTAGCGCAGATTAAGCCAATAGGCGCCGAACACCATCGCGGCGAAGATCAGGTAGAGGGTGTGCAACGGGTCGTATTCGACGGGACGGTGCAGGATTCCCCACTCGGTGGAGAGCACTACAAAACACACCAACGCACGCACACCGAGGCCCCAGACGGCCCGGCCGTCGTTGTCGCGGGTATGTGTACGGTAGACAAACATCACATAAAAACGGCCCGCCGGAATCGGCGGGCCGTCCGAAAAACAGCGATTAATGAATCTGGCCGATGATGTCGAACATCGGCAGGTACATGGCGATTAAGATGCCGCCAATAACCACACCCATAAAGACGATAATCACCGGTTCGATAATCGAGGTCAACGCCGATACCGCCGCATCGACTTCTTCATCATAAAAATCAGCAATCTTGGAGAGCATATCGTCCAGGCCACCGGTCTTCTCACCGACTGAAATCATCTGGGTGACCATCGGCGGAAACACCCCGGTCTCTTTGAGCGGGGCGGTGATTGTATCACCCTCGGCAATCGAGATCACCGACTTGCGGATCGCATCCTGCAAGACGCGGTTACCGGCAGTCTTGGCCGTGATTTCCAGCGCGTCGAGAATGGAAACGCCGGAGGACAGCAGTGTGCCGAGTGTCCGGGTAAACCGTGCAACCGCGCTCTTACGGACCAGTGTCCCCAACATCGGCATGCGCAATTTCGCCGCGTCGATTTTGAGCGCCCCCAGGTCGGTTTTCTTCACCAATTTGTAAGCCACAATCGCCGTTATCAACCCGCCGACCATCAAGAGGATATTCTGTTGCAAAAAGCCGGAAATCCGCAGGACGACTTGAGTCGGCATGGGCAGCTCGGCTCCCAAACCGGAAAACATCTTGGCAAACACCGGGACGATCCAGGTGAGCATGGCGATGGTGATGCCGGTCGCGACCACGACGATCACAATGGGATACATCATTGCCCCGCGCACTTTGCGCACAAGGGCATCGGCTTTTTCGCGGTAACCCGCCAACCGAACCAGAATAGTATCCAGTGCACCGCCGACCTCACCGGCCTCGACCATGTTGACATATAATTCGTCGAAGACTTTCAGGTGTTTGCGCATCGCCTCGGCCAGGGTCGAACCACCGGAAACCGATTCTTTAATATCAGTGATGATCTTGCGCATTTCGGCGGAGTCGGACTGGGCGGCCAGAATCTCGAGACACTGGATCATGGGCAATCCGGCCCCGATCATCGTGGCAAACTGGCGGGTGAAGCGCGAGATGTGGACCTTCTTGATCCCGCTGCCGAATTTGATGTTGATCTCCGAGGGCTTGCGTGAAATTTTGTTGGCCAGGATCCGCTTGCGGCGGAGTATCCGTTCAAGGTCGGCGCGACTTTTGGCCTTCAACTCCCCCGAGACCATCGTCCCGCCAATCGTCTTCCCTTTGTATTCAAAAACCGGCACGATATTTTCCTCCCGTGATCACCCGGCGGCTTTAGATTGCCGTCGCAGCGGCCTGCTTCCTGCCGATGATCTCGTTAATCTCTTGTGGGTTCGTCGAACGGCCGATTGCATCGCCAACAGTTATCTTGCGCGCGAAATACAAGTCCGCCAGGGACTGATTCATCGTGCGCATCCCAAACTTTTGACCGGCCTGCATCAAAGAATATATCTGGTGGATCTTATCGTCGCGAATAACCGCCCGCACCGCCGGCGTACAGATGAGGACCTCGGTGGCCAAAACCCGTCCCCCGCCGATCCGGGGAATCAACTGTTGCGAAACCACTGCCTGCAAGACCAGCGACAAGGTAACACGTACCTGCTCTTGCTGGTTGGTCGGAAAGACATCGACGATCCGGTTGATCGAATCGGCACAGGAGTTGGTGTGCAGAGTGGCAAAACCCAGGTGGCCGGTTTCGGAGATACTTAACGCGGCCGAGACGGTTTCCAGATCGCGCATCTCGCCGATCATCACGACATCGGGGTCTTCACGCAGGGCGTATTTAAGCGCCGCGGGAAACGACTTGGTGTCGGTATAGACCTCGCGCTGGTTGACAATAGCGGCATTATGGCGATGGAGATATTCGATCGGGTCTTCAACTGTCAGAATATGACAATGTTGCTCGCGATTGATCTTGTCCAGCAGCGCGGCCAGGGTGGTCGATTTGCCCGAACCGGTAGGGCCGGTCACCAGCACCATCCCGCGCGGGAGGTTGGCCAAATCGGCGATAGTTTTGTTCAGCCCAAGGTCCTCAAACGACGGGATGGAAAACGGAATCTGGCGAATAGCCGCTGAGACGTTGCCGCGCTGGAGAAACACATTGCAACGGAACCGGCTGAGGTTTTCGATACCGAACGAAAGATCAAGTTCATTGTGTTCCTCGAAATTCTTCCGCTGCTTTTCGTTCATAATCGAATAAGCCAGTTTTTTGGTCATCTCCGGAGTCAATGGATCAATATCAGTCTTGACCAACTTTCCGTCGATACGCAACTGCGGCGGCGAACCGACAGCCAAGTGCAAATCGGAGGCGTTTTTCTCGGCCATCAATTCCAGCAATTCACGGAGAGAGACCATTCCTGTGCTCGGCATATCACATTTCCTGTCTGCAAAGGTTTCGGAGACCCCGTCGGGCCTCATATATTATTATCGACCCCGTACCCGATGATGCTTATCTCTTTTGTCGATCAGGAGGATTGCGCCAGGACCTGTTCAAACGGAATCTCACCGGCGATCATCTTATCCAATGCCGCAGAGCGCAGCGTACACATTCCTTCCTTAACCGCAACGCGCGAAATATCTTCAGTGGAACCGTCCTGCAAAATCAACCGCTCGATTTCCGGGCTGATTGACATAACCTCGAAAATACCGGTCCGCCCAGCCATTCCGGTCTGGTTGCATTCGGCGCACCCTTTACCGGAAAATGCCTTGAGGTTCGAATAGTCGGCCGGATCAACATCGAGCATATTAATCATTTCGGGCGTGACTTTTATCTCTTCTTTGCAAAAGGGGCAAATGGTCCGCACCATTCGCTGGGCCATAATCAATTTTGTCGCCGAGGCAACCAGGTAATTCGGCACCCCCATATCGACCAGTCGATTGATCGTCGAGGGCGCGTCGTTGGTATGCAGTGTCGAAAATACCAGGTGACCGGTCAGTGCGGCACGGATGGCAATTTCGGCCGTTTCACCGTCACGAATCTCCCCGACCATGATCACATCGGGATCCTGCCGCAAAAAGGAACGCAACGCCTTGGCAAAAGTCAGTCCAATCGCCGATTTGACCGCGACCTGGTTGATCCCGTCGAAATTGAATTCGACCGGGTCTTCGGCGGTCATAATATTAGTATCTTTTGTATTGAGTGTCTGTAATGCCGAATACAGCGTGGTTGTCTTACCTGAACCAGTCGGCCCCGTAACCAGAATCATTCCGAACGGCAAATGAATAGTCTTATTAAAACGCTCATAGGCGGACTGGGGGAACCCCAGTTTTGTCAGGTCGGTACGCAGGGCGGTCGGGTCGAGAATTCGCATCACGACCTTCTCGCCGAAAATGGTCGGAAGTACCGAAACGCGGAGATCGATCGTGCGCTTGGCAACCTTGACCTTGATGCGGCCGTCCTGCGGCAGCCGGCGCTCGGAGATATCGAGGTCGGCCATGATCTTCACGCGGGAGATGATCGCCGCGCGCAGTTTGAACGGCAACGGGGCCATCTCCTGCAATTCACCGTCGAGACGGTAGCGCAGGCGGATGCGCTTTTCATAGGTCTCAAGGTGGATATCCGAGGCGCCCTTACGGATGGCCTCGGCAATCATCCCGTCGACCAACCGGACCAGCGGCTTGTCCTGCACCGCCGATTGTAAGTCAAGTTCAGCATCGGCATCGCCGCCGGTTTCCACCAACTCCAGCTCGTCGGCGTCTTCCATTCCCTTGAGTATCTCGGAGATGCCGCCGGTGTCGGTATAGTATTGGTCGATTGCTTTGGCAATTGCCTTTTCCGGCGAGATGACCGGTTGAATGTTACAGCCGGTGATAAATTTAATCGCATCGATAACATAAATGTTATGCGGATCGGCGATTGCCACCACCAGGGTCTTGCCCAGCTTGGAAACACCGATGACATTAAAGCGGCGGGCGATATCCAGCGGGATAAGCTTGACAATTTCGGGGTTTAACTCGATGTCGGAAAGACGCAGTGCGCCGATGTTGAGCTGTTTACCAATAAAGCCGATCAGGGTATCCTCATCGGCCACCGCCCCGGTTTTGACCAGGGCCTCGGTCAACTTGGCCTTACCCTGTTTTTGGATATCGAGGGCTTCGGTCAATTGCTCGGGCGTAATCTTGCCCGCCTTGACCAACATTTGTCCGAGTTCTTCTGACATGCAGGTTCAACCACCACGCCGAATTACTTGCTGCACCATACGCCGGGACTGAAGCCGAGGGAGCCCCGGCCGACCCGGCAATTATCCACCGAAGATGTCTTCGAGACGCGATTCCGCCGTCTGCGAAAAATCCGCATCGAGTCCTCCGGCATCCTCTTCTCCCGACTGGTCGGCGAAGATGTCCCGGAGCTGGTCGGCAGTCTCACGGCAGTACAAGCGGACCATTCCGATCGTCGTGCGGTCATCGAAGATCACCGCAAGAATGAACTGATCGGCAACCAGGGAAATATGGATGTGTTCTTTTTTGCCCTGGTGAAACAAGACCGAGAACTCCGGTTCACCGACGAGTTTGGCGATTTCGCGGGTGGAGGCAAAGCTGCCGGCCAGCAAAGCGGCCAGGGCGGTCGTATCCAGGGACTGGGTGAATCCCTGACGGCCGATGAGATGCCCGTTGCGATCGACCAGCAGGGCGCATTTGGCTTCGGCGCGTTTGATCAGCCAGAGGATCGCGTTATCGATCTTCTCCATCTGTTCTTCGTAAATGACCAGGGAGTCATCACTCACAACTTCACCCCCTTACCTTCCGATTATCCACCCGAATATGCGGGCGAAAAGTGATTTTCGTTTTGGGCGGGACCGCAGGCTTTCTGGCGCCCGACGGACCGGGGACGGTCGCGTTTTTGCGGAACCGCCTCTTACACGCAGTGATGGTTCTCGATGTATTGTTGACGGCATGGGAACCGCAGTTGTTTCGGCTGGGGCGGTCTGGGTTGCTGTCGCGGAACCGCCGGACGAGGCCGACCATTGCGGCGACGAGTTCGACGGAGCGCCGGCGCTGACTGGTTCGGGGGCGGGTTGCCGCACCGGTGGAGCCGCCGGGGCGCGGGCAACGGCGCGGGATTTGGCGTTCTCCAGAACCAGCTTGGTGATCATTTTGAGGGTATCGAAGACACCGATCCCGGTCGTGGCCACCCCTTCAAATGACGGCATACCTTTCGGGTTAAGCTGTCCCTCAAGTTCGGCAACCGGCAATACATCGGGCAAGTCACGCTTGTTCCACTGGAACACCAGGGGAATCGATTCGGCGTCGATCCCGCAGGTTTTCAGGTTGTCGAACATATTACTCAAACTCTCGATATTTTCGTCCATCTTCTCGGGCTGCGAATCGGCGACAAAAACCAGCCCGTCCACGCCGCGCAACACCAGGCGGCGGGTGGCGTCATAAAACACCTGTCCCGGCACGGTGTAGAGCTGGAACTTGGTGTTGAACCCCGCAATCTGCCCGACATCGACCGGGAGAAAATCGAAATAGAGTGTCCGGTCGGCTTCGGTGGCCAAACTGATCAGGTCACCGCGAGATTTTGACGGAACTTTCCCGTGGACGAATTGCAGGTTGGTCGTCTTGCCCGATAGGCCCGGTCCATAGTAGACAATCTTACAGTTGATCTCACGCGAAGCATAGTTAATTGAAACCATGGGCGATGTCTTTCTGCCTTGGTCCGGTCGCCGCCGTTGCGGCCGCCAACCGGAACGCCTTAGTGATTTTCTTGCAGCCGACCGACGGCGTTTTTAATTTCGAGACGAACCAGCCCGATGTTGACCTGGCGTTCGGCGGTAACCACCAGCATCCCAACACCGGCATCAGCCAGAAACATTTGGTTGTGATCGGCCTCGATGGTAACCTGTTCAAACGGGTCCCGACCCAGTTTAGCCATCGAGTTGCGGACACTGGCCGCAATCGAGGAGGCCAGCGCACCGACGGTCTCATCGTCGTGGGTCGAATCGAGATCGGCGGCAATGACCATTCCGTCTTCGGCTACCAGCATACTGCCGGTGATGCCGGATGTCTTGTTCAACTCCTGCAATACCTCATACATGGGCAACCTCCCGCCCGGCCGGCTGGACCGAACCGTACCGGTCGTGGTAATATTTTTCAACCATCTCCACAGCTTGGGTAATGCGCACAGACACCAGCCCGGCGGTTTCCGCCTCGGTCAGGACAACCAGCCAGAATGGTCCCGCACGCCGAATATTCAATCTGCCTGAACCTGTTTCCAAATCGACCCGCCGTAAGTCGGTTGCCTCAGCCGGTCCCGGCCACTGCTGATGAAAGCGGGCGATCTCCCGGGCTACCGCACCCCAGTATTCGGCATCCTGCGTATAGGTCTGTCGCGTCCAGTGTGAAACCAGCAGCCCGCGGTCGTCAATTACCGCGGCAAGGCGCACCCCGGAAAAGTCTCCCACCCAGGCGGTGGCGGCATCGAAGGATACCTCTCCGGCCGTTTCTTCTTTCGGCGACACCGAGGTCGGCTCTCCCCCGTAGATGAATCCCGCAGACGACTCCTGCCTGCTCACCGGTTGGCGGCCGGAATCGATAGCAAAGCGAACCACGCGCGCCCACGGACGGCAAAACAGCGACCGGAGGAAAAACGGCGCAAAGGCCACCTGCAGAAGTACCGCCGGGGTATAGACCCACAGACAATGGGGCAACGTCTGCGTCAGGGCTTTATTGGTAATCGCCGTCACCAGGACGGCCAACAAAGCGCCGAGGAGATGGCGATAGGCCAGCGTGATGAAAGCCGAGGTGATCTTTTTTCGGATACTCTCGGTTCGCAGCAAGGCGAGGAAAACGACAAAGTAGAAGACCCATTCAACGGCCAGCCACAACGGATGAAAGTGAAGCTGCGGCAAGCCGAGCGTCGCGGGGTATAACAACAACGGGATCACACAAATCGACGCCGACAATAAGATCAACTGACGAACAATGGCCGCTTTCGTTACCATCTGCACTCTCCCCGTCTTACTCCGCTGTCTGGTCGGTGGAGACCGATCGCGACGGCGATTCTGAAATCCCAAAGTTATCACTCTCGACGAGTTGTTCGAGACAGGCGGCCGTCCGGCGCAGGGCCGCGGCGTAGCCGAGCCGCGGCAATCCCATCAACATTGCGACAACGTCGCCACCGCCAATCATACACCATTGGTTTTGAGTGTTTTCCACCCGTAACACGGCCAACGGCCCCCAGCCCTTCTCGGTCAGGGCCTGATTGATTTCGCGGTGAAGCGTGTAAAATTCCTCGGCAATCACGCGGGTTTCTTCCGGCGGACTGCACGTCGTAATCGCTGACTCGTCTGTCCCCTGTCGCACGGCGCACGCAATGAGGCGAGGGATTTTTTTTAGTTCACTGATAAAATCATCGGCCGTAGCACAATAGACCGACTGTGGTTTGACCACCGCGATAGCCGGTTCCGGTTTTGTTACCGGTGTCGGCGAGCCCGACGGAGGAGGAGGCGTACTGCGCCGGTTATATTCACCCAAACGCTCGTGTAAGCTCTTCCACGCCGCGTCTTTCCCACCATCGGCGGCAAGTCGCTTAAGGATTTCCCGCGCTTTTTGCAATTCACCGGTTTCGAGATGTATCTCCGCCAGGAGGAAATCGGTGGCCCGAGATTGTCCCTCGGCTTCGATGGCCTTGTTGACCGACTCGCGCGCCTGTTCGATCATGCGCTGATGCAGGTACAACCGGGCCATAACAATGTGGGCGGCGCCGTACTTAGGATGGATGCGCAGGCCGTTTTTACAAATCGAAAACGCGCGGCCGACCTCACCGCGCCGACGGTAGGCATCAGCCAATGCCGCAAAAATCCGTGATCGCGGATTGTCGTGCAGGATAGATAAACACTTCTCAATCCGTTCGTCGAGTTCGACGACATTGATCATGACAACCCCTAAGTAAAGACCAGGAACGCGCGATTTCGGAGATCCCCGGCCAATCGGGGCATCCCCTTGCGTTAATAGTCCTTATCGACCAATAAAACCAGCCGCTTAACCGCTGAGAAATATTCGCACAAGCTGTTCATATTTTCAGCATTTGCGACCGATTTCATAAACTCCGTTATCATCCGGCCGCCAACGCGAAGCACTCGCGTGGACCGGTGGAAGCCCGCTCAGGCAAGGGCCTTGCGCATCTTGAGCATCCCAAACAACAACAAGAACAAACCGCTCGCCCGAAGGAAGATAACAATCTCTCCAGCCACGGGTAGAAACGACAACTCGACCAGCAACGAAAGCGCCTGCGCCGCGGCGAAAGCGAAAAATGCCGAAGTCAGCCATTGCCAAGCCGCCGCCAGCCGTCCCCCGCGAACGAAGGAGAGCACTTTCCAGGACACGACAAAACAGGCAAAGGCCAAAAGCAGGCCGACAAACTCGAGGAATACGCCGCCAACCCCGGTCCCGGTCGATGCTTCAGCCACACTGGTGGGAACCACCATTGCGCAACCAAGCAGCAATATTCTCAGGAAGTATCTCATCGTACTCTCAGCGAATTGGAAAAATCGCTCCCTATGTCATATCTATCGGCTAAGTCCCGTTTCTGGGCCAGCAGGAACGCTACATCTTTCTGGATCGATTCGGCCAATCGTCCAACGGTCCGTTTGCCGAGACATTCGTAAACGAGGCGGAGACGGTCGTGTAACAAATCGCCGGCCTGGCTGAGAACCTTGTGCAACCGAATCGAATCGGGCATGCCCGCAACAAGTTTGTTGAATTGCTCGAGCGCGGCGGGTGAATCACCCTGAGTCAGCGCCTCAAACAGGCCGGGTGTCATCTTGCGCTCCACCGCACGGCGGAAAACCTGTTCGCCACCTTCCCCCAGCAGGTCGGTCAACTGGCGATAGACCCGGGTAAGTGAGTGCGAATAGAGCTTGAAGACCAGTTCGTAAACCCGGGCCATTTCTTCGGGGCTGCCCGATTCACCGTCATGGACCGGCAACGCTTCGACCAATTCACTTTCGAGCAGGTTATACAAGGCGCGGGCGGCGCTATATTCGCCGCGCGGGTGCAATTGCAACACTTCCTCAACCTGCCGCCGACCGTCCACGAGGGCCAGGATTTCCAAATCTTCCGGTGAGAGTGTCACGTCCTCGGCGGTCATGATCGGCCGGGTGCGCATCCGCAGGAAATAGTCGGGTGGGGGCAATTCCTCGCGAAGGCGGCCCCATTCATCGAAACGCCGCGCGCCCTCCATCATCACATTCATCGTGTCGAGGTCGATCTCCGGCATGTTTTCCGGCGGCGTGCGGTTCTCGACAAAATTAAATTCGCCGTCGCCCCAGGCAAAAAGACTGTAGATAATTTCTTCGGCTTGCAGGCGCAGGGCATCGATTAGTTCGTGGCGTTCGAGATAATTGCGCTCGATTACGATTTCGCCAAGCAGCTTGCCCCGACTTTTTTGCACTTTGAGCACTTCGGCCAACTGTTCGGGAGTCAGGCGGCCGTGACGCACCAGCAACTGCCCGAGCCGGTCCTCCTCCGCCGATTCGGATGTCGCATAGATTATCCGACCGTCACGAAAGAATATCTGTTTCTTCTGTCGACCGCGCACGGTGACCAGGGCGCCGCTCCGCCGCCCGGTCGAAACCAGTTGCAGAATATCGCCCAACGAAACAGTTGCGAGATTCCCGGCAAAGCTCATCTATCGGTCCATTCTCCCGAAGAGAAAGTACTCTCCAGTATTCTTTTATCGGGAGTTCTGCGTTGGGGCTTGAGGAACCAGACCGGGATCAATCAGCGGACGGTACTGACGGCCTGGAGTGAATTGTCGAGTCGGAGAAGAATACCCCCGTCAACAGCCGTAGCCCGGACCGCCATCGCCGGAAACCAGCGCAGCCAGGCAGTGCGGGCCGCCGCCGAGGAGAGGCGTCCGGCGCCTCCATAAAGGACCAACTCAGTGCAGGGGAAGGAGGTAAGGGTTTCGCGCCAGTCGGCGGAGGGTAGTCCGTAAGGCAGAGCCAGGATAATTCGGCGGCTGGTTTCGCCACCGGAAACGAGTCGGCGGTATAAGGCAGGACTATTATTGTAGAGTATTACCAGTCGGCCGCCGCCCGGGACATCAAAACAGTCAGCCAGGATCGTTCCGGCCCCGGCACTGTCGGTGGAAACGAGATAACGCTGCCAGCGAAGGTGGTCGTCAGTAAGTTGTCGGGATATCGGCACCTCTCCCCTTTCGAAAAAAACTGCGCGGGCTGCTGTCAGGGTATCGTGGACGATTGGGCGTGTCGGCCAATCACCGGAGTTGAGAAATGGTTCGATAATCCATTCTCGGTTATCCGAAGAGAAAGCGCCCCGGCCGCCGATAAATCGAACCGGTTGTCCGGGGAGGTGCAAACCAACCAGTCGAGAATACCCGGCGTCAAAAAACATCACTTCACCTGTAGTCGGCCGGGCAAATAATTTTCCCCCGACGACGATCAATGCGACGAGTAAGGCATAGAAAACCACCGGCCGCAGCCAGCGATACCAGGTGCGCGCGGAGGCAAAAGCGGCCAGCACGAGAAAATAATTACCCACGGCGAACACACCGGGCTCCGCCCAACGCAGCTGTCCGATCGGGAGGTGTTCAAAAAAGTGGGCTGCCCCGATCGACCAGGCCGCGGGGAATTTGACGAGCAGGGCCACGAACCGGGCCCCCGCCGGCCAGAAATCGCCGATCAATACCAGCAATACCGCACCATAGGTGACCAGACCGGCAAGCGGGACCATGACCAAGTTGGCCAGAACCGAGACGACCGGTATCATGGCGAAATGCAGCGCCAATATCGGTGCGGTCGCCGCCGTGGCCGCGACTGAGGAGGCACAGATACCCACCACCCAACGGACAATGACCGAACGTTTCCAGCGAGCGGGAACCAGACGATACAGTGGCGGCGTGAGAACCAAAATTCCCAACACGGCGGCGTAAGAGAGCTGGAACCCGGGCAAAAACAGGTGATGCGGTGAAAACAAGAGAATGACTACTGCCGAGGCACCGGCAATATTCAATAAATCCAGCCGGCGGTGGAACAGTTGTCCCAAAAGCACCAGGGCGGCCATCAACCCGGCGCGCACGACCGACGGGTCGTTACGGGTGACAAAACAAAACACCACAAGACTAAGCAGTAACAATCCAGTCTGCAATAACCGCGGCAATCGCAGGGCGCGAAAAACCAGCCAGAACAGTCCGAGGACCAGCCAGACATTTGAACCGGAGACGGCCAGCAAATGGAGGGTGCCCGAACGGCGATACGCGTTGTAGACATCGTCGGGCATCTCGCGCGTTTCACCGATGATATAGCCCGCCAGCAGCGTTCCGGTCGGTCCGGGAAGGTATTTGCGGAAGGTGTGGAGGATATACTCGCGGAGCGGAATGATCAGCCGGTTATAAAACAGCGCACCGCCGGGATCGGGATAGACCCGTAAGCCGGACTTGCGCCCGACACTAACTGTGCCGGAAATCCCCCGATCACGCAGGTAGCGATGATAATCGAATCCGCCAGGATTGCGCGCGAGGTGTGGCCGTTCAAACCACCCGGAAAATTGCAGATAATCACCATAGGAAAAATGCCGTGAGGTGTCGGCAACGCGCACCAGGATTCTGCCCGAAACGGAATACTGTTGCGATTCGGTGGTCAGGCGACGGACATCCAGCACTAGGTTGGTCGACTTGTCGCGCCGGTCGGGCAGATCGACAACCCGGCCGAAAATTTCGGCCTCAATTGGTTCCTGCAGATACTGTGAAATATGATCTGACGGCAATAACTGGGTGTCGGCGGCATAGCGAAACGCCCCCAGCGCCACCCACAAGATCAATGTGGAGGCGAACCCAAGCCACGGGCGAAGGCGTGAGAAAAAATATATACCCAGCAAGGCGGCCACTACACAAAATCCAGCGGCGAATGCCGAAAGCGGAGTAAGGCGGGCAAGGATTATCCCGCCGGCAAGCAAGATTGCCGCCCAGAGAGCCGGGCGGCGACGGCCGGGTGTGGGAAGCCAATGAGTGATCGGTATGCCGTTGGGCGCGCGGGAGGATGACGACACGTTTGGTCCCCGATGCAAGAATGGTCATGCTATCGGGTAGAGTATAGTACGGGGGGCGGGGCAATTCAAGAGTAAACAGCCGGCGTACCCCTCGGCTGGCGTGACCTTGACCAAAGAGACTTTTGCAAAAAACCGGTAGTCATGGTTTGTCGGTCAGAACCCCTGTGATCCTTACTCGCACCGTAGATGCAACATTTCAAAAACGGTTGCACCCGTTGAGCATAAGGTCCTAAAGCACGCCGGAGGCGTACAATAAAATGACGATCGCTTGATTTCCGCCCTAAACAAGTTTGGGACGGCCGCACATCCGGTTTTTCGACTCCACAAATTGTGCGACAGGTACAAAAAAATCCCCGGTCAGAAAACCGACCGGGGATTGAGACAGTTTATGCGTCAAGTTCAGACTTTACGCACATTGGCCGCCTGCGGGCCCTTGGGACCGTCGACGATTTCGAATTCCACAGATTCACCTTCGGCCAGAGATTTGAAACCCTCGCCAAGAATCGCGGTGTGATGGACAAAAACATCCTGTCCGCCAGATTGTTCGATGAAACCAAAACCCTTACTGTCGTTGAACCACTTGACGGTACCTTCCGCCATGATCCACTTCCTTTGAAACTGGGACGAAAACGGCGTCCCGCGTCCGTTGTGGCCACTATGGCCGGTGAAACAAGTCAGACTTTTTTTGGAATCCCCGAACAAGCTGAAGCGCAGTGCGGCCGTTCCGCAAAAATCTTTCTGTTCCGTTGTACATCGACAGTATACGGTATTTCACTCAAATAGTTTAGAGAAAAAACAAAAATATTTGGCGATATTGGCCAAAATGGCGGTTTTTTGGCAATAACGCGGGTATTAGGATAAAAAAAGGCCCGGACCTCTCTGGTCCGGGCCGGGCGTTTCGGCATGAAACGTCGATTAACTCTCGGTTGCGTCGTCGTGAACCATCGTCAATGTCCCATTGTGGTCAATGGTCCATTCGTCGGTCGCGGCATCATCGTCAAGGCCCGGATCCGGGGCAAGTGCCTGGATCGTGAAGGTCGTGGCGTCAGCAGTGATCGTATAGGTGTAGCGCGAAGACGGCATGATTTCGACACCGATGCGGGCAAAGTTGGTTGGGTTGTCGGCGTCGGCGGCGATGCCGTTGCCCCAATACGTATCATATTCCTGGCGATACGCGCGTTCCATAGTGTAAATTTGTTTCAGGATTTCCTTGGCTTCCGACTGCTTTGCGCGGGTGGTTGATGCCATGAACCGCGGAATAGCGAGAGCGGCAAGGATCCCGATGATGACCACAACGATCATCAGTTCGATCAGCGTGAAGCCCTTCTGGTTGCGGGTCGCGTGGATTTTGGAAAACATCCTGCCTCCTTGGGTTGTGATGCTTGTTAGCATTCGCTTTTGTCTTTGTGTAGTGTGGTTGCAAAGACCGTGCCTTGATTTGACCATCGAGCAAAAGAATTTCTACGCATATTGCAAGAGCTGTTCAGTCAACACATTACAGCTACTCTTGACGACTCTCTGGTCTTTTGTTTCCCCCTTTGAATTGGTCGTTTTCGCAATGTGCCTTCCGGATTCTGCGATTGGATTTGCATTTTGCAATAACCCGCTCATTCAAAAATCACATCATCAGAAATCGATTGAAGTATGCCGTCATCGTCAATTTGCCAACTATCAGGCGCGGCGTCGTCATCAAGACCCGGCCCGGGAATAATGGCGCGGGCGATGAAGTTTGCTGCACCGTTGTCGGTCGAGGTAATGATATAGGTGTAGCGTGCACTACTCATGATCTCCACCATCAACGGCATAAACGCCTGGGGATTGTCTTTGTCGGCCGGCCCTGCAGGGATAAAATACTTGTCGTAGAGTTGCCGGTAAGACCGCTGTTCGGTATAGATTTGTTTGAGGACACCTTTGGCCTCAGACTGTTTAGCGCGGACACCGGCGGCGAGCATGCGGGGGATGGCCAACGAGGCCAGAATCCCGATGATCACGACAACCAGCATCAACTCGATCAGGGTAAATCCGTGCTGCCTTCTTACCCAGGTTTTCATTGTCCTGCCCCATTTCCATCCCGGCACTCAAATTTCGACCGCGAACAGCCCGGGATTGCAGATCAGACCCAGAGATTATATTTCCACAATACTATTCGAGCATCACGTCATCAGAGACAGCAACGAGATTGCCGTGCTGGTCTATCGTCCAGATATCCGGCGCGGCATCGGCATCCAGACCGGGATCGGCCACGGTCGCCGTCGCCAGAAAATCCGCCAGTCCTCCGTCAGTCGAGGTGATGGTATAACTATATCGCGCGGACGGCATGATTTCAACTTTCAACGGCATAAAGGTATTCGGATTGTCTTTATCGGCGACGCCTGCCGGTAAAGCGTACCGATCATGGAGTTGGCGATATGCGCGTTCCTCGGTATAGATCTGCTTAAGAATACCTTTTGCTTCTGATTGTTTGGATCGCACGCCGACGGCCATCATTCGCGGGATGGCCAGCGCGGCGAGGATGCCGATGATGACCACCACGATCATCAATTCGATGAGAGTAAATCCAAAGTTATTTTTGTGCATATTTTGCATAGAACACCTGTTTCCCAAAGGCCCGTTGTTTATTCTCTCCGCCCCGGGATATGCAAACGGGAGGCCAAGGCGCCCGAGGTCGACTCAAGCTATGATGTGACATTATGTTATAGGCAATCTGCGGCACAAGGTAGACCATTTGGCCAACCGGAGATTATAGGATTCCGCCCGAAGGCATTGCAAAATGCCACTATCCGATGGTATATACCGGCAAGTGAACGAACCTTATATGACGTATTTGGTACAAAAAGGAGTGCTGTCGGGAAAACAGGACGATATCAGGAAGATATGAAGCGGTGAAGGTTGTTTCCAGGTTCTCTTGTGCAATAATTCCCAGGCGCCGATATAAAAAAGTAATGCGAAACCATCCATGATCGACAACGATTAAGAACGGGAGGATCTTTTGTCCAAGACATTGACGGTATTGATTCTGACAATTTGTTTTCTGTCCCTGGCGATACCGGCGGCGGCCGAGTATACCCCTGACCCCGATTGGAAAATCGCTTTCATCCGCGGCGGCAATCTCTGGATGATGGCTGCCGACGGCAGCGGAGCGCGTGAACTGTATAGTTGGGGAAATGTCGGCGGCAGATTGTCGTGGTCAACCGACGGCAAACGGATCTGTTATTCCCGGCAGGGACAGGTAACCGTGGAGTATCCCGATGGGACCGGGGGCGGCCATAAATGCTATAATATCCAGGTCGCCCATATCGATTCTGCCGGGAAAAATTTCTGGTGGTATATCACCAACGACCTGGGCTCGATGTTTCCAGAGTGGTCTGATGATGATCAACTTTTTGTCTATGTCTATGACGTCGGTGCAAACCAAGTCAACTCTCTGTTTCCGGAATACCGGATTCGCGTTCGTAACTGGAATGGCTCCCTGGTCGAATCGGTGACTCCGGAAGACAAAGGCCCCGGCTCATTTCTGGGTATTCAACCGACAATATCACCGGACAAAAAGCTGGTGGCCTATATCCACATGGAGCGCAAAAAGGATAAAGCGACGGCGTTACGCGAATATGGAATGGTGATCGTACCCCGGTCAGGGGTCACCCGCACCGAAGAAGAACTCCGCCAGGAAGCGGCCAAATTCGCCAAAGCCGGTTGTCCGACATTCTCCCCTGACGGCGCCTCGATCGCCTATATCAGTAAAGATACCAGGAACCCGGGGATTTACCTGGTTAACGTCGCCACACGAACCAAGATGAAAGTATTCACACCGCCGGCGGGATTGGAAATCCGTCCCAACGCGGTCTCCTGGTCGCCGGATGGCCGCTGGTTGACTTTTTCAAGTTATGACGGGAATATTTATGTCGTGGGAGTTGACGGGAAAGACCTTAAACAACTCTCGTTTGGCGGCAACGATTATCATCCGGCATTTTCGAAATAGCAACGGTGAAATAGTAAAGAAAAAGCCCCGCAACCAGCGGGGCTTTTTTATTTGCCAAAAACAGTGATCTTCAGAGACGGGCGCAAGGCAGGATAAATCGGATCGGCCTCAGACGGCGGTTTGACAGATACCCCGTTCGAGCGCATCGTTGAGGTCTTCCATGGTAAATGGTTTGGCCAAGAATTCAACTGCGCCTTCGGCGAGCGCGCGTTTCCGCATTTTCGGATTGCTGTACGACGAGACCATGACTACCGGGATTCCCCGCTGGCTATCGCGACAATGTTGCGGAAGGTCAAATCCCGTCCGCGGGTACATTTCGACATCGGTAACGACCGCGGAAACATCCAATTCCTCAATAAGCCGAATTGCTTCGCCGACTCCGTCGGCCCGCCGCGTATCGAAACTTAATGCTTCCAGGACACCGGAAAGAACTTCTCTGATTTCCGGATTATTATCAACAACCACGACAATCGGTTTCCTGTCCATCAATTTCCCCCATTCGCCTCTACTACTTTAATCGACAAACGGGAACGAATCCTGACCCAATCTGTGGCTGGGGGAGAAAAAAAGCGGCGCCCCGACTCGGGGGATCGGGACGCCAGGCCAGGGAGGAAGGAAACTCAAGCACTCAAATCAAAGATGGGATTCAACCTAACCTTTTATTTTCAGAATAGATGAATCATTCCTTCGGCTTCGCCGAAGGTCAAAGCCAGGAAAACTGCGACAATCACGAGTGTCAACAACCCCATATTCGTGAAACTCGCGCCCGACGTATCTCTATCCGGTATTCTGCGTGGCCTGTACATTGTCAGCTCCTTTTGCAATAGTTGACTGCAAATGACTTGCCGATCTCAACGCCCGGACACTCGCCGACCTATCGTATTATATAGCAATAAATTAGATCACTCTCCCCGGCGTAACATCACACCAGGTCAAACATGACGACTGCAATTGTTTGCAGGGATGGGCAATTCGGTGACCGGAGTTGGGGCCGCCCCAACCGGCTTCGACTCGGACAAGTTGCCGAGTAGGGGGTTTTGGGAGAATCCTCGACCGATTGCAGCGGACATATTCAGACAAAAATCGGCTGCGTGAACAGTTGACACTTGTGGTCAACCGTATACATTGAAAGAGAGACGTATTGCCCCACTGTTACCGCCGGGGTTTATGATGGTTTAAGCGAACGGGTCTGGTCACAGCCCGATAACCACCGGTAACTGTCCGGATGGAGAAACCTGCCCGGGATGAGCGCGAAGTGTGAATGTCGTCGTTGTTAAGGTCGACAATAGCATTGTAAACCGGGAGCAAACGGAGCAACGATGAATTTAACTTATCGAAGTGGACGTGGTCGAATTAGCTTTGTTTTCGTCGGTATATTATTGACGATTGCGCTGACGGGAGAGGCCGGGTATGGATTCTCGAGTGCGCAGGAATTAGTCGTCCCGCGCAACGAACAGATTATCAGCCCCATCACGAATCAGATCCTGGACCGGATGGAAAAGGATGGCTTGGTCAAAGTATGGGTTCATTTCACCGACAAAGGTGTTTTTACCAAAGACCAACTGGTATCGGCCCGGCAGGCAACCGGTCGGCAAATCACTGCCCGTGCCGCAAAACGCCGACTAAAAATGGGAATTGAGGGGGCGACATTTTATGACCTGCCGGTGCCCGCAGAATATCTCGAGGGCCTGGAAACGGCCGGGGCATCACTCAGGCGGGTTTCCCGCTGGTTGAATGCGGCCAGTATTCAAATCAACCGCTCCGGTCTCGCGGCCATCGGGGATTTGCCGTATGTCCGGGAGATTACGCCGGTACTCGCATATCGATCCTCCCCGGTTGAGATCACCGCCGAGCCGTTGCAGCGACCAACGGCCCCGACGCAGGTCGACGCGCTGAATTATGGCGCCTCGCTGGCCCAGTTGGAACAGATCAACGTCGTTGCCGCTCACAATGCCGGGTATACCGGCGCGGGAGTGCTGGTCTGCATGATTGACACCGGTTACCGCAAAGATCATGACGCATTTGCGAGCGCCTTTGCCGAGGGACGGGTGCTGGCCGAATATGATTTTGTCTTTGATGACGGTGACACGCAAAACGAACCGGAAGATACGCCTTCACAACATTATCATGGCACGTATACCTGGTCCACACTGGGCGGGGCCGCCGACGGTTTTGTTTATGGCCCGGCCTACGGTGCCGATTTTTTGCTGGCCAAAACCGAAGACATGCGATCGGAAACGCCGATCGAGGAAGATAATATGGTCGCCGCCCTGGAGTGGGCTGAGACATACGGCACGGATGTAGTCTCTACCTCGCTGGGATATATTGATTGGTACACCCAGGCCGATCTTGACGGGAACACGGCGGTGACAACTGTTGCCGCCGACATCGCCGCCGGCCTGGGCATCGTATTTGTCACTTCTGCCGGGAATGACGGCCCGGTCTCTCCCTCGTTGACTGCCCCGACGGATGCCGACTCGGTATTGTCGGTTGGGTGGGTCAGCCTGACCGGCGAGATTTCACCTTCATCTTCAAGGGGTCCGACGGCGGACGGACGGATCAAACCGGAAGTCTGCGCGCTTGGCTCAAATGCACGTTGTGCGACAGCGAGCAGTACATCGGGGTATACCTACGTAAGCGGCACATCGCTGGCCTGTCCGCTCGTTGGCGGGGCAGCCGCCCTGGTGTTGGAAGCACATCCCGACTGGACACCGATGATGGTGCGCGAAGCGTTGATGCAAACCGCCGATAATGCGGCCGCACCGAATAACGATTATGGCTGGGGCGTCATCGACGTGATGGCGGCGATTAATTATTCGTTCACTTGTGACTGCACAAATATCGGGGATGTCAACCTCGACAATCAGGTTGATCCGGTCGATGTCACCCTGCTGGTGAACAAAGTCTATAAGAATACCGGCGAGTTGTTCGGCCTGCCCGAATGCGGCGGTTCATTTACCGTTCCGGCGGCTGACGTGAATTGCGACGGCGGCCTCAACCCGGTGGATGTTGTTTTCATGGTCAATTACGTCTACAAAAATATCGATTTGCGCTGCGATCCCTGCGCCTGTGCGTCATATCCGGATGATTGCCCGTAAGCTTTGAACGCGTCGGATCGTTTACCTGATGGCCTGATCGCGGTGCACGACCTCCGCGATCTTCCAAGAGTCACGGCGATGTTCGGGAATGAGGTATTACCGAAAATTCCGAAGAAATGGAGGGGGGAGGATTCGAACCTCCGAAGGCTTCGCCGACAGATTTACAGTCTGTTCCCTTTGGCCACTCGGGAACCCCTCCAATGAGGCGGGCATTCACGGATACCCGAAACAGACAAAAAATAGCCATTATTCGTGAAGTCAATCAAAATTCGCCCGTTCCACACACATATTGACTCTCCACCCAAAAACCAGGCGTCAAAAGGCATAAAAGATAGGTCTACTCGCGGGCATCACTGTCCGGAGCAGCTTCCGTCGTGGCGGGCGCGGGGGGTTGGGCACAGGCATCACAGGGCGGCTGGTTGCCGCCTTTGTAGACATAATTAACCGCAAAGACGACATCGACAGGATTGACTGAGCCGTCACAGGTCCAATCACCATTCTCCATTGGACAATCGGGCAACGGTTCCCGCTGGTCGATGCCTTTGTAGACATACATAACGATGTAGACGACATCGATCGGATTGATCGCTCCGTCAAGATTCAGATCTCCGTTTTGGGCACAGTCGCAAGCGTCACAGACATCGCCAATTTGATCACCGTCGGAATCGGCCTGGTCAGGGTTGTAATCATCCGGGCAGTTATCGCAATAATTCCCCACCCCATCGCTGTCGTTGTCGTCCTGACCGCTGTTGGCAATTGTCGGGCAGTTGTCCAGAGCGCAGGTGTTGGCCGGGTAGCCGGGATCACCATACCCGTCGTTGTCGATATCGGTACAGTCATCGCAGAGATCACCGACATGGTCGCCGTCGCCGTCGGCTTGGTCGGTATTTGCGATTAGCGGGCAATTATCCGTGTAGTCCGGGACAGTGTCGCCGTCATCATCAATATCGCAGACATAACCGTCACCGTCGCCGTCGGTGTCAAGTTGATCGGCATTTGCCGCATACGGACAGTTATCAGCTTCGTTGAGATACCCGTCGCCGTCGATG
>JAJRUJ010000057.1 GCA_024277855.1 Candidatus Zixiibacteriota bacterium
CCCGGTCGACAGTCTGGAGCGCGGATTACGCAAGCTGGCCGCCGCCGATTCGACAATCGACCGCAAGGTCGTCGACCGGATATTTTCTCCGGCCGGTCAGGACATTCCCGATTCGATCATTTCCCCGATCTTCTCCAGGGCCATCGATGAAAAAATCATCCGGGCGGCAGTGAGGTTTCCGAAAAACTTTGCCGCGCGAATCGAAACCGGAGATTCACTCAACCTGATTATCCTCTACGATCAATCCGAGACCAAGTCCGATGCCGCCGCCGATAAGCTGCGCGACTGGGCCATCGAATATCGCGACAGTCTGGTCACCGCCCATCTCGTCGAATTACACCTGGATCGATCGGTAATTAAGCCGTTCTGGATTTTACGTGACAATGTCGCCTCTCCCGAGCGGATGGGCGGGTTGATCATGGGGATGATGTTGCCGTATTTGATGTTGATTCTGGTTTTGGTCGGGGGGATGTATCCTGCACTCGACCTCACCGCCGGTGAAAAGGAACGCAATACACTCGAAACACTCCTGGCCGCGCCGGTTTCCCGCTTCGATATCGCCGCCGGAAAATTTCTCACAACCTTTGTCGCCTCGATGGTAACGATGCTGTTGTCACTGATCAGTATGACCGTTACCGCCAAGTTCGGCTTTGCCTCGATGGCCGAGGGCGCAATTCAGATCAGTATGTCGGCCGGAACCGTTTTCTGGCTGCTTTTCATGATGATTCCGGCGGCCACCTTGTTCTCGGCCCTGCAACTGACCGTGGCAATCGCCGCCAAGTCCTATAAAGAAGGTCAAAGTTATCTCACGCCTATTCTGATGGTCGTGATCCTGCCGGCGATGGCCGCCTTCATTCCAGGGATCGAGCTTGAAGGCGGACTGCTCTTTGTGCCGGTAGTCAACCTCGTACTTTCCCTCAAAGAAATCGTTCTCGGGACCTATAAAGTCTGGCGGCTGCTGACTGTTTTCGGAATCACCTCCTGCTATGCCCTGGTCGCCTTATTTTTCGCCAAGCGTATTTTCGAACGTGAATCGGTGCTCTTCCGGACCTGAGCATACCCCGATTTTACCAATAAAAAAGCCCCCGTTTTGGGGGCTTTTTTATTCTCTATATTATTTACAATTACTGGCTTGCCCGGGTCGGTCCCCAGCGACGAGATTTTGAAATCGGAATGGTATACCGGGTCTTGGCCTCGTCGTTGAGTTCGAATGTGACCGATTTGGTAAACAACTCCTGGCCAATCCTATCGTCGAATTTAAATTCAATATACCGTTCCTTACCGGGCTTGATATCCTTGCCGGGCAGTTTCACGTCGAACAGACCTTTGGGTGCGGAAACCATGTGCACTTTTACGTTTTCCTCGCCGATATTGAGCAAGGCGACTTTGAATTTCCATTTACGGTTTGGATTATCCGGCCGGATCTCATCGAGTTGGATCGCCGTCGGCTCAAGCATCAACGGGCGTGACGTGTCGGCATCCTTGAGAATAGTGGCCTGAATCTGCAACCGCTCCTGTTTCTTGGCGTTGGTGCGCACACTGGTGGATTTCCGGACTTTCCCTTTGTAATGACCAGTGCGGAAAATGATTTCGACTGATGTGCTGTCTCCGACAGCAAGCTCCTTTTTCTTCAACGGAGCCTTGGTGCATCCTCAGCCAGGTTTTATGTTGAGGATAAACAGCGAATCAGTCCCCTCATTTTTGAGAACAAAGTTGTGGGAAATACTGGTATTTTGGGGAACATACCCGAAATCAAACGACTTTTCCGGGAGAACCAGCAATGGCCCGTTGACCTCATCGGCAAAGCCCACCGTCATTGTCAGAAACAGGGACACAACGCTTATTGCCAGAACTGCTGTCAATCGTGAGTGCTGCCCAATCATGTACGCAACCTTCCTTTTTACTTTATCTCGGTACCTCTTCATCTATAATACAAACATAAGGTCCACTCGGTCGACGATAAAGTTTATTTTTCGGCTATTTCTACCAATACCCTCTGGGAACAACGATTTACGGTGTTATAAATCGGTCGCAACCTTCACTAAAGGTGATAATTTATCTTGAAAATTGAATTCGGCAATCTTAAATTCGACATTTTTTTTCGCCTCAGGGGGAAAATATGATTGACGATTGAAACAAACGTTCAGTATATAAAACAAGAGGCCGATACATTTGTTCAGGTGGATTTCATTTCCCAATGTATTGGTCGGCAGGATGATCGAGAAGGGATGACGAGGGGACGAGGTAACGAAGGGAGAGGGAACGAGGGGAGTGATGACGAGGTGACGAGGGGAGGGATGACGCGGGACGAGGTAACGAGGGGAGTTATGATCGGAAGAAATGATTTAACCTGGCGGGAGGTGAGATGAAAGAAAAGCTGACCCGGCGGCAGCAACAGATTTTCGATTATGTCCGCAAGGTGATCAAAACCACCGGTATCCCACCGACGATAAGGGAGATCGGACAGACATTCAAAATCCGCTCGACCAACGGTGTCCGCGAGTCGCTGGCCGTTTTGGAGAAGAAGGGCTACATCAAACGAAAACCGTACCTCTCGCGCAGCATCGAACTGGTCGACGAACCGGTGGTGCCGTTTGAGCCGATCCCGGTCCTCGGGCGGGTTGCTGCGGGGATGCCGATCCTCGCGGTGGAAAATATCGACGGACATTTTGCGGTCGACAAATCGTTCCTGCCCTCCGGCGAAGTCTTCTCGCTACGGGTGACCGGCGACTCGATGAAAGACGAGGGAATCGTCGACGGCGATTTCGTTCTGGTCAAAAAACAGGATTCGGCTCGCAAGGGCGAAGTGGTGGTCGCGGTGATCGGGGAAGAGGCCACCGTCAAAAAGTTTTACCCCGAACGCGGCAAAGTCCGCCTCCAGCCGGCCAACCCGGCTTTCGGCCCGATCATTGTCGAAAAAAGTACGCCGGGGTTTTTCATTGCCGGGAAAGTGGTCGGGCTGATGCGGCGGATGTAGCGGTTCGTCTGGGACGCCGATCACGCTTCACTATATAATTGTCTGGCAACGGGAGTAGCGGGGGCAGTGAGGAAATAAGGCACGTTTCCCCACTCAGGGAGTGGTAGGCCTAAGCGATGGTGGAAAACGATGTATCAGGACCTGGATGACCCAATCGAAGTGATCGCGGTGTTCTCCGGACACCAGCTCAAGCCGGTGCGCTTTAAATGGAAAGACCGGGTGCACAAAATCACCCGGATAACCGGCAGTTGGAAAAAACTGGAAGGCGAATTTATCGTCCGGTTTTTCGCCGTGATCGATGAAAACACTAATGTATTTCAACTGATGTATAACGAACGTCTGACCGACTGGACCCTCAGCAAGGTCTGGGTCGAGTAATATAATTCGGGTGATGTCCTGTGTTCGGTAATAGTTGGCAAGACCGGGTCGATGGTTTTCTCGAAAAGCCGGAGGCCAATCAAAAACGACGACCGCCGGGGGCGGCCCGGTTCCGGGGACGGCGCATCGTCCATATCGACATGGACGCCTATTTCGCCGCTTTGGAGGAAATTAAAAATCCACACCTGGCCGGTAAGCCGATCGCGGTCGGCAGTTCGCCGACCAGCCGGGGAGTGGTCTCCACCGCCTCCTACCCCGCGAGGCGATACGGTGTTCGGTCGGGGATGTCCACCCGCGAGGCCCTGCGGCTCTGTCCGCAGGTTATCTTTGTCGGCTCCGAATTGCAGCAGTATACCTATGTCTCCGCCGAACTGATCAATATCTATCATAAATTTTCCCCCAGCGTTCAGGCGACCTCGGTCGATGAGGCCTTCCTGGATATCACCGGCTGCGCGCATCTCTACGGTTCGGAAGAACAACTGGGACGGCAATTGAAAAATACCATTCGCGACAAGCTCTCGCTTACCTGCTCGGTGGGGATTGCCTCGACCAAAGTAATGGCCAAAGTTGCTTCATCGGTGTTCAAACCCGATGGTCTGACTGTGCTCGACCAACAGGGAATTATACAAATTGTCCATCCGCTTCCGGTCGGCAAACTCTGGGGAGTCGGTCCCTCGACCTTACGCGCGCTGGAGGAGATCGGTATTAAAACCATCGGCGATTTGGCGCACTGGCCGGTTGATAAACTCCGTCGCCGCCTGGGTTCGTTCGGCGAGGCGCTTCGTTTGATTGCCCGGGGAGAGGATGATTCCCGCGTATTGGCGCAGGAAGAACCGCCGCAGGACAAATCGATGAGCCATGAACGGACGCTCCCGCTGAAAGCGGTCAGCCGCGACTATCAACTCGCCACCCTGCATTATCTGTGTGATCGCGTTACCCGCCGGATGCGGCGGCACAACTACGAGGGCCGCACGGTTACTCTTAAGCTTCGCTGGACCGATTTCAAAACAATCACGCGCGCGATCACCTTTTCGCAATACACTGACGACACTCTGCATATTTACAAAATAGTCAAAGGAATCTGGCAGGCGGCGGTCGGGGAATCGAACAAACCGGTCCGATTACTCGGAGTGGCGGTTTCTCATCTCCGGGAAAAAGTGAATAACCCGCAACTGGGGCTTTTTGATAACTCCGCGGGCAGGCGGCACAAGATTACCGACACCTTTATCGACTCCCTGCGCGATAAATACGGTGAGTCGGTCATCCACCGGGCCTACTCCCATCTGGGCAGCGATTAATCTATCCCGGTCACAATCATTTTTTTGGGCAAGTGATATGCAGACGGCCCGCATTAGATACATTGCTGAACAGGCGTGACGGACTTCTCTCGTCACGTTTGAAATACAATTGAATCACCGACGATTTCATCTCTTTGTACCAGGGAGGAATACCGATGATGATATCTTCACGTCGGAGTCGATCCGCCGGCATCGGTCCGGTTAGTTTGGCTTTGTTATTCGTCCTGGCGACGCTCTGCGCGACCGGGTGCCCGCCGAACCCGGAATTTTGCTGCCTGGCCTATGAGCGTACCATGCCGAGTGCCGCCTATTGCCACAACCACAGCGGCGCGGTCGGGTTTTATCTCGAAACACTCGACGCTGCCGCCGAGCGCGCCTGGCTTGACGAATTTGCGGAGTTTATCGAACAGTTGGCCGACTGCGACGATCCGGCCTGCATCACCCGGAAAGTCAATGAGCAGTACGCCGGGACCGAATTTGCGGATTTTTACGCCGGCGAACACGAAGACGCCGAACGGGAAGCGGCCCGACAGCCCGCGTCGTCGCTCGATGACCGGAAGAAAGCCGCTTTGATCATATGCGGGTTCAAAGACGCGCTTGAACGCGCGCGTGAAACACTCGAGGAGGAATAAGGCGATGACCCTGGCTTTGGCTCTTTCCGGCGGCGCTTCCAAGGGCGCCTTCACCGCCGGGGCGGTGAGATATCTGCTCAAAGACAAGCAATTGGATTTCAAAATTGCGGTCGGCACCTCCACCGGCTCATTGGTTGGCGGCCCGGCGTTGTTGGGCGAATACAATTATCTCCGCGATTTTTATGAAAGTGTCGAAGACAAAGACATCTTC
>JAJRUJ010000058.1 GCA_024277855.1 Candidatus Zixiibacteriota bacterium
ACCGAGACATTGACATCCTCCCGCGCCGCGCCGATCCCCGTGCGCACCCGGCCGGTAGCCCGGGTCAGATAACGGATTACCTGCGCGGCGGCGGCGACCTCTTGGGGGGTGGTCATATCGGGATAGGTTACCGTTTCCACGAGCGGAATGCCCAGCCGGTCGGTGCGATAGACCCGCTCGTGCCGGATATCGGAAACTTCCCGACAGGAATCTTCCTCGAGACCAAGCTGAATGATACGGACTTTCTTGCCGTCCACCGGGATTTCGCCCTCAATGCCAACGATGGTCGTCCGCTGAAACCCGGTCGGGATACTGCCGTCGAGATATTGTTTGCGCGCGATGTGCAACTCTGAGACGATATTGCATTGCAGGAGAAGGGTGATCTCCAGCGCGATGTCCAGGGCCTGAGGATTAAGTTCAAAAGGCGGCGTGTCATCCATCTCGTAGGTGCAGACAGAATTGTTATTGAGTTGATAGATAATGTTTTTCTTGGTCTTGTACTCCATCAAGGCCGTGCCGTCATACTCACCCAGCTCGGAAAGGGTCGGCCGCATATGGCGCAGGATTTCGGCATCGACGTGATCGGTATAGGGCAGGACGGGGCAGCGACAGAACAGTTTCCGCTCGGTTTTCAACTGCTGGTGAATCTCGAGACCGGATTTTAATCCCCAGTCGGCGTATGTCTGAGCATTTGCGTCTTCGAATCGAATCATTTGTCTAACCTGCAACCCAAGCCCCGGGATCAGCGGTAACCCGAATGTCGCGCCGAAGTCCTGCCACAAAGGTACAGCGAAGCCAAACGGAATTCATTATCCGGCAAGGACAAATTGACAAAGTTGCGACATTTTCTCCGGCGTTTATTGCCGCGAAAACGAGGGTAATCTGTGCGACCGGGTTCAGACAACCTCGATCTCTTCCAGAAGCAGATAGGCCCTTCGCAAGTGGGGGATGACAATTGAACCGCCGACAACCAGGCCGATCTCGAGCGCTTCGATCAATTCGGCCTTGCTTGCTCCCTCTTCAGCACAGCGCAGGATATGATAGGTAATACAATCATCGCAACGCAGGACCAGACTCGCGGCCAATCCCATCAACTCCTTGGTCTTCACCGGAAGGGCGCCTTCGCGGTAGGCGCCGGTATCCAGGGCAAAAAACCGTTGGATGACTTTGCTGCCTGCACCCAGGATTTTCTCGTTACCGACTTCGCGTTCTTTGCGGAATTTTTCGGCCTTTCCGGACATCATATCCTCCTGCGTCGATTTGATCGGACGAAGATACAACAAACCGGGCACAATTGCTCATGGTTTATCACCCGAATGTTGTTGACAGAAAAACGAGAACTCGGCGGTGCGGAGGATTGACTTGCTGCTGGGTTTTGCTGTCTATTGAAAGAGTGTCGTCGGGGTAGTGTCCATATCCCCAAACCAACATCGCTGATGGAGGCATTATGTCGGAAGTGCATATCGATGGTAATCATCTGACAATTGAGGATATTCAGGCGGTCGCCCGACAGGGCGCCAAAATCATCCTGTCACCGGCAGGGAAAGAACAGGTCGATAAGTGCCGGGCGGTTATCGAGGAGATGGTTGCCTCGAATGAGGCAATTTATGGGGTGACGACCGGGATCGGCGAATTTGCCCGAATTCGGGTGTCGCCTGAACAGGGATCGGAGCTGCAAAAACGGATTATCTATTCGCATGCGGCAGGCACCGGTGTACCGTTCCCGGAGCACAATGTCAAAGCGGCGATTCTGGTTCGCTCCAATGTACTCAGCAAGGGGTATTCCGGGGTGCGCTCGAGTGTCTTGGAGACATTTATCGAGATGGCCAACCGGGAGGTCGTTCCGGTAGTTTTTGAGAAAGGGTCTCTCGGGGTATCCGGCGATCTCTCCCCCATGTCGCAGTTGGCCGAAGTGATTCTGGGCGAAGGCGAGGCGTATTACAAAGGCGAACGGATGCCGGGCGGCGAGGCGATGAAACGCGCGGGGCTGGAACCGATCACCCTGTCATACAAAGAGGGTTTGGGGTTAATCAACGGCTCACAGATGATGACCGCCGGGCTGGCTTTGGAGTTGTATGATGCTGAACGGTTGATTAAAAACGCGATCATCGCCGGGGCGATGACCATCGACGCACTCAAATCTGTTCCTAAAGCATTCGACGCTCGATTGCATGGTGTCCGTCCCTATAACGGTCAGAATGCGGTCGCGGCAATTATCCGTCGGCTGACCGAGGACTCGGAAATCATCGCCGACAAGAGCGGTAAGGTGCAGGACGGTTATTCTCTTCGTTGTACACCGCAGGTGATCGGCCCAAGTGTCGATGCGATGTATTATGCTCGCGGACAGGTTGAAACCGAAATTAATTCGGCCGCCGACAACCCGTTATTTTTTGTCGAGGACAATGTCCATCTCGCCGGGGGTAATTTCCACGGCCAGCCAATTGCATTGGTTGCCGATTTCATGGCAATTGCAATGTCGGAAATCGCCGATTTGAGTGAGCGACACACTAACCGGTTGATGAACCCGGCGCTGTCGGGCCTGCCCGACTTTTTGGTCGAGGGTCGCGGTCTTAATTCCGGTTTGATGGTTGCGCAGTATACCGCCGCCGCGTTGGTTTCGGAA
>JAJRUJ010000059.1 GCA_024277855.1 Candidatus Zixiibacteriota bacterium
CATATGAACTTGATCCAACCTGGGCAATCGGCGCCTACAGCGTAGCGGCGGCTTTTGACGGACTGCGAATGCCCGATTCGGCGCTGCTCTACTATGTCCGGGCGGTCAGTCTCAACCCGACAAATGATGCGATGCGGCATGACCTGGCCATGTCGTTTTTGCGTGCCGGGCGATTCCTCGATGCCGAAAAACAGATTCGCCAGGCAATGATTCTCCAACCCGACAGCGCCGCCTACCTGGGGGCATTGGGCTGGATTTTGTATCGGGCCGGTGATCTTGAGGGAGCCGAACCGGTTTTAAAGGAAACATTGCAACGCGATCCACAAAATGTCCCGGCGCACGTCAATCTGAGTCTGCTCTATCGGCAGACCGGACGGGAGAGCGCGGCCTTACGCGAGATCGAGCTAATCTTACGCATCCCCGGCATCGATCCGGAATTGCAAAACAATTTACTCGAGACCGCCCGGGAAATACGCGCCGGGAGCGCCTCGCCTGATTCCTCGCGATAACACAATATCCCGCCTCATTCTCGGCAAACCAAGCCGCGAATAGACACCGTTTTCTCTTGACGGTTTGTTCATCTTTCCGCGTATTGTATAAGACGGCCCGGCCGATATGGGTAAAAGAGCCATAAATCGGAAGATCCCGGGTTAGCGATCGAGGAGTTATTTGATGAGCGGACACAAGAAAGAATATCGGAAGGAACCTGGTTCAGTCCAGGAGGAAATGGATGAGCTTTTCGGTCAATTTCGCAACATGTGGACCTCCCCCCTGCTTTCGACCAATCGCGTCTGGCGGCCGCCGACCGACGTGCTCGAATCGAATGACCAGATTGTGATCCGTACTGAAATTGCGGGGATCGATAAACAGAAAGTCGCAATACGATTAAAAGACAATGTGCTGATGATCCGTGGCACCCGGCAAAAAGAACTCGAACACGAAGATTGTGTCTATCGCAACATGGAACTGACCTATGGACGGTTTGAACGCAATATTCTCCTGCCGGACACGGCCGACCCACAACGAATCAGCGCCACGTATAAAGACGGTTTTCTGGAAATCATAGTGCAGAAAAATCCCTCGACGCACGGCGTCGCCAGGGAAATTGAAATTTCCGACGAATAACGATTGATACTGGCGGAGGCGCCATGCCCGATATAGACAATGAACTGGCCCAAAAAGTTGAAGAGCAAAAAGACAACCTGGCGATTCTGCCCACCAAGAGTGTGGTCATTTTCCCCTCGATGGTCATGCCGTTGATGATCAACGATCAGAAATATGCCCGCTTGATCGACCAGACGCTGATGCGCGGTCAGACAATTGGGTTGTTCGCGCAGAAAAACCCCGATGAGGACGACCCCAGTCCTAACGAAATTTACGGGGTTGGCACGGTGGGAACGATTCTCAAGATGCTGCGTTTCCCGGACGGATCGGTGCGGTTTTTGGTTCAGGGACTTTCACGCGTAAAAGTAAAAAAATTCGTCCGCGCCGAACCGTTTATGTCGGCCAAAGTCCGGCTGATCGATGAAAACGTCAAAATGACCGTCGAAATCGAAGCACTCGTGCGAAATATGCACGAAATGATTAAGAAAGCGGTAGGCCTCTCCCCAAACCTTTCCGATGATTTGCAGGTTTCGGCGATGAATACCGAAGAACCGGGCAAACTCGCCGACCTGGTGGCCTCCAACCTCAATTTACCGACCGACAAACGTCAGGAAGTCCTGGAAACATTTGATATTTCCAAGCGGCTGCAACTGGTCCTGGCCCATGTCAAAAAGGAGATTGAAGTCCTCGAGTTGTCGCACAAAATTCAATCGGAAGCGGCAACGGAGATGGGCCGGATGCAGAAAGAATATATTCTGCGCGAACAATTGAAGGCCATCCGCCGAGAATTAGGCGACGCCGACGACCGGACCGAAGAGATCGACGAGTTCAAGGAAAAAATCGCCGAGGCCCATATGCCGGAGTTGGCGCTCAAGGCCGCGGAGAAAGAACTCGACCGTCTCGCCAAGATGAACCCTGCCGCAGCGGAATATACCGTTTCGCGTACATACTTAGACTGGCTGACAGAACTGCCCTGGGATAAGCAGACCAAAGACATCTTAAATATCCGCAAGTCGCAAAAAATCCTCGATGAGGACCATTACGACCTGGAGAAGGTTAAAGAGCGGATCCTGGAATTTTTGGCGGTGCGCAAACTCAAAGCCGATCTCAAAGGCCCGATCCTCTGCTTTGTCGGCCCGCCGGGGGTCGGCAAGACTTCCCTTGGCCGTTCAATCGCCCGGGCGATGAACCGTGAGTTCCAGCGGATTTCGCTCGGCGGGATGCGCGACGAGGCGGAAATCCGCGGTCACCGGCGGACGTATGTCGGGGCGTTGCCGGGGAGGATCATCCAGGGTTTGCGCCGGGCCGGCACGAACAATCCGGTGTTTATGCTCGATGAAATCGACAAGGTCGGCCAGGATTTTCGCGGCGACCCGGCCTCGGCTCTCCTTGAAGTACTCGACCCGGAGCAGAACGACACTTTCTCCGACCATTATCTCGATGTACCGTTTGACCTGTCGAGTGTGATGTTTATCACCACGGCCAACCTCATGCACCCGATTCCGGCAGTGTTGCGCGATCGGATGGAAGTGATCGAGATGCCGGGGTATACCGATCTGGAAAAGGTCGAAATCGCCAAACGGTTTCTCATCCCGCGCGAGTTGGAAAACCACGGCATCAAGAATGAACATATTTCGTTTTCGGATACAGTGATCAAACGGATTATCCGCGATTATACCCGCGAGTCCGGTCTGCGGAATTTGGACCGCGAAATCGCCACAGTATGTCGTAAAGTCGCCCGGAAAGTCGCCACCGGCCGGAAGGGCAAGACGACGATCAAACCCAAAAAACTGCATGAATACCTGGGCCCGGTGAAATTCCTGCCGGAATTGGTCAACAGGGGGTCCCAGCTGGGGGTAGTGCCGGGCCTGGCCTGGACCTCGACCGGCGGCAGCTTGCTCTTTATTGAGGTTTCGACGATGCCGGGGAAGGGTAATTTAATCCTGACCGGCTCGCTGGGCGATGTAATGAAAGAATCGGTCCGGGCGGCGCTGACCTATATTCACGCTAATCAGCACAATTTGGGGATCGAAGAAGAGGTTTTCAGCAAGATTGATTTGCATGTGCATGTTCCCGCCGGGGCAACGCCAAAAGACGGACCATCAGCGGGAATCACGATCGCCACGGCCATAGTGTCGTTATTGACTAAACAGCACATTAAGGCGCGCCTGGCCATGACCGGCGAGATAACCTTGCGCGGGCTGGTCCTGCCTATCGGCGGGCTCAAGGAAAAATCACTGGCGGCATATCGATCGGGGATCAAAGAAGTGATTATCCCGCAGGATAACGAGAAGGACCTGGTGGAAATTCCCGAGGAAGTTCGCAAAAACCTGACCTTCACCCCGGTGAAAAATGTCGACGAAGTCTTCGACATCGCCCTGCCCGGATTGAAAAAAGCAGTGAAAGCCGCGAGGAAGACCAGCGGTAAACGCAGAAAAACCGCTCGGGTTGCGCGCTGATAGTCGGTTGAAACGGCATTCTCACGGCGGGACGCCTGTCCCGCCGTTTTTATATTTCCTGCCGGTTCAAACAACAAAAAAGGACGCGGATTTTCACCGCGTCCTTAATTGACCGACAAAACAACAAGAATGTCGCCGTTGTCCGGATTATCTCCGTTTGGCTCTCTTTTTGACGACTTTCTTTTTCGCCACTTTCCTCTTTGCTACTTTTCTCTTGGCCACTTTCTTCTTGGCTACTTTTCTCTTGGCTACTTTTTTCTTGGCCACTTTCTTCTTGGCGACTTTTTTCTTCGCCACCTTCTTCTTGGCCACTTTCTTCTTCGCTACTTTTTTCTTGGTGACTTTTTTCTTCGCGACTTTTTTCTTGGCGACTTTCTTTTTGGCCACTTTCTTCTTCGCTACTTTCTTCTTGGCGACTTTCTTCTTGGTTACTTTCTTCTTGGCGACTTTCTTTTTGGCCACTTTCTTCTTCGCCACTTTCTTCTTCGCTACTTTCCTCTTGGCGACTTTTTTCTTGGCCGGCTTCCGGGCCACTTTTTTTCTGGCGACCTTTTTCTTCGCGACCTTCTTCTTAGCGACCATTACTGCCTCCCTGTGAGATGGATATGGGTTATCCCTTTTCCTTTCACATCGTATATCGAACCGACTTTGTCAAGAATTAAAATGTTCGAAATCATTGTCCGCACAATTATCCTCAACAGTGGTTATCGGTCAGCATTCGGTAATATTTTCGCGCGATCGTTTTTCTTTTAAAACATTTTCGGCGCCAAGTCCGCCATCATCTCACGGTCCACCATCATCATTCTGAAATGGACAACGCTTTTTTTGCGTAACATGTCAAGAATAAAATTCGATTTAATTGCAACTTCGCAAAAAAATATTCTCGGCAGTTTTTTCATTCGATCATCATCAACAAAAAACTATGTTCACTTTCCTCCTATTTTATCGACGCATCCACAGATTTCTCGACTGAAAAATGCACTCATCCCATAGGACAATTACCGTTGGTGAAACTCACGATACATTCGGCCGGTGTCTTGTTTTGCCTGTTACCTTTGTTTGCCGCCGACAGAATTACCCATAATCAAGACGCGGGAAGGTTTCCCTTCCCGCGTCTCCAGACGAACCGGCGAATGGCCAACAGACCTAAGCCTTACTTCGGAGTCAGGCCAAGTTGCCACATCAGAAAGATCAGTTCATCGGCGTAGTTCTCGATTTTTTTGGTCACCGGTGTCCCGCCGGAATGCCCGGCGTTAACATCGTAATGGAGGAGTATGGGATTATCCGAACCGGTCGCGGCCTGCAGCAGCGCGGTCATTTTGCGCGCATGCAAGGGAGCGACACGGGTATCGCCGTCGCCGGAGACAAACATCACCGCCGGATATTTCGTCCCGGGCTTCACGTTGTGGTAGGGCGAATACTTGTAAAGATACTCAAACTGACCGGGGTTATCGGCCGAACCATATTCGGAAATCCAAAAACGCGCGACCATGAATTTGTCGTAACGCACCATATCCAGCAGGGGATAACTGCACAGGACAGCCCGGAAAAGATCCGGACGCTGGGTCAATGCCGCGCCAACCAGCAAGCCGCCGTTGCTCCCCCCCATACAGGCGAGCTTTTTCGGACTGGTATATCCCTGCCTGATCAGGTACTCCGCACCGGCGTAGAAATCATCGAATGTGTTCTGTTTTTTCTCGAACATTGCGGCTTCATGCCATTTTTTGCCGAATTCACCCCCGCCGCGCAAATTGGTGATCACATACACCCCGCCATATTCGGCCCAAAGGGCAGCCCACGTGCTGAAATAGGGCGTCATACTCTGGTTGAACCCACCATAACCATACATCAACGTCGGATTGTCACCGGTAAGTTTGAGGTCCTTGTCATGGACGACAAACATCGGCACCCTGGTCGAATCGTAGGAATAATACCACAACTGCTCGACTACGAGATTCTCCGTATTGACCGGGACATTCTTTTTAGCCCAGACCTCACGGGAATCGTCCGCGACATTATAACGATAGATCGTCTTCGGCAGATGGAACGACTCGAACGAGAAAAATGCCTCGTTCTTGTCCCAATGGCCGCGGAAATCCGAGGCGGTGCCGATCGCCGGTAACGCCACGTCGCGCAAATAGGTCCCATCGGCCTCAAAAACTTTCACCGTAGAACTGACATCCACCAAATAGCCGGCGATTAACCTGCCGCCGACCACAGAAAATTCATCAAGTGATACATCCGATTCGGGGATAATTTCCTGCCAGTTGCTTTGCGCCGGTTTTTTAAGGTCGGCCCGCAGGATTCGCCAGTTGGGCGCATTCCAGTCGGTCTTTAGGTAAACCCAATCACCGGCATCATACGGATAGAATTTGGCCTTGAGTCCTTTAGTCAGGGGCAGAATCGGGCCGTTTCCATTCAGGTCTTTAAAATAGACCTCGGATTTTTCACCGGAGGAACCAAAATAAACCTGCAGGAGAAGCCAGCGGCCGTTTTCGCTGATTTGACAGGTGATGATATTTTCTGCCGAATACCCCTCACCAAACACCAGCTTGTCGTCGGTCACCGGTGTGCCCATTTTATGATAGTAAACCTCGGGCCTCTCCGGAGTAAATTTAGCGTAATAGAAACCGCTCAGATCACGGGTCAGGGCAATGTTGAAATAATCCGCCCAGGGCAATGAATCGGGCAATTGTTCGCCCCGCGCTATATTGATCAGCTTGATCCGTGTCTCGTCCTGTCCCCCCTTGCGGAGGTGATAGGCCAGGACATTGCCGTCATCGGAGATATCCTCGATGCCCACACTGATCGAATGATCCGCCGCCAGCTTATGCGGATCGACCAGCGGGCGATCCTCACCTTTGAGGCCGTTACGCACGTAGATGACCGCCAAATCCTGGCCAGCGGCGCGTTTGGTGAAAAAATAACGTCCATTGCGTTCATCTGGCCGACTGATATCATCGACCCGGTACAGCTCACCCAGTTGCCTGACCAGTTTGTCCCGTCCCGGCAGTGGATCGATGACCGACCGCATGTAGGCGTTTTGCCTGGCCAGCCAGGCCCGGGTTTCCGGGCTGTTCTGATCTTCCAACCAGCGATACGGATCGGCGATTTCGACCCCGTGCAGTGTGTCGACAACATTGTCTACCCGCGTGACCGGGGATGTTTTCGTTTTCGGCCCGGCACATGAGAGGACGAGAAACAGAGCGCCGACAGTAAAGATGCCGGCGGCCGAAATCCGGAATACGCGTAAATATCGTCGCATGAAAACCTCCTTACGCGGTAGCTGAACTTCTTACACATCTGACCACTATACATTACCTGATGTCAAACAACGGGCAAATGACGGCCGAAATGCGGGATATTTGTCGGTAAGAAGGGGCGGAGACCGACATCGGTCAAGCGGTATACCATAGAGGATAAGGGGCAGTTGTCATTGAATAAAAAAACCGGAGGCGTTCTATCGCCTCCGGCGTATTGTAATCGCAAATCGTGATGGTTTGTCGCAGTCTATTGACAGCCATCCTCGCACGGCCAGGGAATGATGTTTTTATAAACATAGTTTACAAAATGCACAACGTCGACCGGGTTGACCGCGCCGTCGCAGGTAACATCACCGGCATCGTGCGGGCAACTCGGCGGCGACACACGATTATCGATACTCTTGTAAACGTAATTGACCATGTAGACCACGTCGACCGGGTTGATCGCCGCATCGCCATTGACATCTCCCCAAACTGCGCAATCGCATTCACAGGCATCGCCGATTCCGTCACCATCGGTGTCTTCCTGTCCGGGATTGGCCTTTTGCGGGCAATTGTCGTAAAGGTTAATCACGCCATCGTCATCGTCATCGGCCATTTCAATCCGCAGGGTGATATAATCGGCATTTTGGGCCATCACCGCAATGGTCACACCACTGGGACCGCCGTAACCATCCGATGACGGAGTCGTGCTCGGGCTTAGCACGGTCTGACCGGGATCGTCCGGAGAGAACAATGCGCCGATCCGGAATTCATAAGGGTACCACCATTCAGAAAATTCGGAAACACCGTCCCAGGGATTGGCCGGATCATACCCGGCATCAACCACCCGCACCGCATAATGAGGTTCGCCGGGTATGCCGTTGTTCGGCTCGACATTGTCGTCAACCTGCAGAACCAATAACCCGACATCGAGTGTATCCTGGTTGTGGGTAAACCAATCAAAATAGGCCGAAAAATCCGAATTGAGGTGATCGAATATCGCACTGGATTTGGTATTGCGGTATTCCAGCAAGTAATATTCCGTCCCGTCGGCAGTTAATGGGATTTTAAGCAGATTATCAACCGAGTTTTCTTCTATATTATATAGATCAATGGTCGTATCGACGCTGACGACCGTCTCCGGTGTCACCCAGCCCAGGAAGTTGCGGGACCAGCTGCAAAAATGCGACGGGCAGGCCGCGGTGCCGTGCGACATCACGCTGTACCCGGCATAACCCATCACACCCCAATCGACCAGCGGGTGATCGTTGGCATCGTCAGGCGTGTAGTAGCTTTCGGTCACCAATTTGTCGTCATAATCATAAAGGTCAGGAAGGCCGAGGATATGGCCATACTCGTGACAGAACACCCGGATCGTCTCGATATCGCCATTGGCCTTTTCTTCCGGCTGGATCGACCAACGTTCGACGGTCACGCCGTCATCGGTAGGAATCGACGCACCGCGGACCGCATGCGACCAGATATCGTTCGGGTCGTGGGTTTCTTCCTGCCCCGGCCCCGCGTGGATTATCCAAAGCGCATCGACAAATCCATCACCGTCGCCGTCGTACTGGGAGAAATCGACCAGCGGGTCGATATTGTCGATGATTTCATTGATATCGTACCAGCCATTGTAATTCGAGTGTAACATTCGCCAGCCGACAACTTCACCGCTGATTGAAAAATCGCCGTAAGAGACTTCCTGATAATAGTCATTGACACTGCCGGACGGATGGATGCCGGTCGTGTAAAACTGATCGTAATAGGCCGACGACGGATGGAGGAAAGTGCTGGCCGGGTGGTTTTCCCACTCAACCAGAACAGTCAGCACTTTGCCCTCTCCGGAAACCATCGCTTCCTGTGGAGCCATTTTGCCCAAAATCGGCTCAGGTGTCTGAATGGACGGTGAGAGACCGGTCAGTTCCTCAAAACGTGCCGATGGAATATCATAGACATGAAACGTTGCCGGATCGATAGTCAGCATACCGCCACGCGCCGAGACAACGTCGATCGTCCGGGATTGTGATGTATTGTCGGTAGATCCGGCTCCCGCCAAGCCGGTATAAACACCCACAATACCAATCAGGAGAAACCAGCCAATTTTTTTCATCACTTCCCCTTCCCCACTCCGCAATTAATGGAATTCATCGAAATGGCAATCGAATAACCATTCCCGTTGCAATTACCTTGTCATTTGAGACCAGCTAAACCCGGCCGTTGCGAGTACACTGCGAAACATTTTTCTAAATATAGGTAATATCGGCCTTTATCCAACAACTTTCGGGGTGGAATTGCCGGATTCCAACGGAGAAAACCGCGAGGCAGGTGATGACCGGCCTCGGGTGGTGATGAATACTTTATGCTAAATGACTCGCCCGGGGCCTTACGACACCAATCGAGCAAGATGTTCTCGCGTGCTTCTGATCTCTTTAAATTCAAAATCAGGGTTGCCCCAATACCGCAAGACTTCACGATATTTATCGATGGCCGCCTGGATATTGCCGAGGGCCTCTTCGGCCAGCCCGATGTGATAAAGCGAACGGATATAACGAATCGCCGAGGTCGTCTCGCGTTCACCGGAAATGACGCGTTGCAGGGTCTTTTTACCCTCCTCATACTGGCCGGCAAGAACCAGGAATCGGCCCAATTCTGCAATCGATCCGACATTTTCCTGTCCCGGGCGATCAAGTTGCTTGCGGCGACCGGCGATGATCATGGCGGTGTCGGCATTGCAATACCCGTCGAACATCTCCTCCAGGGCATTGATGGTCCCCCAGAATTCTTTGGGAAATCGGGCTTTGATTTCATCGGCAATCTCTTTGAATACGCCACGGGCCACCGGCGCCTGCGAATGGTCGATCATCACCATCGTCAGGGGATAACTGATTTTTTGAAACATTGTTGCCCACTGATCGAAAAGTTTGGCGTAGTAAAGGGTGCTGTCGGGCTTTTCGAAAATAATATATTGATTGGCGATGTAACTATAACGCGAAGCAATGGAGGAACTATCGCCGGATTCCTTCGCTTTCTCCAACGCCGCAAATTGGTTGTCCATCGCCGTATAGAATCTCCCCTCCCAGGCGGCAAGATTAGCCAGTATCAGGTAATAACCGACCATCCGCCGGGGATCATCGCCGTAATGTTCCTTTATCTTTTCAGCATATTCCCCGGCAGTAACAAAATCGCGCTTGAGGACATAGACGGTGACCAACTTCAAGAAGGCCTCGTCGTCATTCGGTGATATTTTTAAAAGATCGGTCGATTCGCGGATGACGTCATCAAGCCAGTTCAATCGGAGATATATTCTCATCAACGCCCAATACGCAGCCGGGGATTCGGGATAATAACGTTTGATCCGTTTCCAATAATCTATTGCCTCCTCCCACTTTTTCTGGCGTTCCAAAATCTGCGCCGAAGCTTCCAGGGCGAGGGCGAACCGGGAGTCAATGGAGAGCGCAGTATCTAATTGGGCCTGTGCGGCGGGAATATTCCCAATCAACTGCTGCAGGTATAAAGCATAGATCGTCCGCGCTTCTTTGTCGTCCGGGTATTGATGGACATACGCCTCCAGCTTCGAGAAAGCGGCATCGTAATCCTGATGGAACCACGTGTCGGCGTAAACATCCAATAACGCCCGCTCTTTGGCCGGCAATTTATCCTGGAAACGGAGTGCATCCCGCAAATAGGGTACCGCTTCCTGTTGGCGACCCTCGAAAGCATAAGACATGGCGATTCGCATGTAGGGCAGGGCAAATGTCGAATCGATCTCGATCGCCCGGGCGAATTGTTCTCTCGCCTGGTCATGGAGATGAAGTTGGAATTTTTCCATTCCCAGCATGTAATGTTTGTAGGCGTCGACCGAGGACGAAGTGATCTCGGCAACCCCGCGGTCGATACCGGGTACTCCGGCATCCCGTAAAGATTTATTCACCGAGGCAAGAATACTGTCGACCAGGGCCTTTGTGCCGCCGGCCAGCCGGCCTTTACCCCGGGTCAGTCGACGCGCTTCGGCCTCGGCGTTGCGCCGCCGCAGGGAATGCCCGATTTTCTCGGTAAGACTATCGACCAGAACAAACGGATCGGCGCCGACAACTTTCTCGCCCAGAATAATCCGTCCGGAACCGATGTCTTCGAGCCGCGCGTCAATTCTGAGTTTATCGCCGAGTTTATAAAACGAACCGGAAAGCACAGTTGTCGCTCCGAGAGATTTGGCGGCATCGATACACTCCTTATGTCCGGGCATGTCGTCGTTTCCGGTCACTTTGTCTTCCAGGCAATCAAGAACCCGGGTGCGTGAGATGATTTTCATCTCGGAATTTTGCCCCAGGTCGGTAAGCAGGATTTCCGGCAGTCCGGCAGTCAGCCAGTCGAGTTCTTTGTCGCCCGTTTTATTGGAGAAACCGAGGATGGCCAACGCGCCATCACCGGCCGGGGCCACCAACCCCGACTCTGATGCAACTTGTGTAATTTTCGGGTGGTCATTATTGAAAATATTCATGAAAATGGCCAAAAGCGGGATCGAGAGGATGCCGAGAAAAACCAATTTTGGCCAGGTCAGCCAGGCCAAAAATGATTTTTGCTGTTTGCGTTTGGGCGGGACATAGCCGGTCGACAACGCGCTGGTATCGGAGATACCGCTTTCGTACTGCCGCCGCAAATTGCGCAGGTCGACAACCAGATCACGCGTGTCCTGATAACGGTCATCGGGGTCTTTTTGCAAACACTTGTCGATGATCCGATCGAGTTCGGGGGGGAGTTCTTCATTTTTCAGGCGAAGCGGTTCCTGCCGTGATTCGAGTATTTTGGCGATCGTCGAGACCGGGTCCGAACCGGAGAAAGGAAATTCGCCGGTAAACATTTTATAGGCCATAATCCCAAACGAAAAAATATCCGACCGGGTATCGACCTGCTCCCCGCGGGCTTGTTCCGGTGACATATAGGTCACCGTCCCGAGGATTTTCCCTTCTGTTGTCAGCGCGGGGGCGACTGTTTGGGTGCTGTCGTCCTCCATGCCGGCGAGGGCGCCGACCGCCGGTTTGGCCAGACCGAAGTCGAGAATTTTCGGTTCTCCGTTTTCATCGACGATAATATTGTCGGTCTTGATATCGCGGTGGACAATGCCCAATTTGTGCGCGGCGGCCAGTCCGGCAGCAATGCGCGAGGCCAGCCGCATTAATTCTTTGATGTCCGGTTGCTTGTTGCTCAGATACTTGGTCAGCGATTCGCCTTTAACCAGTTCCATGACGATATAGCTGAGGGTCGCACCGGAATTTTCTTCGACGGCCTTGCCAAAATCATAAATCGCCATCACGTTGGCATGGGAGACTTTTGCGGCGGTTCGCGCCTCACGATTGAAACGGTCGAGACGCTCCTTGTTGTCGAAAAATTCCGGTTGGAGGATTTTCAGGGCAACTTCACGACCCAGTTTCTGGTCTTCGACAAGATAAACCTCGCCCATCCCGCCTTCGCCGAGTTTGCGAATAATCTTAAAATGCGCAAATATCTGACCGGATTCAAATGTCATGGTTCGTCCTTTTTGGTCTTCTCGTCTTGGTTCCGCAAAATCCTCGCGACATCCGCCCGGACACGTCGCCGGATCGGTTGATCCGGCAGAGCGCCGCGTACTTGCCACGATTTTGACCCGTCTGGCGGGTAATAACCCTACCGGATTTTCGTGTCCGGGAGGCAATCATTACAGATAATACACAGGCGACACAGGGCGGACAAGTCTAATAATTGTTCGGCTATGCACCGCCCCGGCAATGGATTATCTACGGGGAAAATACCCGGCAATCCACTTTTTTATTCATCACCCTGTCCGCCTTTGGAGGGTTTGTCCCGCTTTGCGGGCTGATATTCTGGATGGGCTACTTCTGGGTGGGCTACTTATGCTGCATTTTGCGTGGCCGTCCCCAACTCGTTTGGGGCGGACTGTACTAAATCAACCTGACCTATAAACCCTGACCGAGGGGCTCTTCCTAAAAGCCCCGTTGGTCAGGGCCACGCCAGCCCGATCCCTCAAGGACGGATCCGGCGCAGGACGAATTCAACATTCGTCCTGCCTTTTATAACTGCCACATTCCTGCCATTCTGGCGATAAATACTGCCATCAATGCCATCGCGCCTGCCATTTTGACTGTTTGCCTGGCATGGCAAATTGCCAGTCAAACAGATAAAGTCTTTGACAACAATATGATAAGTGATTTTGGCACGGCGGTCGCTATAAGGGTAGCCGGAAACGAAAGAAACACAACCAGAGAAGGTTGAAACAAAAAACGTAAAACAAAAAAACGGAGGTGTGACATGACACTCGTAAAATTCAATCCGAACACCGATCTCTTTCGGTTGGAAAAGTCGATGAACCACCTGTTTGACAATGTCTTCGGCGGCTACCACACCTGCGACGATGAAAACTGCAACTGGATGCCGGCGGTCGACATTAACGAAACCGAAAATGAAATCGCGATCACCGCTGACATCCCCGGGATGGACAAGGAAGACATCAAGGTTGTCGTTCACGAGAACACCCTGACGCTCAAAGGCGAGCGGACGTCGGAGAAGAAAGAATACAATACGAAGTACTACCGTCTCGAACGCCTCACCGGCGCATTCTACCGCTCGTTCAAACTGCCGGCGGTCGTCGATGCCGACAAAATTAAGGCCAACTACGTCAACGGCGTGCTCAAAATCGTCCTGCCGAAAGTCGAAGCGGCTAAGCCGAAAGAAATCGCCATCGGGGTCAAATAAGACACCCGATGCGCAAAAATTCGCGCGCCCCTCCCGGCTGCCATGCCGGGAGGGCGTGTGCCTGAAATGACACAAAAAAGACAAATCTAATGAGAAATATCGACTTCGCTAAATATAACTGATATAAATCGAAAGGTTTGAGAAGCAATACCTAAGAACCAGCAGTGCAAAAAAGGAGTGTGATGATATGAGTAAAGTCATCGGAATCGATTTAGGGACCACCAATAGTTGTGTCGCGGTCATCGAGGGCGGCGACCCGGTGGTCATCCCCAACGCTGAAGGCGGACGGACGACGCCGTCGGTCGTTTCGGAAAACAAAAACGGCGAGCGGCTGGTCGGCACTGTCGCCAAGCGCCAGGCGGTCACCAACCCGACCGACACGATTTTTTCGGTTAAGCGCTTTATGGGCCGGCGCTACGATGAAGTCTCCGGCGAGATCAAAAATTACCCCTATGAGGTTGTGGCCGGTCCCAACGGCGATGCGCGGGTGAAAATGGGCGGCAAGACCTATGCCCCGCCGGAAATTTCGGCACAAATCCTCTCGAAAATGAAGCAGACCGCCGAGGATTATCTCGGCGCCAAAGTGACGCAGGCAGTGATCACGGTCCCGGCCTATTTTAACGACAACCAGCGTCAGGCCACCAAGGATGCCGGCAAGATTGCCGGGCTGGAAGTTTTGCGAATCATCAACGAGCCGACCGCGGCCGCACTGGCCTACGGATTAGAAAAGAAAACCGAGCAGAAAATCGCGGTCTACGATTTAGGCGGCGGGACGTTCGACATCTCGATCCTCGAGTTGGGTGACGGGGTCTTTGAAGTCCGTTCGACTAACGGCGATACGCATCTGGGCGGAGACGACTTTGACAAGCGGATTATCGACTGGCTGGCCGCGGAATTCAAGAAATCTGACGGGATCGATCTGACCAAAGACCCAATGGCCCTGCAACGGCTGAAAGAGGCGGCCGAAAAGGCGAAAATCGAACTGTCCTCGACCGTCGAGACCCAGATCAATTTGCCGTTTGTCACCGCCGACCAGTCCGGCCCGAAACATCTGAACCTGACTCTGTCACGGGCGAAATTCGAATCACTGGTTGACGATCTGGTGGAACGGACAGTCGAACCGTGCAAGAAAGCGCTCGCCGATGCAAAGACGAATGCCGGCGAAATCAACGAAGTGATCCTGGTCGGCGGGATGACCCGGATGCCGAAAGTCCAGGAAATAGTCGAAAAACTATTCGGCAAGAAACCGCATAAGGGTGTCAACCCCGACGAGGTCGTGGCGATTGGCGCGGCGATTCAGGGCGGTGTGCTGGCCGGCGATGTTAAAGATGTCCTGCTTTTGGATGTCACCCCGCTCTCGCTGGGTATCGAGACGCTCGGTGGTGTGATGACGAAATTGATCGAGCGAAATACGACCATCCCGACCAAAAAATCGGAGATATTCTCGACTGCGGCCGACGATCAAACCTCGGTAGAGGTCCACGTCCTGCAGGGCGAACGACCCATGGCCCTGGACAACAAAACCTGCGGCCGGTTCCATCTGGATGGAATTCCACCGGCGCCGCGCGGGATGCCGCAGATCGAGGTAACTTTCGATATCGACGCCAACGGCATCCTGAATGTTTCGGCCAAAGACAAGGCCACCGGGCGCGAACAGAATATCCGTATTGAGGCCTCCGGCGGGATGACCGAGCAGGAAATCGAAAAAATGATCAACGATGCCAAGGCCCATGAAGCCGAGGATAAGAAAAACCGCGACGCGGTCGATGCCAAAAACCGTGCCGACCAGGCGGTCTTTGAGGCGGAGAAAAACCTCAAGGAACATGACGACAAGCTCGACCGTGACGACAAGGTGAAAATCAACGCGGCAATCGGCCGGGTCAAAGAGGCGCTCAAAACAGACAACCTTGACGAGATCAAGTCGGCCACCGAGGCACTGTTGCAAAGCTGGCATGGCGCGTCGGAGAAGATGTACCAGCAGGCCGCCGGTGCGGGTCAAACCCCGCCGGGAGCCGATTCGGGTAATGCCGGTGCGGCGCCGAATTCAAATGGCGCTCAATCGAATCCAGTCGACGCCGACTATGAAGTTGTCAACGACTAAGGGACAGGCAGCCGGTAAGGCGGATGGCAACAAATTGCCATCCGCCGCCTAAAATCGCTTCGCACCGGCGGACGGGATGCGTATATATAAGTTTGCAAACAACACCGGGTAAGGACACCGGGAGAGCATCCATGCCAACATACGAGTATAAATGCAATGCGTGCGGTCATCGATTTGAGGCGTTCCAATCGATCAGAGAAGACCCGGTCAAGGTCTGCCCCTCCTGCGGGGAGGAAAAAGTCGAGCGATTGATTTCGGCCGGGGCCGGATTGATTTTCAAGGGGTCGGGCTTCTATATTACCGATCATCGGTCGGAGGCCTACAAGCAGGCCGCGCGCAACGACAACGGCTCATCGGTATCGCATACAAAGCCGAAAACGATGACCAGGGCAGAAACGAAAGCGGAGAAAAAGACAGGGACAAAGACCGCCACATCGACGGGAAAAGGCGCGAGCTGATTTTCGTCGGTAACCGATAGCGTCTTACGGCGGGCGGTCCTGCGCCCGCCTTTTTTGTGGAGAGAAAACAGATGCCTTGTCTGGAAATTTCAATGCCAAAAACCTCTGGTGAAACGCGGGAAAAACTCGCCGCGCAATTAACTGATATCTTCGCTGCCGAGACTCCTTTCGGTGCGGAGATTTTTGGTATCCGTTTCATGGAATATTCACCGAGTGAGGCGGCCTCCGGCGGCCGCCTGTTCACCGGCGGCGAGTCCAGGCCGTATTTGCATTTTCTTTTCTACGGTCCACGCATCGGCCGCCTGGTCAAACAAAAGCTGGTTGCCGGATGGACGGCGGCATTTACTGAATGTGTCGGCAACTCGAACTGGCGGCCGGTGATCCATATTTGTGAACACCCGTACGATAATGTCGGGGTTGAGGGACAGTTACTCTCGGAGGCATATGAACAATGCGCCAAAAGTAACTTTTATTACTCATTGTCCGACGATTAATCACCGGGGCAAGGGAATTCGCCCCGGTGAAGGCAGCATGTGATGGAACAAAAAAATCTATATAAAATTCTCGGCGTGTCGGAGAAGGCCGGTGGTGACGAAATTAAGAAACGTTACCGCGAACTGGCCAAGAAATACCATCCGGACAAAAACCGGGGAAACAAACAGGCCGAAGAGAAATTCAAGGAAATCTCCGAGGCGGCAGATATCCTCACCGACGAGGAAAAACGCAAACAATACGACCAGATGCGCCAGTTTGCCGGGGCGGGTTTCGGCGGCCGGGGCGGGTTTGATCCGCGTAATTTCCGGCAGGGCGGCCGGCGTGGTTTTGGCGGGTTCGGTGATATATTCTCGACGATTTTCGGCGACGGTTTTGGTGCTGAACCGGCCAGCGGAAACATCCCCCGCAAAGGGAATGATATCAGCGGGAAATTATCGGTAACATTTGACGAAGCCATTACCGGGACAAAAAAAACCATCAGCATCAACGGACCGCAAAGCTGTCCCGCCTGCAACGGCAGCGGCGCCGAACCATCATCACAGACAACAACCTGTCCCGATTGCGGCGGCGCCGGACAGATTTCGCAGGAATTGGGGGGATTTGCGATCAATCGCACCTGTCCCCGCTGTATGGGACGCGGGCGACTCGTCGGCAAACCCTGCACGGCCTGCAATGGCACGGGAACGGTCCGTCAGAAACGCAAGTTGGCAATTACCGTTCCGGCCGGCATTGAAGACGGCGGCCAAATCCGTCTTCGGGGCCAGGGTGCACCGGGTTCGGGCGGCGCTCCGGCGGGTGATCTGATCCTCACCGTACAAGTCGGCGCCGATCGGCATTTCCAGCGGCGCGGCCGTGATGTATACTCTACCGAGGAGATTAACCTGGCCCAGGCACTGCTGGGGACAAAAATCAAAGTCCGGACTCTCGAGGGTCACGCTGCGCTCAAAATCCCACCGGGCACGGCAAATGGGACGGTCATGCGGTTGAAAAAACTCGGCGCCAAAATGAACGGCACGAGGGGGGATCACTTGGTGACGATCAACGTGGAATTACCGACCAACCTCTCGACCGAGGAGCGGCAGGCCATCAAAAAACTGGCCCGGTCACGCGGCTGGGAACTTTGATCAATACCGGAAAAATGGATGAAGGGGGTGATGGTTAGAGATGAGGATGGATAAATTAACCCAACGCAGTCAGGACACACTGCAATCGGCATTTGAACTGTCCGAATCGTTGTCGCACGCCCAGGTTGAGTGCGCTCACCTTTTCCTGGCTTTAGTCGAACAGGAAGACGGCCTGACTCGCACCGTGCTGGAGAAGATCGGAGTGAATCCCGAGACCGTCCGCGCAGGGCTTCGCGCCGAACTTGCCGGTTTGGCGAAAGTGTCGGGCAGCGCACAGCGGCAGATCTCCAACGATCTGCGTAATGTTTTGACCGCCGCCGAACGGATTGCCGATGAATTTAAAGATGAATATATTTCGGTCGAACATCTCTTGCTCGCCCTGCTGGATGCTAATGACCGAATGATCAGGACCGCCCTGAAAAATACGCCGATAGACAGGCAAAGTGTTTTGCAGGCGTTGCAGGAGATCCGTGGGGGACAACGCGTAACCGATCCCGACCCGGAATCCAAATACCAGGTACTGGAAAAATATTCGCGCGACCTGACCGCATTGGCGCAGGCCGACAAGCTCGACCCGGTAATCGGGCGGGATGATGAGATTCGGCGCGTGATTAAAGTCCTCTCCCGCCGGACAAAAAACAATCCGGTGCTGATCGGTGAGCCGGGAGTTGGCAAGACCGCCGTCGCTGAGGGATTGGCCCTTAAAATCGCTCATGCCGACGTTCCTGAATCGCTCAGAGATCGGCGAGTGCTCGCGCTGGACCTCGGCTCGTTGATCGCCGGGTCGAAATTCCGCGGTGAATTTGAAGAGCGGTTGAAAGCAATCCTGCGGGAAGTGGAAAGCTCCGAAGGAAAGATTGTCCTGTTCATCGACGAATTGCATACCATCGTCGGTGCCGGGGCCGTGGGCGGGGCGATGGATGCCTCAAATATGCTCAAACCGGCGCTGGCCCGCGGCCAGTTACGCTGTATCGGCGCGACAACAATTGACGAGTATCGCAAGCATATCGAAAAAGACGCGGCTCTCGAACGACGTTTTGCCCCGATCATGATCGAAGAGCCGTCGATTGAAGACACCATTTCGATCCTGCGCGGCCTGAAGGAGAGGTACGAGGTCCATCACGGGGTGCGCATCCAGGACGCCGCCCTGGTTGCGGCGGCGACACTGTCCGAACGCTATATTGCCGACCGCTTCCTTCCGGATAAAGCGATTGACTTGATCGATGAGGCCGCGGCCGACCTGCGAATCCAGATCGACAGTCTGCCGGCCGAGTTGGACATAATCGAGAAACGGATCGCGCAATTGGAGATCGAACGCGAGGGGGTTCGTGCCGAAAAAGATGCGGCGGTGCGGCTGAAGCCGATCGAAGAAGAACTAGCGGAGTTGTATACCCGCCGTGAACAACTCCGTCAACATTGGGAGAAAGAAAAAGAGACGGTCCAGAAAATCCGGGCGGCTAAAAAAAGGATCGAAGATCTCAAAGTCGAAGCCGAGCGGGCCGAACGGAATGCCGATTATGAAACGGCCGCCCGCATCCGTTATCAGGATCTGGCCGATACCGAGCGAATAATCAAAATTGAGAACGCAAAACTTGTCGCGATTCAGCAGAAACATCGCATGCTGCGGGAAGAAGTCGAACCTGACGACATCGCGCAGGCTGTCTCGAAATGGACCGGCATTCCGGTCAATCGTCTCTCGCAAACCGAGACAGAGCGATTGATCCATCTGGAGGATGAACTGGCCAAACGAGTCGTCGGGCAGGAGGCCGCGGTCGAGGCGGTTTCTGAGGTTGTGCGGGCCGGACGGGCGGGCCTGGCCGACCCAAAACGGCCGCGCGGGTCGTTTATCTTTCTCGGGCCGACCGGCGTCGGAAAAACCGAACTGGCCCGCACCCTGGCGGCAACATTATATGGGTCGGAAGAGGCCATGATCCGTCTGGACATGTCCGAATACATGGAAAAACACACAGTTTCCCGGCTGATCGGCGCCTCGCCGGGATATGTCGGCTACGATGAGGGCGGCCAGTTGACCGAAGCGGTCCGGCGGCGCCCTTACTCGGTGGTCCTGCTCGATGAAATTGAAAAAGCCCATCCGGAAGTCTTTAACGTCCTGCTGCAGGTGCTCGACGACGGCCGGTTGACCGACAACCAGGGCCGGATCGTATCATTCACCAATGTCATTCTGATTATGACTTCCAACCTGGCCGCGGAGCTGATCGCTGAAAAATCCAGTTCATTGACCGATGACAATCGCGACCGCTGGCACGAGGAGATGAAAGACGAGGTCCTCGCCATCCTCCGCCAATCTTTTCGGCCGGAATTTCTCAACCGGCTTGATGAGATTATCGTCTTCCGCGCCCTGACCCGCGAACATATCCGGGCAATTGTCGATTTGCAGTTTGTCGAATTGCAAAACCGGCTTGCCGAACAGGGCATCGAAGCCGAACTGACTCCGGCGGCGAAAGATGCATTGGCCAAACTGGGATTCGATCCGACCTACGGTGCTCGACCACTGCGCCGGGTGATGCAGAAACAGCTAACCTATCCCCTGGCCAAAGAGACCCTGCGAGGATCGTTTGTCCGGGGAGACCGGGTGACGATCGACGTGACTCCGGACGGTTTCGTATTTCAGAAATCCAAACCGCAGCCCGAACAATCCCTCGAGTGAGCAGCGGAGTTCCACTAAATTCCCCAGGATATCCGGGCGGTCGTCAGACCGCCCGTTTTCATTTATCAGCGGTAAGCCACACCGGCGGGAATTCGGTGTTCCCCGCGATTTCACCGCGTATATTATCCCTGGGCCCGGCATTTTGATGCGGGCAGTCGGATGGAGAATGGCATGACCAACGCGGATAATTCGGTCACACACAACCGGGACTGGCTCTGGGGCCTGGTTCTTCCGCTGGCGATCTTCCTCGCGCAGGCGATTTGGCTGTTCAATTTTTCGATTGATGACGGCAGTATCTCTTATCGCTTCGCCCGGCATCTGGCCGAAGGCCGGGGCTTACGCTGGAATCTGACCGGCCTGCCGGTGGAGGGTTACTCGAATTTTCTCTGGGTTCTGGTGCTGGCCGGGGGACACTGGCTGGGATTCGACATCGATTTATTCGCCAGCGGACTGGGCGCGGTGTTGGGTGCAGTCAATCTTGTTTTGCTATTTATGTTATGCCGCCGCCTTTGGCCGGGCAACCGGATGAACTGGCTGCCGGTCCTGTATGTCGCCCTGACTCCGACCTGGGCGATGTGGGCGCTCAGCGGACTGGAGCTGGCCATGTTCGGCTTTTTCCTCCTGCTGGCGGTATATTCGCTGACGATTCCATCTTTATGGCGCACCCGTCTTCTCTCCCTGGCAGTAGTGGGGTTGACTCTGACGCGTCCGGAAGGCGCGGTATTGGCCTTGGTTCCACTGTTCTGCGGCTGGTTTGCCGACCGGAAAACACCATTGAATAATCGATTGCGTCGCTACGGTTTTCCGCTGATTATCCTGATTTTAACCATTGCCGCGATGACGTTATTTCGGTTGCTCTATTTTGGCTACCCGGTGGCCAACACCGTGTATGCCAAATTCTCGACTGCCCTGCCGGCCCTCGGTGAAGTGTCCAAGTGGTTGTTCTTTGGTCTGCCGGCATTCGCGGCCTGGATTGTCGGCGCCTGGTGGCGAGGATCGTCGCCGTATCGCGGGGCGCTCGCCGCCGCGATTGTGCTGGTGTTAACCCAGGTTATTCTGGTTTTGCCGGTCAATCCGGTCATGTATTTTCTGCACCGTTACCTGATCGCCTTTTTGCCGTTACTGCTATTGCCCTTGCCGCTGGTTTTGGCAAAGCTGGCTGAAAAAAGACGGATACTGGCCATTACGGTCGCGGTATTGCTCGCCGGGTGGATGGTGCAGGATCTGCCCGCGGTCAATGAGCGATTCATCACGGAAAAGTCCTTCTATGATCGGCACCGTTGTGTAGCCGAGACATTGAATTCAATTCCTGTTGTCACCGACCTCGCCTTAATCGACGTCGGCCGGATCCCCTACTGGACTGACTTGTACACATATGATGTATGGGGGTTATGCGACCGCGATATTGCCCATCAGGGGTTTTCGTATGAGAAAACGATTGGGCGGGAGCCAGGGGTGTATGTCATGACCGTCAAATTGCGTAACGGTAAGCTATATCCATATATTGGCTATGATGTTATGATTTCGGAACACCCAACTTTCCAGAGGGAATACGTCCTGTGGAGAATATGCAGAGGGAAACCGGGATTGCGGAAATACGGCTATGATTATGCCATCTACCTCAACACCGAATGGGCTGCCCGCAATGGATTGACCGTGGAACCAATCGACCGAGCCAACCCCTGACCTGCCGCCAATTTGTAAAAGTGCGTCAGTGATACTTGATTTTGAGATAGAGCAGTACGGCCAGCATTGCGACCGTTGCTACATTGCCGATGATGATTACCAGATCTTCACGCAGGATGCCATAAACAATCCAGCTAAAAATCCCGACCACGAGCAGGCCCAGCCACCCACTGGAGATATCGCGGGTTTTCTTTGTCCGCCAGCTTTTTATCACCTGCGGGAGAAAGGCGGCGGTTGTACATGCCGCCGAGAAAAAGCCGATGATCCGGACCAGATCCATGCCACCATTATATAGTAGTATGCCGGAGAATGAAAGTTCGGCGGGACGCGGCGCGAGAAAAAGGTCAGGGCTTTGTTCTTGACAGGCGATGATCGGGAAAGTTTTGTAACCCCGGTGGGAGAATAGCGGGCATTTTGTTGTACAAGCCCTATATGCGACCCGCAGGAGGTGGAACATGGCCCGGAATAAAACAACTGGACTGATTTTATTCGGTTTGGGGTTTTGTTTTTTACTCGGTTTGGCCGCGGGAATTACCTTCGACGGCCCCTCACGGATATCGTATGTCGCCGCCGCCGATCGAGATATGACTCAGGGGTCGGCGGGTGACGATTCATCACGGATCGATTTACAGGTACATCCGGCGATCCGGCAGGCCCAATCGGGGAATTGGTCGCTTTCAGCAGTGGCCAAAGCGGTCGCCCCGGCGGTCGTAAATATCTCATCGGTGAGGATCATCCAGGAACGAAGTCGACGCGGCCCTTTCAGTTCCGACCCATTTTTCAATTTTTTCAACCGCCGGGGAAGCGCATTCCCGCGTGAACGCCGGGAGCGATCACTCGGTTCAGGCGTGATTGTCTCGCCCGAGGGCTATGTCCTGACCAACAACCATGTCGTTGAGGACGCCGCAGAGGTGATGGTCTATCTGGCCGACGGCCGGGAATTCCGGGCAGAGATTGTCGGCACCGATCCGGAAACCGATTTGGCGGTGCTTAGAATCGCCGGGAGTGGGTTTCCAACCATCCCCTTTGGTGACTCGGATGCAGCGGATATCGGCGACCTCGTGCTCGCGCTGGGCAACCCGTTCGGGATCGGTCAGACAGTGACCATGGGCATTATTTCGGCTAAAGGCCGGGCCAACGTGGGCATTGTCGAATATGAAGATTTCATCCAGACCGATGCGGCGATCAACCCCGGGAACTCCGGCGGAGCGCTGGTCGATATTAACGGCAAGCTAATCGGCATCAATACGGCTATTTTCTCCCGGAGCGGCGGGTATCAGGGAATCGGGTTTGCGATCCCGGCAAAGATGGCCCATACCGTGATGGCCTCGATTGTCGAACACGGCAAGTTTGTCCGGGGGTGGGCCGGAATCGGTTTTCAAAATTTAAGTCCCGAAATCGCCCGGGCGTTTAATGCCGAGGGACAGCAGGGGGCGTTGGTGAACAATGTCCTCGAAAATTCTCCCGGCGAAGTTGCGGGGTTGCAACGCGGCGACGTTGTCGTCTCGTTTGATGGCCGGCCGGTGACCGATGCCGTGCGGCTGACCCATGAGGTGGCGCTTTCACCGAGCGGCGAGGAAGTCGTCGTGGAATATCTGCGCAACGGGCAGCGGTATCGTACCAAAATGAAAATCGCCGAAGCACCGACCGAATACACGTATATCTCCAAGAACTCCAACGAATGGGTCAGCCAAATCGAAGGGGTCGTCGTGGAGAATCTGACTTCCCAGGCCGCACGAGACCTCGGCTTACGGCGGGGCACTAAAGGTGTACTGGTCAAGGCGATCCTCCCCCGCTCCCCCGCGGCCTACTCCGGCCTGAGTAAAAACGATGTTATCCTCGAGATCGACAATCAGCCAGTCCAGGAAGTCGAGCATTTTAAGTCAATTATGCGAAAAGGAGAAGGCCGGAAAATGGTACTGTTGATTGTGCGCCGAGGATCACTATATTATCTCTCATTGTAGGAACGGCAATTGGGCATATTAACAAAGGTGCATTCGAGAAAATGAAACAGACAGGTTTACGGACTATTATCGGACTATCAATCGTCCTCGCGGCACTGGGTATACTGGCGCCACACGCAGTCGCGCAACCCGATTGCGATTCGGTTTACCAATTATTACAGAATTTTTCGGTCAACCATATCCGGGGAAATGAAATCTGGGTCGACCAGTTTATATCCTGCCAGGCGCTGGCCGAGACACTCGGAGGATTCGTCCTTTCAATGGTCGATCAGGAGGGCAAAAAAGACCGGGCGATCCTCTGCCGTTTTGCCCGCCAGGGCTGGCTGATCAAGGTTGTCGAGAATGCACCGAACATTCGGTTTTATCGACCAAGCCCGATCATCGATATTAACGGCGACGGCGAAAACGATTTTCTCTTCACCTCGTATGACCCGAATTATCCGCTGCTAAAGCGGGCGTTTAAAATCGTGATTATGGAAAATGGGAAGGAAGTCGGCCGGCCGGAACTGCGCTTCGCCAAGGGGGTGGCAATCGATTCATTGTTGCCCGCCGCCCCCGGCAAACCCCACCCGCTGCGCGTCAGCGACTATCGCGGAACCGATCTCGGCGGGATGGACCCGGCCCGCGGCCCGGTTTCGCATCGGTATCTGGTCTGGGACAAAACGGCTGATCCACCGGCCTTTGTCAACCGCACCGCGCAGAATATGCGGCTGTTTCCGGAAATGATCCGCCGAGCCAAAGCCATCAAGAACATTCCTTCCGGGAAATTGACCTATTCGTCGGAGGACGAGTACGAGGCGCTCTTGCGGGACGTCATCGGCTACGCTCTGGATCAGAGCAACCTGGGGCGGGAAATTGAAGGGTACGACGAAGTGGCCTCGATCCTCGACCGGGTGACCTATGGCGGCTCGACAAAATCGCTCTGGGCACCGCGATCGGTGCGAGATCGTCTCCGTACCCTGTTGCCCAAAGTGCGTAAACGCGGTCAGGTAAAAAAGAAATAGGCCATACCAACGATCTCCCGTAACGTGGTGCTTGACGCTCTTAATAGACATTGAGGAGAAAAACAGACGATGTCGCGATCTCGATACGATCTGGTAAACATGAAAATCATGATGATAATCGGGGTGTTGGCGCTTGCTCTGGCCGGATTTTCATGCTCGGATAACGGGGCACCGGCCGAAAAGAACAAAGTGCCCCCGCCGCAGGTATCGCCCGAGCTGCACTGGACCGATATGCTCCTGCGAGCGACCGATTCGACCAGGATTGCCTGGGTCGATCAACTTGCCGAACTGCCCGAAACTGTCACCTTGACCATCGATTCTACCTGGCAGGCACATTTGGCCGATCTGACTTTCGCCTTCGAGGTCTGGGCTTTCAAAAACCTTGATCGTGCTGAGGATACCAATAACGCGGGATTACGGCTGGCATTGACCATAGCGGCGACCCATGTCCCCAATTACCCGTTGATGAAAGATCTCACCGTTGATTCGGTGACCCTTTCTTATCCGGGTGAAACGCAGACCCTGGTCCGCCGCACTATGTTTCCCGTTCGGCGGAAGTTCTTGGAAGGAGTCTGGCAGGTCTGGTTCGGCCCGCAGGAAACGGCAACTTTCAGAGTAGACTTCGCCGAGAACACAAAACTCCTCCCGCGTATTTATGTTTCCTGGCAAGGCCGGTCGTTCATTTTCGTGGGACCGACGGTGAATTACGAATATAGTAAAACTCCAAAACCGATTGATCTGACAGGGAAACAGACAAATAATTGACATCGGCCGCCAAAGAGGCGACCATAAGATCATGGACAGCACCGAGACCGACATAACTCCGACTAACGCCCTCGACGAGAGCCGCCTGAGTATTTCCTTGTCCCAGGCCGGGCCGACCAAAGAGGTCACCGTAGTCCGGATCGACGGAGTGGTGGACACAATGACCGCCGGCGAATTGGAGCGGGTCATCGCCTCGCTGCTCGGCAGCGACAAGTACCGGCTGGTCATGGACCTCGCCGGGGTGGAATATATTTCCAGCGCCGGCTGGGGAATTTTTGTTTCGCGGCTGAGAGAAATCCGCGAACACGCCGGTGACATCAAACTGGCCCGGATGACCCCCGACGTCTGCGAAATCTATGAATTGCTCGAATTCGACGGCCTCCTGTCGCACCATGACAACCTGGAATCGGCGGAAGCGGCGTTCTACCGTGGCAGTTCGACTGCCCCGCTGCCCAAACAAAGTATTACGATAAAACAAAAACCGGCCGGGGAAACCGCGACGACCGCCGAACCGATGGGCAAACTGAGTCTTGATGAAGCGGTGGCGCAACTGGTGGCCGAAGACCCCTTTTGTACCATTGCCGAACTGCGCGACCAGATCAATCAACGATGTTCTGATCGTTATCATGCCGGCTGGTGGAATATCTTTGCCGCCCTGCGCCGGGGGCATCTTTTAAGCCGTCGGGCGCGTTTTCAG
>JAJRUJ010000060.1 GCA_024277855.1 Candidatus Zixiibacteriota bacterium
CGTGGGGAGGGGGTCTGTTCCCGCAGACGGCTGGTCACTGCTTCGGGAACGGGTGAATCGCCCCACTCGCCGAAGTTGTGTTCGATAATTAACATTTCCCGCCGCCAGACGCGGCAGTCGGTGCAGCCACCCAGATGCCGATAGGCCTCGGTAAGTTGGCTGTCTCCGGCCTCGCCGTCAATCTCGGCGGAGAGGATTTCGCGGATATGTTCGCAGTTCATCGCGGTCACTCCTATCGGAAGTATGCTTCTTTGAGATGTTGTCGCGCCCGAAACAGGCGCGATTTGATCGCCGGGACCGTGCCGCCAAGCAGGGTGGATAGTTCGGTGTAGGACATTCCCTGGTATTCACGCAAGAGCAAGATCTCCCGCTCGGCATCGTCCAGCCGGCGCAGCGCGGTTTTCAATTTAACCACGCGATGACCGTTTTGGTTCAGCGGTACAGTGGTCACCGGTTCGATTGTTTCATCCAATGTCGTGGTTGGTTTACGGTCGCGCAGATAGTTTTTCAGCAAATTACGCGCGATGGCCCATAACCACGCTTCGGCACGGTCGGGGTTTTTCAGTGAAGAGAATTTTTCGCGGGCCTGCAGAAAGATATTGCCGGTTAAGTCGGCGGCGTCATCCCGGTTACTGAGGTAGCGCAACAGAAAGTTGTACACTCGGCCGCCATGTAAATGATATAAGTCCCAAAATTCCATTCGCCCTCGCTTCGTTCACAATTCTCTGTCCTGATAACAAGACACAAAAACTTAAGAAAAGTTTCGAGCAGAAATTCGGGTTTTCGGTTAAAACGGCAAATTGAGGGGAATTACGACGCCACCGAGGCCGGGGCGGACTTTTTGGGGAATTTATACTTGTTGATTTTGCGATAAAGGGTCGAATTGTCGATACCGAGAATATCGGCGGCTTTCGATTTGTTCCAGTCGGTTTGATTTAACACCCAATAGATATAGGCCTTCTCAATCGATTCGAGCGTGGGATTGGTCGGGCTGGCCGAGTCAACCGGCGTAACTCCGGGCGCGGCCGCCAGTTTTTGGGGGAAATCCTTCGGTTCGAGCGTAATAGTCCGGCCCAGGAGGACCGCACGTTCAAGAACATTTTGCAACTCGCGGACATTTCCCGGCCAGTTATATTTACGCAAGTGGTTAATCGCCGCCGCACTGAGTTTCTTTTGGGGGAGTTTCAACCGTTTGCAGGCCCGTCTTAGGAAATGATCTATTAATACCGGCAAGTCGTCGAGCCGGTCCCTCAACGGCGGCAAAAATATCGCGATCACATTTAGCCGATAATATAAATCGGCACGGAACCGGCCGACTCTGACTGCTTCCTCCAAATCCGTATTGGTTGCCGCGAGCAGGCGAACATCGACCGGTACCGGCTTGGTTGCGCCGATCGGCGTAACCTGTTTTTCCTCCAGCGCCCGCAGAAGCTTGACTTGAATCGCCGGTGAGGTTTCGCCGATTTCATCGAGGAACAACGTCCCGCCGTCGGCCGCATTGAACAAACCTTCTTTATCTTTGACTGCACCGGTAAAGGACCCGCGAGTATGACCGAACAACTCGCTTTCGAGCAGTGTTTCCGGCAGCGCGGCGCAATTAAGCGCGACAAGTCGTCCACCCAGGCGCAGGGAGTGGTTATGAATTGCCTGGGCGATTAAATCTTTGCCCGTCCCCGACTCGCCACGGATCAATACTGTCGAATCTGTCTCGGCAATCTTGGCCGCCATCTCTTTCATCTTAATCACCGATGAATGAGTACCGAGGAAGCTGTCAAATGAATTTTTCTTGATGATCTGTTCTTTCAAGGAGACGTTTTCTTCCTGCAAGCGCCGTTTTTCCAGAAAATTGCTGATCGCGATTTTGATCTCGTCGATTTTGAATGGCTTCGTAATATAATCGACAGCCCCGTTTTTTAATGCCTCGATGGCTGAATCGACTGAGGCGAATGCGGTCATGACCATGAATCGGACATCCGGACGCTCTTGTTTGGCCGCCGAAAGAAGGTCCAGACCCGACATCTCCGGCATCATCAGATCGGCGATGACCAGGTCGAAATCCCCGGTCTTGATCATTTCGAGGGCTTTTATCGACGATGGCTCGGCCTCGACGTCATACCCTTCCTTGGCGAGCATAATTTGCATAAATTTGCACATGCTCGTCTCGTCATCGACGACTAAAATCCGGTCGGACATATATTCTCCCTAAAACAGAGGCGTTTCTTTTTATATCGGTTCTTTTGGGGAAAATCCTTTGCTGCGGGGCAGGCAAAAAAAGCGGGGGGAAGGTAATAGCCGGACTATAATTGTCCATAATTCTTGACAAAATGCGTCTCGGTGTTACATTGCCCTCGAAAACAAGCAGTGAGCCCGACCGCAATTTTACCCAAACCGGGGCACACGAAACGAAAATCACCGATAGGTATTATAAGGACGGTCATCAATGAAACGCATTTTCAGCCATATCTCAATTTTTATTCTCGCAATTTGTTGTCTGCCGATATTGGATGCGGATTCGGTCAGGGGAGCGTCTCAAACTCCCGGAGCGTTGACGAATTCGACGCAAATAACGACCGGGTTGCATCCCCGCCGGTTGCCCATTAAGCCCCGGTCGACCAGCATCGGTGCTACCGGATACAACGGGCATGTCGTCGTCAAATTGCGTGAAGGCCTGACCGTAACCCAAGCGGCCGGACGGCTGCTCGAGAAAAACCGGGGTGACCTGCAAGGGGTCAATACGGTGCTGGCCCGCCCGTCGGTGACCGATCTCCGGCGCGTTTTTTCCCGTCCATTGGCTGATTTGCGTGCCGAGCGTCTGGCGGCCGAAGCCAAAAGCGGTCGCCAACTGGCCGATTTATCGTTGTATTACCGCGTGGAAGTTTCTTCCGCGGCCGCAGCCAAGTCAATCATCGATGAACTCAATGCCGAGGCCGATGTTGAAATTGCCTATTACCAGCCCGCACCTGAGCCGGCCGAAGGACCGGCTGAGCCGGCGGTTACCCCCAATTTCCAGGTCGACCAGGATTATCTCGAACCCGCTCCCGGCGGTGTCGATGCCTATTATTCCTGGGGCCAACCCGGGGGGAGAGGTCAGGGTGTTCAGATTATCGATATCGAGGGTGCCTGGCGCGACACCCATGAAGACCTGACCAGCTCGTTGGGTGGGGAACTCAGCGGATCGCAGATGACTGCTTTGGATTGGCGCAATCACGGGACGGCGGTGCTCGGGGAGATGATTGCCGACTCTAATGGTTTCGGGGTCACGGGCATCGCTTACGGAGCCGAAATCGGCATGGTTTCGATTTCATCTTTGTCGACGGCCGAAGCGCTGTCGCTGGCGACTGAATCGCTCGAACCCGGCGATGCCATCTTAATCGAGTTACACGCGCCCGGTCCGCGCTATAATTTCGAGTCACGCGATGACCAGCTTGGTTATATCGCCATGGAATACTGGCAAGCCAATTTCGATGCCATTCAGATTGCGACCGCCAAGGGGATTTTAGTCTGCGAGGCCGCCGGAAACGGGGCCGAAAATTTTGATGATGCAATCTATGAGAGTGTCTTTGATACCACCTACCGCAATTCGCATGCAATCGTCTGTGGCGCAGGCGCGCCGCCGTCGGGGGCCTACGGCGCCGACCGCAGCCGTCTGGGGTTTTCCAATTATGGTGAACGGGTCAACTTGCAGGGCTATGGACGGGGAGTGGTCACTACCGGGTATGGCGGTCTGTATTCGACCGGCGGCGAAGATTACTATTATACTTCCACCTTTTCCGGGACATCGTCGGCTTCGCCGATCGTCACCGGAGCGGTGGCCTGCCTTTCCGGTCACTATCAGGCAACGTACGGTGTGTCGGCAACCGTGGACTATGTCCGAGAATTGCTCGTCGCGACCGGTTCACCGCAGTATCCGAACGAAGCCCAAAAGATCGGCCCTCGTCCCGATCTGGAGGCCGCCTACGCGGCAATGTCCGCCCCGCCCGAGATCAGCGTCTCACCGGTCTACATCGATACCGGGATCACCGAGGGCGACCTCAAGTCGTTCACAATCACGATCACCAACGACCAGACCTCGCCGGATTGGGATTTCGAGGCAGTTGCGCTTGATACAATGTTATATCGTGCGCCCGCCGCCGATTGGCTGACCGTTTCCCCGGCATCAGGCACCGTCCTTGCCGGTGGCGGGACTTTCGATTTGACGGTGACCGTCGATGCCTCGTTAATCAACGCCGTTGACGGCCTTGCTAAGGGGACAATCCAGCTTCAGACTCAGGGCGGGGTGCCGGCATATACGTTGTTGGTTCCGGTCTTTATTACGCTGCTCTGCGCCGATGACGAGACCTATCTCGTCAGTGACTCCGACCAGCCCCAGGGACCGGATTACGCCTGGGTCGATGCCGTTAGTCTGGGCAGTTTGATCCCGCAGGGTACATTCTATAACACGACTAATCCCGGCGCGGCTTTGGATGACGGCACCGCCGGGCCGCTGGCTATCGGTTTCGACTTCGATTTCTACGGCACCTTGTATAGCGAGCTTTATGTCGGGATCAACGGCGCAATCTCGTTCACTGAAACCGAGATCAACTCCAATGGATATTTTGCCGGCACCTCGATTCCCGGGGCCTTTATCGACAATGCGGTCTTTGCGTTTTGGAACGATTTGGTTGTCGACCCCTCCTTCGGTCATGGTGATTTATTCACCTATCAATCGGCGGCCAATGACACCTTTGTTGTCGAGTGGTATCAAATCGGTAATTTCAACGATGATGCCGATACGTTGACCACGTTTGAAATCATCATGACGACCGACGGTTCAATCGCTATTCAGTTTGCGGACATCGGAACGACCGGGCTTGAGCAGACTGCGACGGTTGGTTTACAGGCGACCGGCTGTGCATTCGAGCCGTATGTCGACGGCAGCGATCCCGTGGAAAATGAACCCCATGCCGACCTGATCGTCACCTTCGACCTGCCGGGAGCCGGCTGCGACTGTACCGGTTTCGGCAACCTGGACGGCAACCCGGGGATTAACCCGGTCGATGTTGTTCATCTGGTCAACTATGTGTATAAGTCGATTGACCCGCCCACTGTCGAATTACCCGACTGCCCCGGCATTGACGGTGATTGGAACTGTGATGGCGTGGTTAATCCGGTCGACGTCGTGATGATCGTCAACTACGTGTACAAAAGTATTCTCAGCGCATTGTGTGATCCGTGCGCCTGCACGTCATATCCGGATAATTGTCCGTAGCATAGCCAATCAACGGACATCCGGTTAAGTTGATCATTTTCGCTGCAAACACCGACAATCGCCCGGAATCTTTATTGTGTGTTTCCGGGTGAGCCGGGACTTCCTCGACTCCGCACAAACGACAGAGGGTTGCGGCCACCTGTATTCTTAACAGAAGACGACCGCAAATCCGATAATTGCAACTTGTTTGGTAGTGGTGGTTTATTGCCGGCGGTTTTTGTTGGGGTGGCTGCGTTGGAGGTGTTTAATTCCAAACAATACCGGAAGAGAGCTCGTTATTGATAATAAGCGCGGTGATAGAGGAAAAATTGGTTTTGGGGGGCATGGAGGCAGACGTCTCTGTGCAATGCATTGCAAAGAAATATCGTCTTGTCTGCACAGTTATGATTCCAATCGGGTTTTTCCCCGGGCATGGTCTGTAAGTGGTCGCGTGTGACGCCCGGAATTTGCTGTATGTCGTATACCAATCTGTTTTTACCTCGGGTGGTGTATGCCTTGGAAGATATGTATGAAATACTGAATGTTTTTCTTGACTGGGGTATTCTATTTGCTATTATACAGCGGGAAAACCCCTCGGGGTTTGGTTGAAAAGGTTACTGTAGTTTTACGCGTTGGTTCAGACACACAAATCTATACCGGCACTGATTTGGAAGAGAGTGTATAATGACACCACATCCGTTTGGAGATGATACGGTCTATACCGCCCATCGGATCGAGGATGCGGCATGGCCGATGGGCTGGGATCAGTCCGGGGAACGTGGACAAGGTAAATCACACAATAAATTATTTTTCGTCTGGCGCGAGTATATTATCTCTAATATTGTCTGTGTTCTGTTAATCGCGGCGTTGATTATCAGCGCGATCGGCCGGGTGGCCCGGCAACATCGCCATGCTTTTGTCTGGCGGATAAATGTGATTATCAAGCGAACCTTTGATATTTGCGCCTCGATACTTGGACTACTGCTGGCGGCGCCGGTGTTCCTGCTCCTGCCGATATTGATCAAACTCGATTCGCCGGGGCCCGTATTTTTCCGGCAGTTGCGTGTCGGAGTTAACCGGCGTAAAGGCGACCGTCGGCGGACCGACGTCCGCTCATCAATCGAACGGCGGAATAATGACCGGCGTAAACAGGACTCGCATGGCCGTCCGTTTGCCATCATCAAATTCCGTTCGATGGTCCAGGATGCCGAGCGAAAATGCGGGCCGGTTTGGGCTACTGATAACGATCCACGGATTACTCGCCTCGGCGCGTTTATCCGCAAGACCCGGCTCGACGAACTACCCCAGTTGTTTAATGTTTTGCGTGGTGAGATGAGTCTGGTCGGGCCGCGTCCTGAACGGCCGTTTTTTGTCGAGCAGCTCTCACAGGAAGTTCCCGGGTTTCTCGATCGCCTGAGCGTGACACCAGGGATCACCGGCCTGGCCCAGATTAAAAATGGTTATGATACATCGGTTGAAGCCGTCCACCACAAAGTGAGATACGATCTGTCATACATTCGGGGCTGGACACCGCTTAAGGACTTCAAGATCCTGTTTGCGACGATTATGGTCGTCCTGACCGGACGCGGGGCCTGCTAATCCAATATTGGCGCGGGAATCATCGAATTTTCAACGATAATGGGCCGGACCGGTGGGTCCGGCTTTTTTATGGCCCGGGGCAGGGGAGACGCGAAAAAATCTTGTTGCGGTGGCCGGTCTGGACTATTTTACCGAAAATATATTCGGCATGATGCCGTAAGGGGAACGTACGACCACTGAGGCGAAAGGGAATTCGCGTGAATATTTTCTTTCGAGTAGCAATAACTCTTCTTGTCTTCGCGCCGGCAGCATACGCGCAGACAGTCACCATCACTTCAGTTCCGGGCAATTGTACTGTTTATCTCTCCGGGGAGATCGACCTGGTCACCACCACTCCGGCTACGATCACCGAACAGTTGGCCGGGACTTTCATCGTGCGTGCTGTTCGTCCGGGTTATGAGGACTGGGTTTCGACGGTTGTTTTTTCGCCGAACACCGACCGCAATCTGGTCATCGAACTCTCTCCAAAGACACGCGCAAAAGCCGCGCTCCGTTCGCTGATCATTCCCGGCTGGGGGCAATACTATTCCGGCGAGAAAACGCGGAGTTTCCTTTGGGGGCTTGCCGCACTCTCGACCGGCGTGGTTGCCGGAGTATACGAGAGCCGTTATCGAGATTATAAGGCCGACTGGATCGATGGCAAAGACCGGTTCGACAATGCCGGAACGGTTGCCGAAAAGGAACGGCTCCGCGCTGAGGTCATGCGCCTCCAGGATCGGGCTTACGACGCCGAGACCGACCGCCGCTGGGCCTGGGGGCTGGTCGGTGGGGTCTGGGCAACCAATGTTCTCGATGCGTTGGTCTTTTTCCCCGAGGAAAAGCGCTTTGCCGGCGGCATTTTGGGGGTCAAACCCGCCCCGGACGGCAGTTCGTTGCTCACTCTGACTTTCACTTATTAAAGCTATAGGGTAGGATGATGAAATATTACAGGTGGCGTAAAATCGGTCTGACATTCGGAGCGATGGCTCTGGCCTTAACCGCATTGCTGATTTCGTCGTGTTCGCGGACGCTTGAGCGGCCGACCGATTCTGAGTACCTGATTGACGCACCGGCAACACCGGCCTCAATCTCGGTATCTGTCGGTGACCAGACCGTGCAATTGCAGTGGAACGTCGTAACCTCTGCTGTCAAATACCGGGTCTACCGCGCGGATACTTCGGCGTCGTCGTTCCGGGTCTATGATTCGACGACTGCCGAATCTTTTGCCGACCTGAATGTCGCTAACAACGTGACCTATTTCTATCGTATCGCCTCGGTCTCCTCGGGGGGCTTGGAGGGCGTGCAATCGCCTTCGGTTTCGGCCCGTCCCGGCGTGTTTTCGGTGGCGGTCAATGATGATCGTGAATACACAAATTCGCTATCGGTAACCCTGTCGTTAACCGCACCCAGTCAATCGTCGACTGTCCGCCTCTCCAACTCGCCCAACCTGACCGATCGGCCCTGGGTCAGTTTTGCGACGACCCGTAATTGGGAGCTTGAAGCGGGGGACGGTGTCAAGACCGTGTATGCCGAGTTCAGCGATCCCTCGGGAGCAATTTCCCTGGGTACGGTTTCCGATGATATAATCCTCGATACGCGCGCGGTCATCGATTCGGTGACCGAAAACTCCGGGGGTGAAATCCTCAGCGTTGGCGATAAAGTGTTGTTGACGGTGGCGGCAGGCGAAACCGACGGCAAGGCGTCGGTACAAATCCAGAATTTCAACCTGGCCTGTTACGACGACGGCACGAATGGAGATGCGGTTGCCGGGGACGGCACCTATTCGCATCTCTGGACCGTTCCGAGCGAGGCGGATTTTGTAGCCGAAACACCGGTAGGGCGTTTTACCGACCGTGCCGGCAACAAGGCCGCCGACCTGGCCGCGCAGACGTTGATCTCTGCCGAGCAGGCGCCGGAGCAAGTGACCTTATTCGCTTTTGCCGAATCGGAAGCGCGGATCTCGCTGTCGTGGACCCAGTCTGACGCCGACGATTTTGGTTTTTATCGCGTGTTTCGCGCCGAAGACGCGCAGGTCAGCGACGCCTCGACTATGGTATATTCAACCAGTGTCCAGACGGTGACCTCGTATATCGACACCGGCCTGACGTCGTTGACGACCTACTATTACCGGGTATACGTTTACGACAATTCAGGGCTTTTGGCCCCCTCGGCGACCGTTGCTGTACAAACCGAGGAAAACTCGGCGCCGGAGGCCGTGATTGTTTCGACGCCCGATGATCTTGACGACACCAGTCTCCGGCTCAGTTGGTCTCAATCGACTGAGGAGGATTTTGCGTCATACCGTCTCTACCGCGCCGAAACCGACACACGCGTCGGGGCGGTCCTGGTGACGATTATCAGTAACCGAAACACGACGACCTACACCGATGATAATCTCGATCTGGCGACAACATCATACTATTACTGGGTTACTGTTTATGATCGCGGCGGGTTGTCGACCGACTCGGATGTTGCCTCCTGGGTGCCCAGCGCGGAACTGCCGGTGGCCGTGACCGTGGCCTTGCCTCAGGCGGTTGACGATACGACGAGTGTCCGGATATCCTGGAGCGCCTCCAAGATCGAGTATTTTGACCAATACCAGGTACTGCGTTCCGAAACCAACAATATGAGCAATGCCGGAGTCATTGCAATTGTCACCAATAGCAGTGAGACAGAATATGTCGACGGTGACGGTAATTTCAAAGAGACGGCATTCTATTATTGGGTAGTCGTCTATGACCTCATCGGACAATCTGCCGCATCGGCATCGGTGCTGTGGGATCCAAATTGATCTTGTGAAGCGCCGAATGGAGTTGGATATATGCTCGAATCGCTCAATAGGTTTTTTGCCGCCTGGTTGTCGGCATTCAAATCGATGTTCTCACTGGGGGTTCTGGGATCATTTTTTCTGCTGGCCTTGACCCAGGGATTTGTCCTGTTCTGTCTGGTTATCGCGCCCTCGTCATCGTTTGGCGGAGTGCCGATCGAGATCTTGCGCTCCTGGTTCAGTCCGGCCGCGGGCCACTATCCCGAACATTTTGTTCTTCTCCCCTGGATGTTCTTTCGGCTTTCCATTATTGCCTATGGCTTGGTCGGTGTTTTGGCCTATGGTGTCGCCACCGGCGCATTCTCGCGCAAGTTTATCGGCCGCTGGGAATATGAGGGGTCTCTGCTTGGGGCGGTGACCAGTCGGTATCTGCCGTTGATGATCGTCTGGGCGGTCACTACGGCCATCGCCTTTGCAATATTTTCCAATATCCCCGGCTGGTTCGCCGACTGGACTTTTGGCAGTCCGCGCCGGGTGATCTTTATTGAAACGCTCACCGGTGCGGGGGTTGTGGGGTTTATGTCGATTTTTGCCTATACCACAGTGGCCCTGGTGATTGACCGGCTGCCGTTTTTGGCCGCGGTTCGGACGAGTGCGCGGCAGTTTGTCGCCCATCCGCTGGCGACATTCTTCCTGTTGGGTATCCCATATTTGATCACCGTGCCGTTTTCCATGATCGCCTCGAAGTCGGAATTAATCGCCACTAAATTCCGGCCGGAAACGGTGATTTATGCCCTGGTCGTAGTCATCCTCGTCCAGTTTTTCGCCAATATCATGACCTGTGGTCCGGTGACCCATTACTATCTCAGCGAACCGTCGCGGGAGTAAACTCTTCTGCGGCCGATTCAGACTGACGTCATGGCTCATTCCATTCAGGTAACCGGCCTTGTCCTGATGGGGCTGTCGATTGCAGTTGCCGGCTGGGTGGCCCTGCGCACTCGTGGGTACAGGAAGGTTGGCCGGGAACAAACGCTGGCCGGGGCGCTGAATGTGTTATCCCTTTTGGCCGGATTGTTTGCGCTCGGCGCCGGTCTATTGCTCTTGCCGCGATTCCTCTGGCTGGGTGAACTGCTCGTCGTCATCGTCGGTCCGCTGATTCCGGTCGGCTGGGCCTGGCTTGGACAGCGTCTGCTGGCCGCACCCGATGCTATCCCGTCGTCGGCACGGAGACGATTGGGATTGGGGTTGGGCATCGCGATCATCGTGGCCGCGGCGATTTTTGTCGTCCGACCCATTCTTTCACAACAGGTTTGGTACATCGAGACCGGCGAACGCTGGCTGTTTTTCATTCTCCTGTTATTTGCCGCCTGGGCGATGTCCTACTTCGAGCGTGCCTACCGCTGGTCCGGCGTGCGGTTGCGCAAAAAAATGGCTTGGTTGCGCATCAATTTGGCGGTGATGTTTACTCTGTGGATTGCCGCCACCGGGGAAGTCTTTTTTTGGGCGCGGCTGCATATATTGTGGTTGTTGCCGTTGGCTCTTATGCAGGTAATGTCATTGGTGGCCTTATATCGTTTCCTGCGTGTCCGCGCCGAGGAAGAACTGCCGCTGTCTTTCACCCGTCGCGCGGCGTATACGTCGGTAGTCGTTATTATCCTCGGCGTCTATCTGTTATTCCTGGGTGTGATCGGCGAGGTAATCCGGTTGGTCGGCGGCGACCTCGAGACCTATCTTTCAGTACTTGCCGCATTTATGGCCGTACTGCTCCTGTCGTTATTGATCGTCCTGCCGTCGGTTGGTCGTCGGATCCGGCGGTTTGTCGACCGTCATCTCTACAAGGGCCGAATCGATTTTGCCGCCGAATGGACCAAAATTACCGACCAGATTTCCGGGATTCTTGATTTACCCACTTTGGTGAAAACTGTCGCCGGCTTTCTGGAAGAGGCGTTTTCCGAAAAAGTATATGTCTTTCTTCCTGTTCCCGGCGGGAGTGAGTTAGGATTATACTATCCATTTGGCAGACAGTTTGAACGAACCGTCCCGGTCGAGGGGGAAGCTGCCGACTGGCTCTGGCGGCTGGGCGAACCGATCGCCCTTGCGACCTGGGAAAAACAAATCACTTCCGTGGATGAGCAGGATACTCTCCGGGCGCTTGCCGCCGATTTAGGCGGCGCGATTGCGGTTCCTTTACTGGCTCGACGGCGTTTCCTCGGTTTTGCCGTCCTGGGGGAGAGGCGTGATCGGCCGGACTATGACGACGAGGATTTTGAGTTCCTCTCGGCGATGGCTGGCCCGGTCGCTTTCGCCGTGTTGACCGGGCAAGTCTCTGAGGAACTTTTGGCCCGGCGGGAGATGGAATCATTTAACCGGTTGTCGACTTTCGTTGTTCATGATTTGAAAAATTCAGTGTCCATGCTCTCGATGTTGTTGCAGAATGCGCGTAAGCATATGAACGACCCAAAATTCCAGCAATCGGCTCTAAAGACGGTTGAAGATGCGGTCGCCCGGATGCAGCACCTGATCGGCAAACTCTCCGGGGGTCGCGATGTCCTGCGCCCGGCGGGTAAACCGGTTAATCTTAACCGGTTTATTGAACAAATTGCCGCCGCCGCCGAGCTTCAATCGCATCCGCGCGTTGTATATTCACTGGCCGCCGGAGAAATACCGGCGGCAATCGGCGATGCTGAGCACATCCGCCGGACGCTGGAAAATTTGATCGTTAACGCTGTTGAAGCGATGGGCCAGGGTGGAACGTTGACTGTCACGACCGACGCGCGCGAGGTCGATGGTAAGCAATGGGTGGCGGTCACCGTGGCTGACAGCGGCTGTGGAATGACCACCGAATTTATTTCCACCCGGTTGTTTAAACCGTTCGAATCGACCAAAAAAACCGGCCTCGGAATCGGCATGTACCAAATTAAAAAGATGGTCGAAGCCGACGATGGCCGAATTATGGTGACCAGCGAACCGGGTGTGGGGACGACATTTGAGGTCCTCTGGCCGGCTGATCAGGAAAACTCCCCGCCTGGTTGGGAGAAGTAAATACGGTTCTTTCGTCTGACCGGCCGATATGGTATATTATAATCTTAGTCGGTCGCTGGTGAAATCGATTTCCAGATTGTTGGTTCTCTGTCCTTTTTCCGTCAGCGATGAGAAGTTTATGGATCAGAGTACGGTATTAATTATTGACGATGACAGCGGTATCCGGGACCAGTTACGCTGGGCATTGGAGAGTGATTATCGTGTCCTCGATGCCGCGTCGGCCGAGGATGGGGTTGCGCTCTGTCGGAGTGATAGGCCGGATCTCGTCTTATTGGATATCACCCTGTCTGAACATGAAACCGACCCTACCGGGCTGGACATTCTGCCCCGGCTGACCGAATCAGATCCTTTTCGCAAGATCATTGTCGTCTCCGGCTCGACCAATCAGGTGCATCCACTCGATGCCGTCGAACGGGGCGCTGTCGATTATTACCAAAAGCCGATTGATCTCGATGAATTGAAAATAATCGTCGCTCGCGCGCTTTATATGCAGCATCTCGAACGCGAAAATAACGCGTACCGTGAACAATTGACCGCTCAGGTGCGAATGGCCGACCTGCTTGGCGATTCGGCGCCGATGCAGGAAGTATTCCGGCTGATCGAAACTGTGGCGCCCACCGATTATACCGTGCTGATTACCGGCGCTTCGGGAACGGGGAAAGAACTGGTTGCCCGGGCCATCCATCAGCAAAGCGTCCGGGCCGACAAGCCGTTTGTGGCAATAAATTGCGGCGCGATCCCGGAGGAATTGCTCGAATCGGAGTTGTTTGGGCATGAAAAAGGCTCATTCACCGGGGCACAGTATAAAAAAGAAGGAAAATTCGAGACGGCCGACACCGGTACGGTTTTTCTCGATGAGATCGGCGATCTCTCGGGCAAACTCCAGGTCAAACTCCTGCGCTTCCTGCAGGACCATACGATTGAACGAGTCGGCTCCAACAGCCAAATTGAACTCGATGTGCGTGTTTTGGCTGCGACCAACGCCGATCTGGAATCGGCAGTCAAGGAGAGGCGATTCCGGGAAGACCTCTTTTATCGCCTGTCGGTGATTAATGTCCGCCTGCCTGCGCTAAAAGACCGTGATGACGACATCCGACTGCTGGCAGAACATTTTCTCCATCAGTTTGTTCAGGAGAACAACAAAAAGCGGTTGAGTTTTTCGGCGGCGGCGCAGGAGGCGTTGGCCGCCTATGCCTGGCCCGGAAATGTCCGGGAGATGGAAAACCGGATTAAACGGGCCGTGATTCTCTCGCAGGGGCCTAAAGTCGGGCCGACCGATCTGGGGTTGGAAGATGTCGATACCACCGATGTCTCGGCAACGCTCAATTTGGCGGTGGCGCGCGAAAATGCCGAGCGCAAGACAATAAACCGGGCGATGGCCCTCGTCTCGGGCAATGTCTCGCGAGCGGCCAAATTGCTTGGTGTTTCCCGCACAACATTGTATTATCTCCTCGAAAAAATCGGCGCGGATAAACCCGGTCGCAAAGCATAACGGCGGCAAATCGCTGCCGGCTGTTCTCACCACTGTGTCGATCCTGCACATTCGCTGTTTCTTTTTCGAATGCCGGCTTAGGCCCCGAACGATGTGCCTGCACTTAATTATCACCAATCCCCGCTGTGCAATAAAGGTTCAGCAGTACTCCGCCGACTTATAAAAAGGAAATGGTGTTGACGGTGGAGGTCTCCCGTGCTCAAACACATTCTCCTGGTTGACGACGATCCGGAGATTACCCAGGCGGTCGCGAATTACTTCGATCCCGCAGATTACAAGTTTCACACGCTGGCCGATGGGAATGATGTTCTCTCGGTACTGCCCCGGGTGCAAGCCGATTTAGTGCTTTTGGATGTTCACCTCCCGTCGGTTTCGGGCCTGGAAATTCTTAAAAACATCCGAGAGAATCACCCGCACCTCCCGGTTATTATTATTTCCGGTCAGGTCTCCACCGGCAATGCAATCGAGGCGATGCGCGAAGGTGCCTTCGAATACATCACCAAACCATTCCGGCTCGACAAATTGCAGACAGTCGTCGAACGTGCGGTGGGGCAGGGACCGGTCCGTAAGACCCACCAGCGACCACCGCAGTTGACCGTCGAAGTCGACCAGTTGATCGGCCAGGCGCCGGAAATGGTCGAGATCGCCAAATTGATCGGTCAGGTTGCCCGCTCAGACGCTTCGGTGCTCGTTCTTGGCGAATCGGGGACAGGCAAAGAGTTGGTTGCCCGCGCGATCCATCGGAATTCTCGTCGCGACAACGGTTCATTTATCTCGGTTAATTGTGCCGCATTGCCCGAAACCCTGCTCGAATCGGAGTTGTTCGGCCATGAACGGGGCGCATTCACCGGTGCGGTGAGCCGTAAACTCGGCCGTTTTGAACAGTGTGACAAAGGCACGATTTTCCTGGATGAGATTGCCGATATGACTCTGCTGACGCAGAGCAAAGTGTTGCGCGTCCTGCAGGAGCATGAGTTTGAACGTGTTGGCGGCCAGCATACCGTTCATGTTGATGTCCGGGTGATTGCCGCGACGAATAAGTCTTTAGTCGAGTGCATGAAAGAGGGCTCTTTCCGTGTCGATCTATTCTATCGCCTGAAAGTGGTCACGATTCACTTGCCGGCATTGCGAGAACGGCGCGCAGATATCCCGCAACTGACGGAATATTTTATCGATAAATATTCGCAGCAGGCACAGCGTGAGGTCAAACCGCTTTCGTCGGCCGCCCTCGACCTGATGATGAAATACACCTGGCCGGGAAATGTCCGCGAATTGGAAAACGCCATCCATACGGCCGTTGTGCTTTCCAAAGAAGACCAGTTGATGCCCAGCGATTTTCCGCTGTTTGCCGAGGGCAGTGATGCACCCAGTCTTGACTATGAGCGGATTAAAAATGATTACAACAAGATGTTCGATTCGATAATCGGACCCATGTTTTCACGGGTTATGGCCAATTGCGACGGCCATATCTACGCCGACATGGTTGCCGGCCTGGAACGGGCCTTGATTGCTTATGCTTTACGGGCCACAGATGACAACCAGGTCCAGGCGGCACAGGCCTTGGGCCTGTCCCGCAATACGTTACGAGACCGAATGAAAAAATATGGGATATTATAGAGGCACAAGAAGTGGAGAGCAAGCAACCGTCACGCCGCAATGGTGCGAGGCGGCGGTATCAGCCGACAGGCCGGACCGGAAATGTTATTCGATACCGGCTAAGATTTACCTGACAATCAGCCGACATAACAAAGAGTGGGCCGAAAGAGCCCTGTGATACTGGAGGTTTTGGCGGGTCGAGGGGTCTTCCCGCCCGAGCGAACTCAATCATTTAACTGGCGGTTCAAACGATGAACATACCGTTCCGTCGCCGTACCAAGTCTGTAGCGGGATTGGATATCGGCGCATCATCGATCAAATTTATTCGCTTGGAAGACCGTCCCGACGGATATGCATTGACCGCCGCGGGTACGCGTGAACTTCCCGCCGAGGCCCTCGTCGCCGAGGAAATCAAGGACCGTGAATCGATCATTCTGAGTATCCAGAGTTTGATCGACGCCTGCGATCCGAAAACCCGAGAGGTTGTTGTCTCGGTCGCGGGTCACGGTGTCATCACCGACAAATTTGAAATCGACAAGAAAAACGGAGCCGAAGCCGAGCAGGCCATCCTTTTCGAGGCAGAGCAGCGCAGCCCCTTTGATGTCGACGACGTTTCAATGGCCTATCATGTTCTCTCGACCGACGAGGAACGGGGAAAGATGGAAGTGCTGTTGGTGGCTGCGCGGCGGGAATACCTTTCGGAATTCCTCAACCTGGTCACCGATGCCGGCCTCGAACCGGTCGTGGTCGACACCGATTCGTTCGCCGTCTATAATGCTTACGAAGCGAATTATGAGGCCGACCCGGATCGCACTACCGCGCTGGTCAATATCGGTTTCGATACGACCAACGCAATTTTTCTCAAAGACGGGATCTATCATTCGACCCGGGATATCTCCTCGGGATGCCGGGCGATTTTTGACACGATTCAACGTGAGTTCCGCCTGAACCGCGAATTGACCGAAAATGTCCTCCGTGGCGAATTGGAATCGACCGTCGACCATGATATGCTCAAGAGCACGATCCTGGCGGCGGCCGAGGAGCTGTTGACCGGGCTGGAAGTCGCATTTTCTTATTTTAAATCGCTGGCCAAAATCGACAACGTCGATTGGGTTGTGCTTTCCGGCGGCGGTGCCCTGGTGCCGTTTTTCCCCGAGTGTATCCAGTCGCGACTGGGTATCCCGGTTGAGATATTTAATCCGTTACGCAACATAGAATATGACCCGGAACAATTCGGTGGCTTGGACCCCGAAAAAATTGCGCCGCTTCTGGCCGTACCGGTCGGGCTGGCCGTTCGCAAGGGATAGGTTTCATGATACAGATTAACCTACTTCCCAGGGAGATGCGCAGGGCGCGCGGATTGGCCTTGCCGAAATCGGCGCTGATCGGTGCCGGGGCGGGCGCCGCGGTCATTCTCCTTCTTGCTGGGATAACACTGTTTCAGGTTTACCGCCTGAGTGAAATGGATACGCGCATCACCGAGGTCCAGCGGCAGGCGGACAAAATGCGTGATGATATCATCATGGTCGATCGACTGGTCGATGTGAAGTCGAAGGTGTTGGCGCGGCTCGCGGCTATCGATAAACTCGACCGCGGCCGGGAACGCTGGGTGAATATCATCAATGAATTTTCAAACCGGGTGCCGGAATTCCTTTGGATGACCGCGTTCAAACCGGTCGTATCTCCCGGCAAGAATGTCAAAGGCGGCGTACGCATGCCCAACGCTGTTGCCGCGGCCGATTCGACCGGCTCGGCCGAAGAGCGCCTCAACATCGAGGGCTATTCCTTTACCCTCCATGGTTTGGCGAACTTCTTGGTCGAACTCAATAGTTCGGAATATTTCGATGAACTCGAGCTCAATTATGCGAAGGTCGTCGAGATGGATCAGCAAAGAGTCTACAATTTCAGCCTCAATTGTCTGTTGGAGTAACCGCCGGCGACTAAAGAGGCAGACGACATAGAAAAGACGGTAAATGATCCTTTGGCCGATAACGATGCCCCCATGGCACCGGCGAGCGCGCTCGGACGATAAGTCCGGGTACGCCGGGGGATAACCGGGATAGCTCTGATGGACTTTAAAGACCCAAAAACTCAAAAAATTCTGTTGGCGGCGATCGGCTTGTTTTTGGTCGTGTATTTCTGGCACGCGAAAATATACGACTCCTATGAACAGAAAATCCAGACTCGCGCCCAGCAGTATGAATCCATCAAGATGGAACTGAAGAACGTGGAGATGAAGTTCCGGACGCTGGCTTCATTGAAAGAAGAATACCGGGCACTGACCCGGCGATATCGCACCGTGGAACGGCTGTTGCCGGAGGCGCAGAGTGTGCCCGATTTCCTGACGCAAATCCATGCGGCGGCGATGAAGTCTAACTCGCAAGTCTGGGAGGTCAATCCACTCGGGGTCTCGCCTGAAGAGTTCTACAACCAGGATTCCTATAACATCGTGATGAACACAACCTATCACGATTTGGGGCGGTTTTTGGCCGACGTGGCCAATTTCCCCTTTATCGTCAATGTTTCCGACCTCGATATGCAGGAATATGTAAACAACCGTCCCGACATGGACGGTCAGGATGAATATACTCTAACTGCGACATTTAACCTGACGACTTATTTCGTTCAGGAATCGGAAAAACTCGTCTTGTTCGACATGTAACTGCGTCCGGGCAAGTGGCTGACTGAGGACAGACTCATATGCTGTACAAACGGATGATAACCAGTTGGATGATCCTGACGTTGGTGCTCGCCGCCGGTGGAATACAACCGGCGGCCGCCGATACCATCGTCAAAGAGTTGTCGCTGGCCCGTAATGGCATCTTCACGGAGTTGACGATTTACACGCCGGGACGGGTTCTGTGCAACCAGTTGACGGTGGCGCCGAAAAACGGCAAGCCGTTTCGGGTGGTGGTGGACCTCTGCGGAGCGATCCATGGCCTGGGGCGGTCGAACTTTGCCGACATTCCACCGGGAGTGATTACGGGTATCCGCACCAGCCAGTATGCGACCACGCCGCAGAATGTGGTTCGGGTGGTGCTGGATCTCAACCGTGAGACAACCTATAAAGTAACGACCGATGACAATTGGGTCCGGGTATCGCTGGTCGATCCCGACGGACCGCTTTTCCCGCAATGGTCGTGGCGCGCTCCGGCGAACTCGCCGGTGTTGGCTGTTGTCGACAAACCAACTCCCCCCGCTCAAAAGCCGGTGCCCGAGCCGAATTGGGCCGCCGAACAAAACGACGACTTTGCATCGGTTGCCGGCCAAGCGGCAGACAACAACCGGCGATTGGAATCGTCGCCGGCGCCGTGGGAAGACAATACTCCTCTGACCGTGTTGCCGCCGCAAGTTTCACCACCGGCGAATCAGCCGTTAGAACAGCCCACGGCGACCTACGCCGAGGCCCGGCCCGTCGAACCCGCTGCGCCCAAACCGCAGAAAACCATGTCGCCGGAACCGGTGGCTGTACCCCGACCGGCGGCAGACGAAGCTGCTGAAGAGCCCGGCGCGAATTGGCAGGATTGGGATTGGGCCGTCGATGCCGTACCGACGATCGAATGGGTTCCGGCGACACCGCAGTATGATTTGCCCGCCGGTCCGACCTGGGTCGAGGAAAAGCCAAACCCGGTGAATACAGCGGTCGAACAACCCTCGACAGTTGATCTGAATACGCAGATGGTTGCCGCGGAATCCCCCGGATACGTGTCAAATGAAGACGCGAATGCCGGGGCGATTGTCAGCAATGAAACTGCGCCGGTCGAAACGCCTGCCACCTTGCCGCAGGCCGACAAGTGGGTAAAGACGCCCGCAGTCGAAAAACAGGTGGAGGAAGATGTTCCGTTGCTGGTGAAGTTGCGACAGAAATTCGTCGGCCTTTCCGAAGACGAGACTGTGACTCTTGACCCGACAGCCGAGTCGCTGGCGACCGCGCAAATGCAGGAAATTTCCGAAGCCGCTATTGAATTCTCTGAAGTGGATGATCAGGCGGCCGGGCGGCAGTTCGATCCGTCCGAGTTGGAAAGCAAAATTGCTACAGTCGATCCGTCGGCCCTTGCCACGGGCACGGCCTATGCCAATGCCAATGAGCAAACCAATAAGGGGCCGGCAGTGCATCAACCCGGAAAAGGCAACAAGGTGAGTGCCGATGCCGCCCGGGCGGAGGTGGTCTATGATCGCAACGGCCGTCGCGATCCATTCCGCGGACTGGTCGAAGGTCAGCGCTCGGGTCTGCTGACGGCAACATTACCGCGTGTCGACGCTTTACGTCTGGTCGGTGTCCTGCGGGACTATGATGGCGCAATCGCGCTGTTTGAAGATATGGAAGGGTATGGTTACATCCTGCGTGAAGGCGATCCGGTACGCAACGGCTATCTCAAAACTGTCGGCGAAGAACGGGTAGTCTTCCAGGTTGATGAATATGGCTGGGTCCATACCGTCGTGCTGGGATTACGCCACGAGGGCGACGTCCAGGGGTACGATTATGCGACCGATAACGATGAGCAGTAAAGGGCAGGGAGATACGATGATCACCTCTCAAGCAGTACGCAGAGCGGCGATGGCGCTGCTGATGTGTTCTCTGGTCGCTTTTTCCATCGCCCCAGGCGCGGCACAGACGAGCAAACCAATTAAGTCCGTCAACTTCCAGAATGCGGATATCCGCTCGGTTGTCAATTTCCTCGCGGAGTATTCCGGGCAAAACATAGTGGCCGGACCGGCGGTCGAGGGCGATGTAACCCTCAATCTCCACGACGTCACCTGGGAGCAGGCACTGGACATTTTGACAAAGACTTACGAACTTAAGGCGGTTCGGGAAAACGGATATATCCGGATTCTGCCGTTGTTGGACTACCAAAAAGAAGAGAACGCACGCGAGCAACACGATTCGAATAACCGGCGTCTGGTCCGGTTGGAAACCCGGATAATCGAAATCAATAACGCGTCGGCGGGCGACCTGATCACTCCGGTCAAAACAATTCTCACCGACCGGGGCAAGGTCAACATCGACAAACGGACCAACTCGTTGATCATAACCGACGAACCGGTTACCGTCGATCGTATTGAGACCTTTGTCGGCGGTTTGGATCGCGAAACACGGCAAATCCGCATCTCGGCAAAATTACTTGAGGTCTCCTCAGACTACCTTGAGGAATTCGGGTTTGATTGGTTTATGGATGGCGAAGGCACCGGCGGCGACAACAATGAACTAAGCTACCAGAATAACGCCAAGGTGGTCGGCGCCGACGGTCGGGTGACTGACCCGTTTGGTCACTACTCCTTCTTCACTGCGCAACGCGGTTGGAACCTCGAAGCGGCAGTTGATGCGATTATCTCGGAGGGCAAGGGCAAGGTCGTGGCCCATCCGGAAATCACCACCGTGGACAACAAGGAAGCCCGGATCCAAATGGGTCAGCGGATTCCGATCAAGCAATGGGACGCCTCGGGTAACGTCATTATCTCCTTCACCGAGGTCGGTACGATTCTGCGCGTCACCCCGCATATCACATCGGCCAATCGCATCCTGATGAACCTCCGTCCGGAGCGTTCGACCTATGAATATGATCCGAACGGTGTTGTGATCTCGACGAACAATGCCGAGACCAACGTCGTCGTGCAAAACGGCCAGACTGCGGTCATTGGCGGGCTGACCACTCAGGACGAAACGATCACCGAATCGGGTGTGCCGCTGCTCAAGGACATCCCGCTTCTTGGTGAGTTGTTCAAATACAAACGCAAAAAACTGGAGTCGCGCGACCTGATTATTTTCGTGACCCCGTTGATCGTTGATGCGGAAATGATGGGTTCGGTTGAAACCAATCCGTAAAGTTGGAGACGCACCATGCAGCGTGTGTGGGAGCGTAAAGGAGAACCGATGAGTAAGCGAGTCATACACAAACGACATACGGCGTGGGTGGCTGTCTGCGGTTTGTTGATCGTCGTCCTGACGCTGGGTTGTTCAGCGCCGAATAATGTCGATCAAACGGCCGTAATCGCCGCATTCTCGGTTACCCCGTCCACGTTGGAGGAGGGCAGCACCGCCATCGTCGAAATCCTCATTACGGATTCGCAGGGCCGACCGCGTGAAGGTGTGACCGTCACTTTGGCGGTCGAACCGGCCAACTACGGCACGCTGGCTTCCGCCACGATCACCACCGGCGCCGACGGGATTGCCGCCACGACCTATACTGCGTCCGAGGCCGGATTAGTTACTTTTGAAATCAGCGCGGATAATGCCGAAACCCAATGGGCAAGTATTACCGTTGAATCGGCTTCCTCCGCGGCGGGCAGCATCACGATTTCAGTGACTCCGGGGGTCATGGCGGCAGGCTCCGCCTCGCAGGCCGCGGTTGGCGTCAATATCTACGATGCCAACGGTTGGTCGGTCTACGACAGCACCCTGGTGCGTTTCGTCGCCGGTGAGAAATTTAACGACGTCGATCAGAATGGTTTCTGGACGGCCGGTGTCGATGAGTTGATCTATGACGTTGACGAAGACGGTGAATGGGACGCTGTCGGTGAAATAGATCCCGAGGTATGGTCGGTCAGTGGTAATGCCACGGCCTATTATACTGCCGGCAACAACTCGACCACAGTCTATATTAAGGCCACGGCTTTCCTGGCTGCCGGTATTGCCCAAAGTGACGCGTCACTGGCCTTGTCGGCCGGTACCGGCTGTTTATTGCTCGAGCTGGAGTCACCACGGTTGCATGCCGACGGCGCCGAACAGACGCAAATCACTATTTATGCCTGTGACAGCGACGGCGGACCTGCTCCGGATAACACCGAGGTGCGTCTGGTGGCCGGTGAACGCTTCCTCGACGTAAACAAAGACGGCGAATACAGTATTTGCTGCGACGAGTTGCAGGCAGACAATAACGGCAATAGCAATTGGGACGCCAATGGCGTCATCGATGAGGTTGTCTATACTGTCGGCGGTGTTGCCACGGCGACTTATACCGCCGGGACAAACACCGGCGAAGTATATATCCTTGGCAGCATCGGTACCGGCGACGGCCTGATCCAGTCCGATGCCGTGCTGACCCTGTTGCCGGCCGATTCGGTGGCTTCGATCAACCTGGCCCCCGATGCGCCGCGGACACAGGTCCGGGGCACCGGCGGTATTGAATGGACCCGTATTGTTGCGACGGCCTACGATGCCTTTGGCAATCGGGCGGCGCAGGACCTCCCAATTGACTTCTCGATTTCGCAGGGGCCGGGTGGCGGCGAAAACCTGAATGGCGACCCCGAGGGGCCGGTTACCATCCTTACCGACGAGAATGGCCAGGCGACGGTGACGTTCAATGCCGGCACGCTTTCCGGTACGGCGCAGATTCGCGCTATCGCGGGTAATGTGGTCTCGGCGGCCACCCAAGTTGTCATCACTTCCGGACCGCCGGCATATGTCACGGTCGGCGCCGGGGATTGCAACGTCCCATCCTGGGAAGAGGTCAACTACCGCAACGATATCGTTGCCGTGGTCAACGACGAATGGGGCAATGAAGTCGCCGATTCGACCGCGGTGTATTTCTGGACCGAACAGGGGACCATCGAGGGATTCGACGGGACTCACATTGCTTTCACCGAACGCGGTGTCGCCAAATCGGTCTGGAAATCATCCAAACCCAAAGATGACGGGTATGTCTATTACTGGGCGGAAACCGACGGTGGAACTGTTGCCGATACGTCAGTCTTCCTCGAATCCGGTCTGCCGGGCACGACAACGATCGTGGAGTACCCGACCGAATTGTTGGCCGACGGCAAAGATAAGGGTGATGTCGTCGTGACTGTGTATGACATCAACAATGTCTTCATGGACACCGATTACCCGATCAAGTTGAAATCCACCTACGGTAACATCTCTTCCGGTGCGCTGGGCGATGGTTGTCACAGCAGTTACTTCGATACTGAATTGCGCAGCCAGACGTTTGACCAGGACTATTCTTACACTGTCCCTGATGATGGCATCATTGGCAACTCTTTGTTGGAGGCGATTGCCGGCGGGTATTTTGGCGCCTACGATTCGAAGATCGTCGTGTTCAAATCGTCATCGGCTTATTACGACAACTGTAATATCGATGTCGAGACGACAATTCCGCATGGAATTTCAGTGCCGGTGAAAGTGATTATTAAAGACCGCTACAATAACCCGCTGGGCGGGCATAAGATCACTATTGCTTCGCAAAACGGTATTGTGGCCGATTCGGTGCAGTACACCGATGCGTGGGGTGTGGCCTCGGGCTTCACCTACACCGCGACGACTAATTTCGGCATCGCGCTGGACTTCCTGACTGCACGCGACGATGATCCCGGCTACGGTGGTATCATCATCACGCAGAAGATCAGCGTCAAAGAAGAAGAATAACCTTCACGCGCTATAGCTTTACTGAACCGGGTGACAATCGTCACCCGGTTTTTTGTGTGGGTGTCTTAGAAACTTTTTCGTTTGAACCTGCGCCTAAGCGCCAGCAAAAAGAAGGTAACACAAATGACCGCCAGGATTGTCTCAAATGCAATTACGAGCAATTGCCAGCTTCCAGCTGGATAGACACTTGTCGAGGTGCGAGTTACGAATGAGAGATTGGCGCGGAACATTTCCCAGTAGTCTGCCTTGAACAACACGATATCTGATATTCTCCAACTCCATTCATACCCTGGAATCGTCTGAACTTCTGCTCCAAGGGCAGCGTCCAGCGGGAATATCATTAGCAAAAATGGTGAAATCAGTAAAATTAGGAACAACCATATCATCGGGAGGGATACACTTTGGCCATAAAAAGATGCGAGTTTATATGCAAAATCGAACGAAAAATACTGACGGAACTTACCTGCCGCCTTTCTGATCATCTCACGCTCACCGACAAAGAAATCGCCCGCTGTTCTATAGTCGCCGCTCCTCACATAATTTAACTGCAAATCGCGGTAGAGGTGAGCTGCCGGCTCATGTAAATCGGGGTCAGTCTCGTCGATGATCTTTGCCCTTTTGAATTCAATCGGTTTGGTATACCAACGAGAGCGGAATGGTGAAACTTTATCATTCCATGTCACACGATAAAAGCGAATTTTGCTGACATCTGTTTCGCGGAAACTGACATTTGATAAATCTGAATTGGCTATGGATACTTGCGAAGGGTCACCAAATACAATATTTTGAAACAGGCCGATTCTATCAAATTGTAATTCACCAAATTTAGCCCAGCCTCTAATATGTGCTTTTCGTAAACTTACCTCGTGGGGAAACTTTATTCCCCAGACCTCAATGAGATTCTCTACAATAATATAATCGAGACTAAAGTTGCCCCCAGGGGCAAGCTCCAAGGCCTTGAAACGGACGGTGTCTCCAAAGGTGGATTGGCCAAAATCTGCGCTTTCCCAGATCAACGCTGAGTCAAATGTGACATCTTTAACAAAAGATGCCTCGTAGAATAAGGCATGTCCGAAGAATTGCGTGTCCTCAAATACAGTCTGTTCCTGGAATTTGACGTTTTTGAATTTTACATCGTTCCAGAAGATTGTTCTGCTGAAATTGCATCGTCCGACAAACTGTGTTCCAGTGAAGTTGCATTTACCATTAAAAATAGTGCCGTGATCTGCTCGCAAGCCAGTTCGCCAGTCGGAGTGTACCTGACGGAAGAAGGCATCCTTGATATGCCCAAAGTCGACGGATTTGTGGAACTTCGTATATGCGAAACTGATCTCATCTTCTGCCTGTACTCGTTCCAAGCGCGCTTTGAATTCAGTCAATCGAAAATCTACTTCTCCCTCGAATTCGGCACCGTGGAAGGTGACCCCATTCGCCAACATTGAATTTCTGAAATCAAGAATTTCTTTGAATTTAGTCCTGGTAAATGCAGCCAAATTCCCAAAATCTGCATTATAAAAGGAGCATTTGTTGCCGAATGTCGCCTCGCCGAATAAAGCTCGCCCATCAAACGTGGTATCTGCGAATACCGTAAGCCCCGAGAATGAACTCCCGACGAAGATCGCATCTTTGCAAAAATGAACTCGCGTGAAGTCTGCGTCACCGATAAATTTAGTCTTCTCGAACGATGCTGTTCCACCGAAAGTTGTCTCTTGGAAGGTTATCGAAGTCATAAATTTCGCTCGATCAAGATATATGTCTCCCTCAACTGACCGGAGAGCATCGAACGGTGATTTTGGAAATACGACTCCCGTTAAGTCGAGATAAGATTGTTTAGCGTTTTCGATGAGTGAATCAATCTCGCGTTCAAATCGTCTGATATCCTTTGCCGCAGAGTCATAATGCAATATGCACTTTGTGTGGTTTATCACCACTGGGCGTCTACAAGGATGCCCGCCGTGCATAGGTTCCTGACAAGTCGTCTGATTCATACAAACTCCGTATTAATTAGCATGATAACTAACGGTAAAATGAATCGAGGTCAATCATTTTTCACAGGTGGAGAAAAGGGGATTTGCTTTGGCGGTGTTCAGCAGCCCACTTGCAACGGTGGGCCGGAGCGGTAGAGGTAATTGACCAGGATAACCAGATCGACCAGGTTGATTCGGCAATCGCCGTTAACATCGAGGGAGATAGGGTCAATCGGCGCGATGCCGCCTTTCAGTATCCAATTGATCGCCCCCACCAGATCGACCGGCGCAACCAGTCCATCGCCGTTATAATCGCCGGGGATACCCGCCGAATAGCCCAGCATGCCGATAATACGCCGCAACGCATCGACCGCCTGCGCCTCATCCATCTGTGAGAGCGGGAAACTGAGCAGGGCATTACGGCGGCGACCATCATTAAAAAGCAACCCGACGGTCTTGCCGTGCATCGACGACGTGTCTGCCTCGAGCGCATCGAAAGTATACAGGCACTCCGTCGTCGAGGGGTCGCCCTCCACCCAGCCGACAAAAGGAATTCCTGGACCGACCGGCTGCCATTGCGCCGGGATACCCCAGCCGGTTCGGGCCGGATCGGTCGGCAAATAACCCAGGTCGGATTTGCACGGCGTTGCTCCAATGAAAGTGGCATTCATCCGCACGGGGTCGGGTAACAGCAAAGGCGGATAATAAATTTCGGCGACCCCAAAAAAATCATAAGCAAAATCACCCGGACCAAAAAGTTGGCCGCGGGCGGTCAATTCGTTGAAGTTAAACAGATCGCGCCCGACCAGCAGTACCCGCCCGCCGGCAAGATCATAATCACTCAGTAAGTTGCGGACGTGTTCGGTCTCGGCATATGCGCCGCTGCTGACCACGATTGTCACTGGATGTGGATTAAACGCGGCCAAATCGAGAGTCGGCAGGGCTGACCGGTCTTCGACACGATAGGTTGCCGTGGGGAGTGCCCGTTCCCAAAACGCGCGCACCGAATCGGCGTCGGTCAGACCAATCGGGTCGGCCAGCGTCTGGTCGATAATCAGGGGACCTGAGTCGAAAGCCATCACCATCCCACGGACGCGATTGGAGGCCGGTCCGCGTATACCCGCCCCCGATTCGGGGACAATTTGATATTCATAAATGGTCGCTTGCAGCGCAAATGGATCGGCAAATGTCTCTGTTGCCGATTGTCCGACCGAGACGAGTATTGTGTCGCCGGGGGCCGACTCCTCGAACCGTTCAATATGATAGATCGCGACGTCTGGATAAATCGATGGTTCCCAGGTTAACGTCAGCAGCCCGTTGACCGCCTCGGTCGGATATAATTCTACGGCCATCGGCATTAGGAGATCGACTGGGAGCTTAGCTGAAATCGGGCCGTGTCGGCCGCCGTCATCAAACGAACCGACGGCATAACTGAATTGGCCGACCGGCAGGCCGGTGTCGGTGAACGTCCTATCGTCAGGGGAGAGAACCGCCAGCGGAGTTACGGGAAATTCATCCCCGAACGGCGCGCGAAAAATCTCAAATCCCGCCAGGTCGAATGTGCCTTTGGGTTGCCAATTGAGAGTTGCTTTATCGGTCGTCCACGACAATAAGTTGAAATCGGTGGGTGGGCCGGGCGCGGCCGCGGCAAAATCAGTTGCCGCCAGATGTGCCGCCGCGCCGAGTGTCTTCTCCCAACCGGAAAAATCCAGACCGTCAAGGTACGGTTGCGGGTTGTCGTACCGGAAAGTTCGGATAAAATGTTCGGGGTCGGTGTGCAGGTTGTCGCCGATAAATATCACAAAATTGGCGGTCAGTGAATCGCCCGGCGGCAAATCGAATGGCCCGACAGCGTACAGAAAACGAATGTCGGCTCCGGCGGCGAAGAAAAAGGTGTCCGGCGGCGCACTCCAACCGTCGCCGGTCATGTCGATCCCGGTAAAGACCTGATCGTAGTCGATCTCACCATTGGCCATCATCTTGTACCGGGCGACATCGCCGTCCGGCCGACCGGACAAAGTGGCTGGGCGATGCGGCCCCCAATTGATATCCAGGTAATTATTGGTGATCCACCAGTTGAACGAATGCACCGGGGGAGAGTCTCCTCGATCGATAAACGCCAGACCAAACGCAGCGGTGGGCGAAGAATCATTCAGCCCAAAACGTTCCTGTGGATCGCCGTCATTGTCGATTGCGTAAACCCCTTCGACGGCATACGTCTGTCCGTCAATTTCAACTGCCGCCTGCCGATATCCGACCAGGTCGTCGAGATATCCGGCCGTTGAATCCTCGTGATAGATGTCCGGATCGCAATACCAGCCGACATATGCCTCGTCGATTGGTTGGTTGCCGATATTTGTAATGGTCAGTTCGAGCCAGATAAGATTGCGATATGTCGGATCGGCCCAGGCGCGAGTTTCCTGGCGAACATCGACCGGCAGGGGACGATGGAGACCATCGATGACGTCCGGCCGGACAATGGTTGGTTCGGTAAGCGTATCGGTATAAGCGGCAACAAATGCCTGATCGGCAAAATAATCGTCGAAGCGCAGTAAACCAGCTGCCCCGGTATCCGGGTACAGCTCGGTTCGGGTCAACCATGCGCCGGTGCCGGTGGAGACCAGGGTATCGGTGCCGACAATTCCGCCGATCCAGAGACCGGCGTCGAAAAGATACGAAATATCCGAGTGAGGCGGGTATTCCAGCGAAAGAGCCGGCTCATTATCTACCGGGTCGATATAATTGCCGGCGGGATTCCCCAGCCGCGCGCGATTGGTGATGACCAGGCGCGGTCCGCCCTGATCGATGATTCGGTAATCGACCGGGGGCGGTTCAGTCAATTCGATTGCACTGGCCAGGTGTCCAGGAGTTGTTGACGGTCCCCGAGCCGCGGCCGCCGAGATGAGGCCGAAAAAAATCAGCAGGGCAATACAATAGCCGACCAGGTGAGACAGCAAAATATATTGATTCGCTTTGACGATGGTGTTACACTCCCGTAAATGTCCCCAAAACAAGGTACATTAATCATTGATAAAGTCAAGAATGAGATTGTAGGCGTGGTGCCTATAGTGCTGGAGCACAGCATATTCGACGTTATAGATAAAGAAAAACATTCATGTCGTTGGCTTAACGGTGCAAAAGTGATTGCAGCGAACGCCATGTCACCTCAAATTGTAATCAGGAGGAACCATGCCGTTGTATTCGCATTCCAGGTTGCAGTCATTTCAGAACTGTCCCCGGCAGTTCGCCTATCGCTATATCGAAAAACCCGACATTGAACGGCTGGACACAATTGAGGCCTTCCTTGGCTCACGGGTGCATGAGACGCTGGAAAAGGTCTATCGGGATGTCGAGATGGAACGCACCCCCAAATGGGAGGATGTCCTCGACGATTTCGAACAGCGCTGGGACAAGGAGTATTCCGACCGCGTGCGAATTGTGCGCGGCGACTATGATGCCGAGGATTATCGCAATGTCGGCCGACGGTGTCTCAAGGAATATTTTGTGCGGCACTACCCGTTTCGCGAAGGCCGCATTCTGGGTCTGGAAAAACGAATATTAGTCGATCTCCCCGACGATAACGGAAAAGTATACAAATTGCAGGGATATATCGACCGGCTGGTCGATATCGGCGACGGTCAATATGAAATCCACGATTATAAGACATCGCGCAACGTCCCCGACCAGGAAAAACTGGACTCCGACCGGCAATTGGCCCTCTACCAAATCGGGATTGAAGCCCGCTACCGCGATGTCCGCAAAGTTCACCTGGTCTGGCATTATGTCCGCGCCGACAAGGAAGTCCGCTCCTATCGGACACCCGAACAACTGGATCAACTTAAATACGATACGATCAATCTGATCAAGGAAATCGAGCTGAAGTCCGCCGCCGGTGATTTGCCCCCCAATGAAACGATGCTCTGCGACTGGTGTGAGTTCTACTCGATCTGCCCGGCCAAGCGGCATTTGGTAACAACACAGGAGTTGTCCGCCGAAGCGTTTTAGGCCGACCAGGGTGTGCAGATTGCCGATAAGTTCATTCAGGCGAAACAGCAAGTTGAAGCCGCCAAAATCGTCCTCGAACAGGCGCGTCAACTGCTGCTGGATTTTGCGGCAGACCAGGAGATTACGACTATCCGCGGCCACGATGCAAAAGTGAAAGTGTCTCATACGACCCGCACGAAAATCCCGACCAGGACCAAACACCCCGATGCTCTGGCACTGATGGAAACCACGGTGCGCTCCTCGGGGAAATGGGAACAAGTTTCGGCGCTCAACGACAAAAAACTCCGCGACGCCCTGCAGACCGACTTGTTTGATCAGGGCACGAAGGCCCAGCTACAATCATTGCTGGTGACCTCTACCGAGACTCGCGTCGGTGTTGCCCGGTTGTCGCCGCGCGAAAGGGAAGACGACTGACCTCGACGCCACGATCATAAAAAAACCCCGCCTCATCAAGGCGGGGTTGGCTTGTCGTGTTATCGCTTGCTACTCATTACTGGTCGAGGCTTTCACATGATCGGCGGCGAGAATCTTTTTGTATTCACCCCGTTCATTGAGAATATCGATTGCCCGCATGATCGCCGGGTCATCGCGCAGTAAGACACCTTCGTACCAGCCGCGCTCGCCGTACACTTTATTAAGAATCGCGCCGCGGATCGAGCGACGGATACCGTCGCGGGCCTTGGCGTATTCCAGCTCTTTTTCCTGCTCAACCAGCGATTGCAATTGGCCAAGCCATTCGCCGAAAATCGCTTCCTTGGTGGAATCTTCCTCGATGATTTTTCGGATGTTGTCAATCTCAACTTCTGTCGAGGTTTTGTAGGTAAAATCGCTGCGTTTGAGGAAATCTCTGAACTGGTCAAGTACCTCGTCGGTTACCGAGAAATCAATCGGCACACTATCGTGTTGCGCGGTATACTCCAGGGCAAAGTTGAAATACATCGACTTGCGCAGGAGGTTCACTTCGACCGGTGAATACGGGTCGCGCTGTACATTAACGTCGGGAACAATCCCGCCGCCGCCGAATACCTCACGCCCGGCGCGAGTGTGGTATTCTTCTGTCGGTTCGGCATCGACAATTTTACCCTCGTCGAGATCCTCCGGATGTTTCGTCGAAATATTCGGCTTTTGGATACACCGGCCGGAGGGGACGTAATATTTGGCCGTGGTCAGTTTCAGACGGATGTCGTCGTGTCCGGGCAGTGGAAATATTTGCTGGACCAGCCCTTTCCCGAATGTCGTGTGCCCCACAATCAGCCCCCGGTCCCAATCCTGCACGGCACCGGAGACAATCTCGGAGGCCGAGGCGGTCGCCCCGTCGGTCAGGATGACCAGCGGTTTGTCGGTATATAATGGGTCGCCCCGAGTAAAATACTTTTTCTGCGACCGTGGATCCTTGCCCTGCGTGTAAACGACCAATTGGTCTTTTTTCATAAACAGGCCGGCGGTTTCAATTGCCTGCTCCAGCAATCCGCCGCCGTTCCCGCGCAAGTCAAAAATCAAGCCCTTCATATCCTGCTTGTTCAGTTCGGTCAATGCTTCGCGCAGTTCATCCTCAGTCGTCTCCGAGAATTTCGAGAGCCGCAGATACCCGATCCGGTTTTCTTTGTCGGCCATGCCGTAATAGGGGACCGATTTCAACTCGATCACGGCGCGTTCGACAATAAACTCCAGTGGCTGATAAATGCCGACTCGGACAATTTTCAGCGTTACGGTCGTACCGGCTGGTCCGCGCATTTGCTTGGAGGCCTCCTCGGTGGTAATCCCGTCGGTCGGCACGCCATCGATCTCGACAACTTTATCGCCGGCTTGCAGGCCTACGCGCTGGGCCGGCGTGCCCTCCATCGGCGCAACAATAGTCACCGTATCGTCGCGCATGTCGATCGACATTCCCAGACCCTCATAGCGGCCATGTGTGTTTTCCATTAGCCGGGTATAATTTTTCAATTCCATCAACACTGAAAACGGGTCGAGGATATCGAGCATCCCGTCGATCCCCGCACGGGTCAACTTCGCAGGGTCCACCTTTTCCATGTAATCCTGGGAGACGCGCAAGGCAATACCGTCGAGGAGCTTGATGTTTTTGTAGAGCGTTTCGCGGCCGGTTTTCTGGCCTTCCACACCTTGTTTCCCGACATCCTGGCCGTCGGCGCGCACATCGCCGGTCTGGACAATGTAAACCGGATCGCGGGGAGTGGCTTCCCCCATACCCACGACCCAAACCATCGCCACCGCCAGAATGGCCACTCCCAACAAATATGCTTTAAAGCGCCGATCGGTCTTCATGTTTTCCTCCGTCCATTACTTGCTTGCCGGCGTTTCAGCCCTCTCTATTTTGGCTGCCGTTTTTTTCTGCCTGTCAACATTCACTCAGTAAAGTTGTACGTAGATCTCAACAGTCGGTGCGAAAAAAACTGCACCGCTTTGCATTTATACGCGCACAGGGTGCGTGCTTCCGAGTGTATATGTCACTTGGAAAGAATATAAAGCAAGACCTTTGCCGTCACCACATGATGTTCCGGTTTTTCGACACGGGCAAAGGAATGGACGTGGTTGATGCGTCCGACCAGCCCCAAACCGGTCGTGTGATTTTATTTTCGGGCGACGATGACGATCTCGCAGGTGGATACTTGGGATGGTTTCCGTCGCATCCTCCGTTGAATCGAGATTTTTGACAACTTATGCTTCGTCGCCCTAACTCATTATATAATTGCCAAATATCGTAAATCCATCGACGTTTTCTGAATAATGACAGAACCTGTTACTCTCCCGGTGAGAAATATGCAGTGAATTGCAATACAAATTGAAAAAGGTCGAAGGGAGATCAGAGATTCTCCACCCACGGTAATCCGGGAACTCCACTGTCATTACCTTGTTTAACAGTCAGATACATTTGGCCAGGAGTGAGAAGGCCAAACTTACTGCACGGTTTGTACAATCGCCGCCGAAAACCGGCGGAGAATTTGCTCAAAATGGGGAATATTACTCGGGCGCACCCTTAGTATGGGTGTAAGGCAGGCTCAGTTAGCCGTTGACACCGAGGCGCTTCCCGCCTATACTGTTGCCGGGAACGTGTAGATAAAGGAGGCCGATAGCGCATAATCGATAGTGTTTGACCTGCATGAAGTTGAACGTTTGCTGCAGGTCGCCGAAAATTGTATAATGGCACCCCGTTCAATATCGGGGGAGTTCGATTGTGATGCGCAACGGCCTGAAAAAAACAATACTCACCTGTATCTGGCTTCTGCCGATATTTGCGTCTTCGGCGTTTTGCTTAGACACCTATCCCGACATCGAAATTATCCGGCAGGACGCGCGGTCACTGGAATTCGTCTACCGGCCGACCGGGGTACAGTGGTCATATGATGATAGCGTATCCGAGGTTGCCAATGCCGTAACGGTCGGGCAGACCACTTTCCGCAAAATTCCCGGCGAACCACAGTTACCGGTGCGATTGGTTCATTTCGGGTTACCGCCCGACGCCGCGATGGCTGTCTCTATAGTCGACCAACGCTGGCAGGATAAGCCCCTCGTGGACCTCCCGCAATATGTTCCGTTGTTGCCTGACGGCCGGAAAGCCGATGAAGCTATCACCCTCTCCGCCGGGGAGTATGCGACAACTCCACGATTCCCCAGTGAGACAATCGAGACCCTGCCGCCTGGTGCGCTACGGAACCTGCGCATCGGAGGAATCGCGGTCTATCCGGTCTCGTATTTCCCCGGAGAACAACGCGCCGAAGTACTGGAGTCGATGACAATTCGCGTTGTCTTTTCCGGCGCATCATCGGGCGGGGCGGCGATTGGCAACGGCGTGTTCGACAAGGTGCTTTCACATATCCTGCTTAATTATGACGTGGCTCGCCTATGGCAGAAGCCCAATAACAATGCCTTGGCCCGGATGACCAACGACGATCCGTTCGCTCCATCGGAAATCTGGTACAAATTGAGAACCGGTGTCGAGGGTATCTATCGGATCGACCTGGCCGAGGCGAATGCTCTGGGCCTCAATCCTGCACAAATCGAAGACGTCCGCCAGATTCGATTATTCTATGGCGGCGGGAAGACATTACCCGCAAAAAACAGCATACCCCTTCCCGAATTCCGCGAAGTGGCCATCCGGACTTCCGGATTTGCCGATGGGAGTTGGGATGAGGACGATTATCTCGAATTCTATGCCCAGGATCTACACCGCTGGGAAATCGATCCGGCAACCGGGGAATTTATCGACATACAACACCCGTTTGAGACATACAATGTTTATTGGCTGACCACCAAGACCGATCTCGAGACCGAACCGCTACGGGTGCCGGAGCGGGATGGATCACTCACCGTGGCCGAGGCGGCACAGATTTTTGACGTCGACGCCTGGGCCCATCATGAACGCAACGAAGTCCTGCGGGTGCGCAGCGACGGCTACATCGGCGATTATTACCGCTGGTATTGGCAGAGTGGCCAGACAATACCGATCTCTCTGTACAATGCGGTGGACGCGGTTGACGGCTTGGCCCGGCTCTACCTGGCTACTTACTCTTTCGGCAATCAACCGGAATTATATGTGAACGGAATACCGATAGCGCCGACATATACCGCCATTGCCAACGATAGCACTGTTTTCGACCTCCCGTCCTTTGTCGGTTTAAATTTCCAGGTCCGCTTTCCGTACGATCTTGCCGGAGCCACTTACCTTGACTCCTATGATCTGGCCTATCGGCGCCGGTTGGCTCTCCATGGCGGTAAATTGAAATTTGCCGCTCCCGATACGAGCGCAACCGCAGTCTTCACGGTGACTAATAGCGGCGCGGCCCCTGTAGTTTGGGATATCACCGACCCGTACGCGGCGGTGGTAATCACCGGTCTCGATCTTGATGGCTCCGCCATTCGTTTCCAGAGCGAGCTTACCGCCGGTGCGCGGCTGGTGTTCTGGGTCGGCGATAACGGCCTGAACAATCGCCCTGTTTCCGCCGAGCGGCGCGACCCTGACCTGTTGCGTGCGGCCGACATCCAGGCCGACTATCTCGCCGTGGGGCCGCGACAGTTTGTCGAGGCGGCCGAGGGATATTTAAACTTGCGGGAAAGTATCTCCGGCCTGGCTACGCGGAAAATCGCCATCGAAGATATCTACGATAATTTCTCCTATGGGTTGCTCGACCCGCTGGCTATCCGCCGGTTCCTCAAATATACGGTTGAAAACTGGCAAAGCCCTTCACCGCAATATGTGTTGTTTATCGGCGACGGCCATTACGACCTTGCCGACAATCTCGGCACCGGAATGGTTAGTTATGTCCCTCCATATCTCGGCCCGGATGAACTCCTGCCGTCGGACGAAAACTATCTATACTTCGGCGATGATAAATTGCTTGCCGACGGTACCGGTGACCCATACCCGGACATGATTCTCGGTCGCTGGCCGGCAAAAAACACCGAACATGTCCGCACGATTGCTGAAAAGATCGACCGCTATCTCTCCCCGGCAACCTATGGCGCCTGGCGCAACCGGATTGCGATGGTGGCGGATGATGAAGCCACCGGCGGATGTACTTACGTGCCGGGTAACGAGATTCATATTATTGGCGCAGAATATCTCAGCGGAATGTTCATCCCCGAGGGGTTTGAGCAACGCAAAATTTATCTGTCCGAGTTTCCCTTCGGCCCTACCTGCCACAGTAAACCCGAGGCCCACGATGCCATCCTTAATTTAATCAATGAGGGGGTAGTCTTAATTGATTACGTCGGGCATGGGAACCCGGATTTATGGGCGCACGAGCATGTACTTGAACGGGCGGCCGATGTCCCCAAAATGCTGAATAAGGATAAACTGACGGTGATGTTCACCGCGTCCTGTTCCAACGGATTTTTTGATGACCCGACCAATGAGGGACTTGCTGAGGAGTTGGTGCGCTGGTCGGAGGGCGGCGCGGTCGCGGCGATTTCGGCCACCCGGCTGGTCTTTGCCGACGCCAATCTATCCCTGAATGCGCTGGTGTTCGACCTGTTGCTCAGCGGCGATGTCCCCACGCTCGGTGGGGCCTTGTACATCGCTAAAACCCTCCGGCAGTTCACCCCCGACTATTCATGTCCCAGTCCGCCTTGTGAGCAGTCCAATGATCGGAAATACATTCTCTTCGGCGACCCCGCGATGCGTCTGGGCGTACCGTACTACAATATCGCCATCGACCGGGTCGAACCGGACACCATGCCCGCGCTCGGTGAGGTGACCGTCAGTGGTCGGATTACCGATACTGCGGGCAACACACTCACCGATTTCAACGGTGACGCCGAATTTTTGGTGGCTGACGCTTTACGACAGCGACGTTACCAGGCCTCGAGTAAAGTCCGCATCGATTATAAACTGCCGGGTGGAACAATCTTTCGTGGAGCGACCGAAGTCACCGGGGGAAAATTCTCTTTTGGATTTATCGTGCCGAAAGATATTACCTACGGCGGCAATACCGCAAAAATCACCGGCTATGCCACCTCGGGTATCGTCGATGCCGGCGGCGGAATCGGTGGTCTCGTTCTGGGTGGAACTGCCCCGGCGCTGACCGATACGGTCGGGCCGTCGGTTCTCGCGTACCTGGGCGATCTCCCGTTGAGCGACGGGATGGCCGTCCTGCCGAAAAGCGAGATTACCGTCGCGCTGGCCGACACCTCGGGGCTTAATCTCACCGGCGAACCCGGACACGGGATCACCGTCGAACTGGCGGGGATAGCCGAATCGACAACTGACATCACTGAGAGTTTTGCCTACGATCCGGATGATTATCGCCGTGGCCGTGCTCAATTCACCCTGCCGGAAGATGAAAGCGGCGGCCCGGTAACTTTGACGGTAAAGGCGTGGGATAACGCCAATAATTCGACGCAGGTTTCGGTGAATCTGACCGTCAGTGAAACCGATCAATTTCGGATCATCGAATTTTTAAATTATCCCAATCCATTCGAAACGATAACGACTTTTTATTTTCGGACTAACGGCCAGCCAAATACGGCTTCGATACAGATTTTTACCGTTGCCGGCCGATTGATCAGAACCATTGAAAGTGTGTCCGACGGGCTTACTGTCTGGGACGGCACCGATGAGTATGGCCATAAAGTAGGTAATGGGGTGTATTTAACTCGATTGGTTGTTGGCGGACAAGTTGTTGAGACAATGGCCTCCGACGCCGATAATATAAATAATATTGCTGAGAGGACACAAAAGGTAGTCTTATGGCGTTAAATCGGTTATCCCTATTGTTTCACATTCGGGGGCAGGGCCGCCCGGATACCACAGACCCGCAGTTTAAACACTCGACCGTTGGTGACGCTGGGTGCAGCGATCGTCGCGGCAATGGAGGTACCGGCATGGTACGCAAAGCAGCAATCGTGATTTTGACTTTGGCCATAATCTTCGGCGCGGCACAAACGACATTCGCAGTTTCCAACGCCGGTGTTTTGTTCCTGCGCATCGCCGCCGGTGCGCGGGCGGCCGGCATGGGTGAGGCGTTTGTCGCAATGGCCGACGATGCGACCTCGACCCATTGGAACCCCGCCGGCCTGGGACAGTATCCGATGTACGGCAAATGGACCGAATATCAAACAACCGGTGCGCGCGGGATTTCCCAGGCCGCATTGGTGCGGAATATTTCGTTGGGTGGCGGAGACGCGACCTACGACGTATGGGTGCTCTCGGAAAACCAAATCCTGCGTCTCTCCGATGAGGGCTGGGAAACAGATGTCGCTTTGCCCGAGGGTGTCACCGAGGTGGATGATATTTATTCCTCGGAGAAGGATTTGTATGTGGCCACCGACAAGGGACTCTTCAAGAACACCTTGTGGAGATGGACCCCGGTGGTCGCTCCTTCCGACCGCGGTTGGAGTGCCGAGACGATCAACGACATCCATGTGACTCCCGGCCCACGTGTTTGGCTGGCCACCGATGAAGGGGTCAAAGTCTACGACAGGTTAATGTGGACGACCTACGGTGTTGACTCAGGCCTCCCATCGCCCAAAGTATTCAAAGTATATTTTATCAATTCGCAATACGGCTGGGCGGTGACCGCCGCCGGTCTGGCCCGCTTTGAAGAGGGGAAATTCAGCGATGTCGACCAGGTAACCGCCTTGATCGGGGAAACGGTCAGCGATCTGGTCGGACGCTTTATTGGTACCGAAGACAGGGTGCGAATCCAGCGGGCGACTCGGGAGGTTATGGAACTCAATGGACTCGAATCCAACGAAATTGCGGCCGGTACGGCGGTTAATATTCCCTATCGCCTGGCCTTCGAATCCGAGATTACCTGTTTGACCACCGACCTGTCCGGTCAACTCTGGGTCGGAACGGAAAAGGGGCTAAAATCATTTTCCAACAAGCGTTGGCGGTCATACGGTTACCGGGCCTGGACACCCGACGAACCGATTACGTTAACCGACCTCGCCCGTGCCTATATTGAGGCTTCACTCGGTCAGCAGGCGACCCAGAATCGGATGGACGCCTTCGCGCGCTGGACCGCCAATTATAATAATCTCGAACTCGATGCGACCATTGAGGCGGGGCGGACGATTTACCTGTATGCCAATCCCACCGGCGGCGCAATCCGCAGTCTGATGTCCGACGGCCGCAAGATGTATGTCGGTTCGAAATATGGCTTGCTGACTTACGACGATGGCCAGTGGGGACGGCTCTACCAGGCCGGACTGGACCATGCCGACTGTGTGGCGATGGCCCAGGCCGGACGGGATCTCTGGTTTTTCACTCCGGACAAAGTAATCAATTACGCCCGTGCCCAGTCGGAATTTACTGTGATGTATGTCAAGTGGCTGCCTAATCTGGCTGAGGATATTTACTATGGATATGCCTCCTTTGTCTCACACAAAGAGGGCCTTGGCACACTCGGCGCAAATGCGACGATCCTTTCATACGGTGAGGTACAGCGCACCGACCGAGACCCCACCGTGCTCGGCTCATTTAATCCATTCGATTTTTCGTTCGGTTTGTCTTTTGGGACCCGGCTGACTTCGACTTTGGCCGCCGGTCTTTCGGCTAAGGTCATTTATTCCCGGCTCTCGGAGCAGGGGGCGGGGCAGGAACGCGGTTCCGGTACGGCAACGGCATTTGCAATGGACGCCGGCCTGATCTACCGCACACCGTTCTCGCGGCTCACCCTCGGGGCGGCATTGACCAACCTCGGACCGGATATCAGCTATATCGATGCCGACCAGTCCGACCCGCTGCCGCGCAACCTGGCGCTCGGATTTGCCTACCGCCTGGCCGACTCGCCTTATAATCGCCTGGTCTTCACCGCCGAGATCAATAAGGACCTGATCGACTTTGGCGCAGATGCCTCGACTGAACTCAAACAGATTATCTACAACGCCGGCATGGAATATTGGTACGCTGGTCTGGTTGCTCTCCGTGTCGGGTATATCTACGACGAGGACGGCGACATCAAGACCCCGACTGTTGGCGGTGGCTTATCCTGGAAGGGGATGGGTATTGACCTGGCTTATGTACCCTCGGTGCGCGAAGACCAGGTCATGGCCAATATTATGCGCATCTCATTCACCGGTCAGTTTTAGTGAATGATCGAAACAACAATGCGGCGAAGAAGAACAAAGGAAACCGACGCGTGCCCAACTATAGATTATTTATCGTGATCCTGGCGACCGCCTTGATCGGATTATTACCGCCGCATACCGAAGCAAAGACGGCGCACCCCGGCGGCAAGTTGATCCCGCTTGACCGGCTTTCGGCCGGTCCGGTGGAACCGGCCGCGCCCTCGGCAGGTGGTTTCTCTCTCGGCCGACCGTCGACGCGTAACCTGCTCGGCCTGGAACGCGAGAAACCGTTCGGCCTGCCTCGGGCTGCTTTGCAGCAGGAGCGCGTAATCAAGTTGCTGGCAATCAGGGTGGAGTTTGTTCAGGAGGAAGTCGACGATCCGACCACCACTGGTGACGGGACATTCGACCTGCGGGACTCGGTGGCTTTTAAGGCCGAATACGGTCACCTCTTTGATGCTTCGCCGCATGATTCGGCCTATTTCGGCAAACACATCGAGGCGTTGAATAATTATTGGCACACCGTCTCCAACGGGAAAGTATCAATCGAAGGTACAATATATCCACCCGAACCGAACGGTTTTTATAAACTCCCGGAACCCATGGCCTACTACGGTGCGCAACCCCCGTCGTACGGCCTGACCGATTTCTTTTTCGATGCTTTCCGGGCCGCTGATACGCAAAATCCGGAAATCGACTTTTCGGCTTACGACGCATTTTGTGTTTTTCATGCGGGTGCCGACCAGCAAAATGATATCGGCTTTCCGGTAACTGCCAACGATCTCTGGACCGGGTTCATCGTCCTGGGCAAACCGATCCCGGTCGATGACGGAACCTTCGAAATCACCGAGGGTGTAATCATGCCCGAAACGGTGGCCCAGGACAATCGGATTGTCGTTTTAAACAGCGTGTTTGCCCATGAATTCGGCCACCAGCTTGGTTTGGTTGACTGGTACAGCACGCGGACATTTATTACCCAGATCGGCAATTTTTCTTTAATGGACAACAACGCTTTCAACGTCGGCGGTGATATCGAAGTCAATGGTCGCGCCAGACAGGTTTTCGGTATTCTGCCGGTATTCCCCGATGCCTGGTCGAGGGCCTATTTGGGATTTATCAACGTTGATACGGCGTACACCGCCGAGCAGGCCTACACTTACGCTGCCGAAATGGAAGACCCCGGGACGCAGGCGGTATTGGTGCCGATCTCGTCGACAGAATACTTCATGCTCGAAAATCGCCGTCGCGACATCGACGGCGAGGCCGTTCCATTCATTTTACAGGACAGTGTCACCAATGTTATCCTCGGACCGGTTAACAGTGACACGGTTTTCACCCGCGAATATGATTACCTGCTTCCGGGCGACGGACTTTTGATCTGGCACATCGATGAAACCGTCGGTGCCGAGGACGAACTCCCCGACGACGACATTCCCAATAATTGGGAAGCCAATACTCTCCAGTGGAACTATGAGAAACGGTTCATTTCGCTGATCGAAGCGGACTGGCAGGTGTCGTTTCTCGGCAACGGGTACATCGATTTCGGTGTGGCCGAGGATATGTTTGCCGCGCCGAACCGGCGCGTCTTTTCGCCGGACACGCCGATTCCCACCGATGCCAATTCCGGGGCGCGTACGGGCATCACGATTGTGGTTAATTCCGAAGCGCTTCCAATCATGGATTTCGCGGTACTCAACGACCAGACCCTGCCGGGTTTCCCGGTCTGGTGTGGGCCTGATTCGACCTTCAGTCCGTTGGTCACCGATATTGACGGCGATGGTTCGCCGGAGGTCTTTGTCGGGAGCGGCGATCGGATCCTCGGCTGGCATTTCGACGGCACGCCTCTTTTTGATAATGAAATCGCAGATACGGTTTTATCGTTCGGTGGCGATCCGGTCGTCCACAAAACATCGGTGGCCGCGCTTCTTCCGTCACCATTGGCCACGCCGCCGCTGGTATCAATTATCGATGGGATCGGCGACCCTAATGTCATTGCCGCCGACCAATCACGCTTAATCCATCTTTGGCGGCTGACTGATTTTTCAGGCAGCGGATTCGCCGATTCGGTATTCGCCGTCGAATCAGAATTATCACTTTCCGGGCCGGTGATCTTGTTCAACCAGCCCGGATCGTTCACCAAAAACGCCGCGTTCGCCTTGACCGGCGGCGGGATTCTCTCGATCAACGGTGGCACGCGAGATACGCTGCACTATTATGACATCGGTGCAGTTTCCGGTATCGCCGGGACCGAAGCGGACAACGCCTTTTATCTTCGCGCCGGCGCTGCCGGGAGTTGGCGGCTGATCAAACTGACCGATGAACAAGTCCTGACAGTGGTCAATACTGCTGAAGCTTACGGTCCGATTATGGGTGACCTGGACCGCGACGGAGAACTTGAGATTATCTGTGCCGGATCCAACGGACTGGTTTGGGCTTTCGATCAATCGTTGACCCCGAAAGAGAATTTTCCGGTCGATGTCGGCGGACCGATCGGTGCGGCGCCGGTCGTTGGCGACATTGATGATGACGGATATCTCGAAATCGTCACGGTCGGGGACAATGCTGTTTATGCCATCAATTTCAATGGCACGATAGCCGAGGATTTCCCGGTGATTATCGACCGTTATAATCCTACCGGCCTGTTGCGCTACCCGCCGATTTTAATCGATCCGCCGGGTGAACGGACGATGGAGATCCTGGTGACCACGCCCGGTGGTGTTTTATTTGCGGTCTATCCGCGTGAAAGCGGTCAAGCCCCCCCACGTCAGTTGGCCTCCGGTTATCCGGGGCAGGGGAGTCCCGCCTATGGCTACGACGCACTCACCGGTACTTCGGCATTGTGGACTGTGGGCGGCGATGGTTTTCTCTATGGGTTTATCCTGGCCGAGGCGGGTGAAGGGACACGAGGTATTTTCACCCAGGAAGGGTATGCCCCGGAGCGGACGAATGTATTTCCCCTTGATTCATTGCCCGATTTGCCGGGTGAGGAATCGCTGCTGACCGAATCTTCGGTTTACGCCTATCCGAATCCGGTTCGCGGCGGGCTGGTCAATTTCCGCTGTCGGTTGGGAGAGGCGGCGCAGATTAATTTGGCCATATATGACGTCGCCGGCAATCTGATCGCTGAGCTTCAGGCGACAGGTATAGGTGGTACCGAAAATGAAATCACCTGGGATTGCAGTGGGGTTGCTTCCGGCGTGTATTTTGGCCGCATGGCGGCCCGCGCGGATTCCGGGAAGGAAAGCGTGGTGTTTTGTCCGATTGCGATTGCGCGATAATCGAGTGAAATTTAAATCGGACGGGATAGACAATTAGCTGGACATTGGTTGAGAAAAAATAATCTGAGTCATAACGGAGGTATTAATGTTCGGGAAGACAAAAAATGCCGTTGCGCTGTTGATTTTGCTGTTACTGGTTCCGTCGTTCGGCGGGATACAGGCCGCCGAAGACCAGGTAAACGTGTTAACCCTCGAACAGCGTTCGACTGCCATACAGTTGCAAACAATACAACCGTTGTTGGACCGTGAGGCCCTCTGGGCGAGTCTCGACGACGAGGACCCCTTCGGTCCGCCCGCTGATGAACCGGAGATGTATGGCACGCGGCGCAAGTCGGTCCGCAAGGCGTTTTTCTATTCACTGTTGGTGCCCGGCGCCGGGCAGATCTACAACGGCAGTACCATCATCAAACCGATTTTATTTCTCGGCCTGGAAGTCGCGGGTATCGCCGGCTATTTGAATTATCAGAGCAATGGTGACGACTTGCGCACCGAATATGAGGGCTACGCCGACGAGCACTGGTATTATGATAAATATATCCAGTGGTTTGACGCCGCGCACGATATTCAGGATGGCTATGACGTCTATAAAGACGGTGATCGGGCGCCTTACTGGAACCAGGAACAATACACTAACGAGTTTTCTGAACATATCAATCTGATCTATCCGACGTCACCGGACACCGGGGTCCCGGTAAAAGACCATGCCTACTACGAAAATGTGGGGAAATACGACCAGTTCCAATATGGCTGGGAAGATACATATTATACCGACAACATTCTGGAACGAGACAGCTTGTCGGCATACCGCGAGGTCTACCTGGATATGCGCAAGTCGGCCAACGATGAATTCAATAAGGCGTCGACAATTCTGACGCTGACAATTGTCAACCATCTGATGTCGGCATTCGACGCCGCGCTGATGGCTCGTCGCTATAATAACCAGCAGGAACAGCTCTCGCAGGTGTCGGTCAAGATGCGTTACGTGATGTATGAGGGCCGCCCGATGCCTAAAGTCATGTTGTCCTATCGATATTGACCACCAGCGGAATAATTGTTATTCTGCATTGTAGAATAATGACAGTAGATGGAAATTGAGGGCACCATGCCTAATGTCAACCGCGCAAAAATAGTCGCCGCATTTTTCGTCCTCGTCTTGCTGGGGACCACAGTGCCCTGGTGTCCGTCGGCCTGTGGCGGTACGGTGCCGGTCGATGGTTTATCCATCCCCCCGACTTTTGATGCGCTTTCCACTCAACGGTTCCTGGCGGTTGAGCAAGCCGCCCTCTCCAAACCTGATTTTGGCTTTCGCGATTTGCGGACCGAAAATGTCGCCGGATTGAAATCTCCCGGCAAGGCGGTCCTGTTGTCGGTACTCTTACCCGGGGCGGGGCAGGTCTACACCGAGGCCCGAACTCGGTCGCGTATTTTCCTCGGGGCCGAGGCGGCATCCTGGGTGGCCTATGGCGGATTTAAAACCTGGAGCAACCAGAAACAGGATGAATTTGAGGGCTGGGCGGCCACCTACGCCGGGATCGATCCGAACGGCAAGCCCGATGATTTTTGGCGGATGATGACATTCTACAAGTCGCGCCGTGAATACGAATTCCTCGGGCGGGCCGGCGAACCGAACCGGGCAAGTTACCCTGACCTGGAGGGCTGGGACTGGAATTGGACCTCAGAAGCAGCCCAGGAACAATATCGCAGTTTGCGCAATCAGTCCAAAGAGGCCGATCGCAAAGCAACTTTTGCCCTCGGCGCCCTGGTCCTCAACCGTGTCGTCTCGGCGATTGATGCCTACCGCAGCGCCAAAAACTATAATCGCAAGAAAGCCGCCGAGGAGGCCCAGACCAGGTGGAAAATTCGAGGGACCCCGCTCGGAAACAATCCCAAATTGATGGTCTACTGGTTGCGGACATTTTAGGGCCGGTAGGCACAATCGAGTGAAACGGACAAAGTATCGGCCGGACGCAGGTTCGGCCTTTTTCATGGACGGCGTGAAAAGATGAATTCTGCAGCACATGATCGGCGCGGCAGCGGTTGGCTGCGGATGGGAGTCGTCGTATTCTTGGTCATCTGTCTGAGTGGTTGTGGTGGCTCGCGACAGGGTGTAAGCGCGACACCCGACCTTTCACGTTTGAAGTACGACCAGAACCTGGAACTGAATCTTGAGGGGATCATCGCCGGCGCCGCCGATTTACAAACTCCGGTGTCGGTGGCCATTGATGCCGAGGGGCAGTTGATTGTCGCGGAACGCGCGCCTGCGCGAATGATCGTTATCGACAAAAGAGGGACGGTTATCCGCGATATCGGGGGCGGCAGGAGCGGACAGTTTCGGCTGGGCAATCCACGGTTTGTTCGCTCAGGATTCGGCCTGACCATAAATGTGGCCGATCTGAATGGCGAGTTGTTGATCTTCGATTCGCGCTTGAATCTCATCAATTCCTTTCAACCGGTCTATGAGGCATCGGGATTCAGCGGCGGCTCAGTTTCCGGACTGGCAATCAGCCGGTTTGGTGACACCTATCTGGCCGACAACAACAACGATGTCATCTACCATTTCGATGCAACCGGGAAGTATGTCAAGACGATTGGCGACACCGATGCCGGTGAGGGCCGTCTGCTCCGACCGGAAGGGCTGGCCCTGACCGAAGATGATGAACTTTTGGTCTGCGACACCGGCGGGCAGCGCCTGGTTCTCTATGACCGCGACGGTCAGTTTTTGGCTTCGATCGGCAGCGCTGAACTCCATGGGCCGGTCGCGGTGGCCGTTACCCCGGATAACGAGGCCGCACTTGTCACCGATCCCGGGGGATTGTACCTGGCGCTCTTTGGGCTTGACGGCAGGCTGTTGAGAAGCTGGGACCCGTTTGATTTAGTTCCCGGTGGGGGAGGGGCCGTCGCTGACGTGGTTATTGATGGTGAATTTCTGTATCTCGTTGATACACAGGAAGCGCGAATTTTAAAATTCCGGATGGTACCCGGAGAGAAATAAATCGCTTTGCTCAGGTGTATTGCCTACAGGTAATAATCGGCGATGACTTTCTCAGGCGAAATAAATCGGCAGTATCGGCGGTGTGGACGGATCGTCTTGCTGTTTGCGGTGTTGTTCCTGCTCCAAACTGCCGTCCCGCCTGCCGTCTACGCCGCCGAACGGGTGCTTCTCGTTGGTAACGGGACCACCGGGCCGTATTTTTTGACCGGACGACCGTTACTTTCAGATTCGCTTGTTGTTTGCCATTCAAACGGCGCTCCGCTTGAAGATAACGCACCAATTCTTTTAGCCAACCCTGCACGAATCATTTTCGATCAAGCCCTCGCCGTCGGCGACACAATCACCGTCGCTTTTTCCGCGCTGCCGTTTTCTTTGAAAACAACTTACCAAGCCCCGCTGCGAGGGGAACGCGCTGTTTTTGCGGCTGCAACACAGCCGACCATTCCGGACAACCCTTCGGTGGGTCGTACGCCCACACCATTCAAACTGGAAATCAACGGCGCAAAAACCTTCGGGATCACTGCGGGGAATCAAACAACTTCGCGTACCGAACAAGGTCTGCAACTATCGGTCAACGGCAAGCTCACCGAGACTGTGCAGTTGACTGCCGCGATCTCCGACCGTTTTTCCGACCGACTTACTTCGGGTGCCTCGGCGTCACGTCTGAACAATCTGGATGATTTTTTTATGGCGGTCAAAAGTCCGCAGTTCGACGCCCGTCTCGGGCAATTACTGGTCCAGCCGCCCACGGCCCACGCCGGCCTCCCTCGCAGATTATCCGGGGCGGAGGTGAATGTGCATACCGACCGACACCGGATTCAGGCGGCGGCAGGGAAGCTAACGGGGCAACTTCGGCGGGTCGAGTTTTTTGCGGTTGCGGGACGGCAGGGGCCTTACCCGATTACGCGCAACCGGCGGGCGATTGTGCCGCAATCCGAACGGGTATCTCTCGACGGTCAGCTGTTGAAATCAGGGGAGGATCGCGATTATACCATAGATTATTTTACCGGGGAATTAACCTTTACGCCGCAGGCGGCGCTTTCGGAACGCAGCCGGATTACGGTCGATTACGAGGAAAGTACCCATGATTATCTCCGTCGGGCGGCGATGACCTCCTGGCAAATTGAAACCGCCAACGACCGTCTGACCAATCACCTCTCGGTTCAGTGGGAGGGTGACGATCCCGCAGAGGGGATCGGTTTTTCACTTTCACCGGATGATCAGGACAGCTTGCGCTCCTCCGGCGGCGGCAAAATCGTACGATCGGGGGCCGAATATGTCGGCACGGAACGCGGGGAATACCTGGCACATAACGGTGATGACGGTATCATCTATGAATATGTCGGGCCGAAAAATGGTGACTACAATGTGCGGTTTGAATATATCGCGCCGGGTGAGGGTTCATACGTCCATCTTGGCGCAGGCGCATTCGGCTACGTTGGCGACGGGCAGGGTGACTATCGTCCCCAGGTTGCCATCGACGCGCCGTCATCGCGCACCCTGGTCTCCGACCGATTGGATTTGAACCAGACTTCATTAGGAAGTTTGCGGCTGGCCCTGGTTGCGGCGGCGTCACAGCCGAATCGTTTTAACCGCGCCGCCGACCGGAACGCCTGGTCGCATGATCTGGCTTGGTCATCGGGGCCGACCATCCCCGTTGACAACAAAATCGGAATAGCTCATCGGTTTGAACTCTCTACTCGCTGGCGAAAACTGGGCAGCCCGGATAGTCCGGACATCGGGATCGCCACAGCCGACATTGCGCGTGATTGGTTCTTGCCGGTCGGCAGTCAACTCGCCGCGTTGGATCTCTATGAAATCGCCGCCCGCACAAGACCGACAAACGGCCTGCGGATCAATGGCGCTCTCGGTTCATTGGCCGGTCAGTATCGCGGTACGCGCCAAACACAATTCGTCGATTTCGAACCCGGCTCCGGTCTTACGTTACAGCTTTCTCACGGCCGCTCGGAGGCCAATACCGCCGCTCCCGACTCATCCCGCAAACGGGAACAATGGTCTGCCGATCAACGATGGCGCTCCGGAATTTTCGGTCTGTTTGGCGGGATCTCCCGCGAAGACCGCTATGTCGGCTCCAGCGGCGAACGATTCGACGGTTACCAGCTTGGCCTCAATCTCGCGGAGTTCCGGCTTGCCTACAGCCGGGACCGCATTTATAATTATGCTGACGAGTTCTTGCTCCTTGAGCATCGCCAAAAAATCTCTCTCGATGGTTCCGGGGGCGTCGAAGTGCTTGGCCTGCGCGGGACAGTCTCGGCCAGTCGGGCGATCCGAAAGCCTGAAAACGGCGGAAAAGAATCGCGGGATTATCTTGGCTCGGCAAATCTCCAGTGGTTGGAACCGGGGCTTGGCCTCCTGGGTACGGCGCGCTATTCGCTCAACCGTCTCGGGGCCCGCGATCAAACCGAATCGTTCATCCGGGTGACTGACGGTTATGGTGATTATCGACTCGAAAACGGGCTTTATCTTACCGATCCGGCAGGCGATTATGCCCTGGTGCAGGGGACCGCCGGGGGAGTGAGTGACATTTCGGCCGGGAAAAAAGAATTTTCATTGCGCCGGACTTATGGCGGAACCGGTAATTCCCGCGTCTCGTTTTTAGCCAACTTCTCCGCCGAGTTGCAATTTGTCCGCGAGGAACAAATCGATCCGGAGCAGATTACGATTGCCGGCTGGCTGGTTCCCTGGGGCGGACTGAAAGCGCGTACGTCCCCGGTTGAATATAAATTGCAGCGTCGGAAAAACACCGCACAACTCGAACACCGACTCGGCCGGAGCGGCAACTTCTGGTATATCCGTGCACGCTTCCGGATGGAGGACGATCGATACGGTTCCCGCTCCTCTCTCACCGGTCGTGAACGCGAAAGCTGGGAACTTTCGGCGTGGGGGAAGTTGGCGGCCGGCCGTTGGCAGAATTGGGAGGCCAACTTTGAACGGAAGACGAGACGATCTTCGGGATTCACTGGTCTGGCCGATGTTGACGTCCTCTCCTATCGTGCCGAGGGTTTGGTCGGCTATGCGCTGGCCGCCGATGGACGAATCACCGGCAAATCGTCGGTTGAACGGTTGCGTGACCAGGTGGCGGATGGTTATTCCACGATTTATGGATTCAGCCCGTCGCTGTTTTGGCGCATCGGCCCGCGCCGAGGAGGCGGCTCGGTACAGATGGCGGTCGAATACTTCTTCGCCGATTCACCGCTGGACGAAACGTTGTTGCCGGGGATCAGCGGTGGATATTCACCGGGGCATAACGCGCGGGTATCGCTTAACGGTCGGCTGGACATTTCCGGCTCGGTATCGTTTAACCTCCGCTCGACGATGGATTATTATGGCCAGCGTCGTCCTCTCTACCGGATGACGATGCAGGCCGTGTCACGGTTCTGATAGCATGCGGGAATTGAGAAGACATACTCATCGAACCATAGCCGTATCGGGGCTATTCTGTGCGGCTGTCGCCGCCCTCCTGTTATGGGTGTCTCCCTTGTACGCGGCTGAGATAACCATCCAGGGAAAACATACAATTTCAGGTAGACTGCTCGAACTCTGGGCTGCCGAATGCCGCGACGGTGACGCGGCCGCCATCGCCGAAGCGGTCCGGGAACGCTATTGCCGCAATGGATATTTCGATGCGCAGGTTGTCGGCATGGCCGGACCGGAGGAGACAGTTATCCTGTCAATCAGCGAAGGCCCGGCAATCACGTTGGGAGAGGTGAAATACATCCTGCCCGAAGGTGCCGACAAAACTCTTTTCCCGTTTGCGACAGAGGAGAGAATGCGCGGGATTGCCTCGGCAGCCAATATCGAAAACGGCTTGCAACGGCTGGTCACTTCGTTTGTCGACAAGGGGTATCCGCTGGTGCAAGTCTCACCGGAAAACTTCCACCGTGAGGGCAATTTGCTTTTGTTGAGTGTCCGAATCGATCCGGGGCCAAGGGTACGTGTCGCGGGGTGGAGGATTGTCGGTCTCGAGCGCACCGATACGGCTGACGTCCGTCGACTGCTGGAATTGTCCGCCGGTCTGGCATGGGACCTTTCGCAACAATCACGTATTGAGGAAAAACTTGCGAGTATCGAATACCTTCGTTTATCGGGTCGAATAGACATTGCCCGGTATTTGAACGACTCTTCGGTGGTAATTGAAATTCCGCTGGCCGAATCACCGGCGATCACGGCTGACGGCGGGTTGGGGCTGACCGGCAATAATACCGGTGATGCCGCCTGGCGCGGCAGGTTGACCGTGATGGTCGACAATCCATTCGGCGGCGGACGGCAGTTGGATTTGCTCTTATCCCATCCGGGCGAGGCGACACGCTCCCGTCTCCGTTTTAGCGATCCGCAGTTGGGGCATTCTCGGATCGGCCTGTACGTTACCCTGGAGCAGGAAAAAGCTCCCCCGCTCTATGATCGGGTTACCGGTTCGCTGGGCTGGTCGCTCCGGGCCGGCCGGGAGATATATGCGCGTGCCGCCGGGAGCTGGAGCAAGATTACTCCGTTGAGCGATCAAAACGGCATCGCTCCCGCGCGAAAGTATGATTTTCCCCTGAGCGTGGGTAATCGACTGCCGGGTAGTCGCGGGGCGGTTGCGTTTTTTTGGTCGTCCGGATTGAGTGCGTCGATTCGACGTGAATTCGGCGTTGGCGGGGGACATACCGCTGCCACAGTTTCCCGCCTCCGGGTGAATTCTTCGGTACGCGGACTCTGGTCGTTACGCCGGGACGTTCGCGTCCGGGTCGCGGGCCATTTGGCGAGTTGGTTGGGGCCGGACACGGATCTTAGCTGGGGAGATGAAATCTATTTAGGCGGGCCGGAAAGTCTGCGCGGTTATCCTGAACGCTCCTTCACGACACGCGGCTTCGCCCTGCTTTCCAGTGAAATCGGGTTTTATCCCACGCGGGCCTACGGTGTTTTTCTCTTTTCTGACGTGGCGCATTACCGGCCGTTTTCCACTGCCTCCGGCCGGATTGTCGCCGAACAGGTCATCGGTTACGGCCTTGGTTTGGAGACAATCAATTATCTTGGCCGGACACGGTTGGAGGTCGGCTGGCCGGAGGATGGAAATATCGGCGACGGCGTGATGTACCTGCGCTGGCTGCGGGGTTGGTAAATTGGCTGGAGCGTGGGCGGCGAATCCCCTATTATCCCTTCGGGAGAATCGCCGGCGCCACGGGGTGTCGACAGGGCACAGATGAAAGCCGCCGCCATACTCACATTAACTCGTCCACTCAATGTGTTGCTTACCGGCGCGGCTGTTCTGCTCGGTATCGACCTCGGCCGGGGCGACGCACATCTACCCGCCCTGATCTTCGGCCCGCTGTCGGCGATGCTCATTGCTGCCTTCGGGAATATCGACAACGACCTTGCCGACTTGCCCATCGATCGGATCAACCGGCCCAATCGTCCGTTGCCTTCCGGAGCGATTGCCCCTCACCGGGCCTTAATACTCTCACTGGCTGTCCTGGTTCTTGGCCTGCTTGCCGCTCGCCTCGCCGGGAAATTGCCGCTGGCTCTGGCCGGGGCAGCCGCAGTGTTGCTCCTGGGGTACAACCGCTGGGGGAAACGGCAAACCTTAATTGGTAACCTGATGGTGGCTTTTGCCGGTGGCCTGCCGTTGGTCTATGCCGGTCTTGTGGTCGAGCCATCGCCCGAACGCTGGAAATATCTGTGGCTGGGTTTTGCGCTTGGAGCGGCATTTCATCTGGCCCGCGAACTGGTCAAGGATATTGAAGATGTCGAAGGCGATCGGCAGGCCGGAGCCAAAACCGTCCCCTTGGTTTTGGGAGAGAAGTTGGCCGGCCGCATTGCCGGCGGATATCTTTTGGTTGTGGCGATACTTGCGGTGACCCCGGGTATCTTACAGTGGTGTAATTCGATATATCTGTATGGGGTGATGGCTTTGCTCACGATCCCCTCAGTGTTCGGTTGTGCCCAGCTTTGGGGAGAACCGTCCAAAACAATTGCGGCGCGTTGGTCGATAATTATCAAAATGATGATGGCCGCCGGGTTGCTTTTGCTTTGGCTGGGAGCTAAATAAAGGCATTGTCGGCGATTTCGGCAAATTGACATTTTTCTTTCGGCACGCATTTTTATTTAACATCTATTAACGATGCAAAGTGGTATAAAATCTTGACCTGATCGAGGAATGGTGTAACCTTTTATGGCTATGACGGTTTGCAAATTGAGAAGAGTTGAATTGGCCGGGGTGCTGCTTGCCTGTATTCTGCTGATCGGCCTCTGTGCGCCGGCCAGGGCCATCTCGATCTCGAGCGATCTCTCGGCTTCCGCACTCCGGGTCACCGATACGCTGACCCTTCGGATCGTGGCTGAATGGGCGGGCAGTGAGGGTCTTTATCACTTCCGTACGCCCCGGCCGGTCGCTAATCCCCACCTGAGGTTGTCCGGCCAGCGCGTCGGTGGAAGTTCGCAATTGGACGATGGCGCATTCCAGTCGATGAAAAGCTGGACATTCAGCTTTGTTTGTGTCGAGGCGGGGACAACTCTGGTTGTCCCGCCGACTGTCATTTATACCAATACCGAAACCGATCTCGCTGATTCGGTGGCGGGATACCCAATGCCGCTGACCGTCGGTTCTGCGCCACCTCCGCCATTTGATTATAAACAGGCCGGTCTGTATCTACTGGCCTTCCTGGTTGTTGTCGTGGTCGGTTATTTGATTGGCCGCCTGGTTGTGCGGCGTCAAAGGGCCAGACGGCTGGCGGCCGCGCAACGGTCGCCCGAGGAAATCGCCGCCGACCTTCTTGCCGACCTTGAGGAGCAAAAGCGCGAGGATCGCAGCGCCCAATTCTATACCGATCTGGAGAAAATCATCCTCGGCTTGTGGGAGGCACGCCTCGGCGAAGGGCTGGCCGGCAAGACCCCGGAGGAGGCCGTTCGGGTACTTGAACAAAATGGTGTCTCGGCCGAAGAGATTGAACATTTGCAGGCCGTGTTAACCGAATGTCATAACGTACGTTTTGGCGGGGGTCAGGTCGATATCCAGACGATGGATAAGTCATTACAGACGGTAGGGAATTGGTTGAAACCGGGAGCAGGTTCGCCGGGTATATAACACCTGTATCCCGTATCGCCCGGGACGAATGACAGCGTACGCTGTAAAGTGAGAAATGCGATTTAGCGAATAGAGGAGATACGCAATGCATCCTGAAATTGAGGCAATCCAAGACCGGGTGCAAACCGAGAGTGAGTTTTGCCGCAAACTGATCGATGAGATCGGCAAAGTGATCGTCGGTCAAACTTACCTTGTCGAGCGGTTGTTGATCGGCCTGCTGGCCGATGGACATCTGTTGCTGGAAGGTGTCCCGGGACTGGCCAAAACACTGGCGGTGAGCACACTGGCCGCCGCGTTACAGGCCGGATTCCGCCGCCTGCAGTTTACCCCGGACCTGCTCCCGGCGGACATTATCGGCACGGTAATTTACAATGCCGGTGACGGGACTTTTTCCACCAAGAAAGGGCCGATTTTTTCCAATATTATTCTGGCCGACGAAATCAACCGCGCGCCGGCCAAGGTCCAGTCGGCGCTGCTTGAAGCAATGCAGGAACGGCAGGTGACCATCTCGGATACCACTCATTTATTGCCGGTGCCTTTCCTGGTCCTGGCCACGCAGAATCCCATCGAGCAGGAAGGGACCTATCCGTTGCCCGAGGCGCAGGTCGACCGTTTCATGCTCAAGTTGGTGGTCGATTATCCCAGCAAGGTTGAAGAACGCAAGATCATGGATCGGATGACCGTCGGCAAAACGCCGACGGTGAAAGCGGTCGTCAACCCCGAGGATATCCTCCGCGCCCGGAAAGTGGTGACCGAAATATACATCGACGACAAAGTCAAAGACTACATTGTTGATATCGTCTTCGCCAGCCGCAATCCCGAGGCCTACGGTCTGGATATTAAAGACCTCATCTCCTATGGCGCCTCACCGCGAGCCTCGATCTATCTGAATCTGGCGGCAAAAGCTCACGCATTTTTGCGCGGACGGGGATTTGTTACTCCCGAGGATGTCAAATCGATCGGCCTGGATGTTTTGCGCCATCGCATTCTGGTCTCATACGAGGCGGAGGCGGAGGAAATCACCTCCGATGAAATCGTCCGGAGAATTTTCGATCAGGTCGAGGTGCCGTAATCAGGTGACAAACGATGCTGCCGCGTGAACTGGTAAAAAATATCCGTCGGATCGAAATCAAGACCAAACGGTTGGTCAATGATGTTTTCGGCGGCGAATACCATTCGGTCTTCAAAGGCCAGGGGATGGAATTCGAGGAGGTGCGCGAATATTTCCCCGGTGATGATATCCGTTTGATTGACTGGAATGTGACCGCGCGTGCCGGTGCGCCTTTTGTCAAGAAATTCAAAGAAGAGCGCGAGTTGACCGTCATGATTCTCTATGACGCGTCATCGTCGGGCCGGTTTGGTACCAAAGAGCGGATGAAAGGCGAGATGGCCGCCGAGTTGTGCGCGCTGCTGGCTTTTTCGGCGATCAAAAATAACGACAAAGTCGGCATGATCATTTTCACCGACCGGATTGAAAAATATATCCCGCCGAACAAGGGGTCGGCCCATGTCCTCCGGTTGATCCGGGAGATTCTGCATTTCCAGCCGGAGGGCCGTTCGACCGACATTGCCGGGGCGCTTGACTTTTTCCTCGGGGTGGTCCGGCGCAAGGCCGTTGCGTTTCTCGTTTCGGATTTTCTCGCCGGGGAATATCAGCGTGAACTGGCAATTGCCAACCGCAAGCACGACCTGATCGCGATCCGGATTACCGACCCGCGCGAAAACGAACTCGTCGATGTCGGTTTGCTCGAACTTGAGGACGCCGAGACCGGCGAAATCGTGGTGGTCGACACCGCCTCACTCAAAGTCCGCAACCGCTATTCCGCGCAGGCGGAAAAACGCGACGCCGTGCTCAAACGATCATTTGGTTCGATTGATCTGGACACGATCTCCGTACAGACCGGTGCATCTTATGTCGAGCCACTCATCCGATTTTTTAAAAAACGGGAAAAGCGGGTCTAATGCGGAAAACAGCCAACGGCTAAAAAAGGGGAGGGCGGCATGTTCGGTTTGGGAGTTTGGGAAATAATGCTAATCGTCCTGGTGGTTGTCGTGTTGTTCGGGGCGAAAAAATTGCCGGATTTGGCGCGCAGTCTGGGGCGTAGCAGTGTCGAATTCCGCAAAGGTTTAAAAGGCGAAGAGGCAGACCAGAGCAAGAAAACCGACAAAGAAAGCGACAAGCCCAAAAAAAAATAATCACCGCACCGGGGATTTGATTTGGGGGATTGATTTATATGAAGACGTTTACACCTGCATCTGCCTCACTGGGTATTTGGCTGACTGTGGCGCTGGCCGGCATCGCCGCGACCTTTGCAATATTGGCCTATCTTGGCGACGACGGCTTGGCGGACGGTGATTGGCCGGCGCGCGCCGCGCGGGCGGCCGAGCTGCAAAACAACAAGCTTTTTACCGCCGCGATCGAAGAATACACCGCCCTGGCCGACAATCCGGCGGTCCCGACGCCGAAACGGGCAAACTACGCTTTTGCCGCCGGTGAGATTTACCTGGATGAGTTGGCTGATTATGAAAACGCCGCGGCCTTTTTTATTCGTGCGCGGTCTCTGGATCCGCGCCCGGGACTCGATAAGAAAATTGGACAACGGCTGGTCGAGTGTTTCGAAAACCTCGGGCGGGTTTTTGATGCGGCACGGCAGTTGGCCGACTATACCGCGGAGGATGACAAAGGCAAAGCTGCGCCGGGGGAGATCGTCGTTGCGCGGGTCGGCGAACGGGAAATCACCCTCTCCGAGATCGAAGGCGAATTGCAAAAACTCCCCCCGCAAGTCCAGGCCGAATTTACTGCGAAGGAGAAAAAGCTCGAATTCGTGCGGCAATATATCGGCATGGAACTGCTCTACAAATCGGCTGTCCGTCGAGGCTTGGACCGCACGCCCGAGATTCAGCGGCAGGTCGCCGATATCAAGCGGCAGTTGATCCTCGATAAGATCCTCCAGGAGGAAATCCTCGCCAAAATAACTGTCTCGGACTCCGACCTGGAATTCTTCTTTAAGGCCCATCAGGCCGACCTTTTCCCCGATAAGAAGTTGGCCGAAATCCGCCCCCAGGTGGAGCAGGAGTACCGTCGGGTCAAACAACGTGAGAAATATGCCGAGATGATCGACAACCTGATTGACGCTGAACCAGTAACAATTTACGAGGAACGCCTAAAGTAACAAGTTATATGTGTCGGCCGTTTGACGGACGGCGGGAGTTTTTTGAGCACAATGCGATTCCGATCGACGACAACAAGCCGGATCACCTCAGCGGCGATTATCATCGCGGTGGCGGTACTTTGCCCGGTAATTTCGGCGGCCCAGAATGTTTCGGTTACTGCGTCGGTTGATCGGACGGAAATTACTATTGGTGATTTGGTCAACCTGGAAGTTGTCGTTGTTGCCGATACTACGCTCAAAATCAAGCTGCCGCCGACCGAAGGCCTGTTGGGGGTATTCGAAGTCAAGGACTATAATATTGCTGATCCGGTGATTGATGAGAACGGCCAGCAAGTTTTCCGTTCGCAATTCTCGCTGACCACGTGGACCACGGGCACCTGGCTGGTTCCGCCCCTGACGGTGACTTTCAGCGATACGCTGGGTCACGTCGGCACGGCTTCCTCTGATTCTCTGTTTATCACCGTCAAAAGCATTCTGGCCGGAGCCGGTGCCGACACTGTCGATATCCGCGACCTCAAGCCGCTCTACTCGGTGCCCACCAAGCGGGCCATTTACTATTATCTCGGCGGGGTGCTGCTCCTGTTGGCTGCCGGTCTCTGGTACTTCCTCCGGCACCGCCGGCGTGAAGAGAAACTCGACCAGGGAGATACACGCACGGCCTGGGAACGGGCCTATGACGACCTGAACGAATTACAGGCCTCGGACTACCTGGCTAAACAGCAATGGCGTCTGTGGTATTTCTCCCTGACGGAAATCTATCGCCGCTACCTTGACAGTCGTTTTCATGTTGAAACGTTGGAAGCCACCACTGATGAGGTGAAAAATATCCTGCCGTCGATCCCGTTGGGCGAAAGCGGCCGCAAGGCGGCAGAACAATTTCTTGACTACGCCGACCTGGTCAAATTTGCCCGGCTGGCCCCGGAACCGTCGCGGCCGGAGGATGATTTCAATTATGTCCGGCGCTTTGTCGATCAAACCAAAGTCGAAACTGTCGTCAAACCCGAACCGACTGTCGAGACAACCGGCACTGACGGCTGATTACCGATGAGGAATAAAGTGAGATGATTTTCCGTTTTGCCAATCCCTGGTTGCTGGTTCTCCTGATTTTTGTGCCGGTGGTCATCTATGTCTATTTCTTCCGGTGGAAAGGCCATCTCACGCCGGTTCGTTTTTCCGATACCGGTCTGGTTGCGTCGTTGAAACCGACGATGCGGGTTCGTCAGCGGCATGTGCTGATCATCCTGCGTACCCTGGCCATTACTTGTCTTATCGTTGCCTCGGCGCGGCCCCAGGCCGGTACGGTAACTTACGATGTCACCGCCGAGGGGATCGATATTATGCTCGTGCTGGATACCTCGACGTCGATGAAGGCCGAGGATTTTAAACCGCAAAACCGCCTGGCCGTAGCCAAGGGCGTGATTGAGGATTTTGTGCGCGGCCGGTCGAACGATCGGATTGGGCTGGTCGTTTTTGCCGCGCAGGCGTTCATGCAATGCCCGTTGACGCTGGACTATGGTGTCTTGATTAATTTTCTCGAAAAAGTCGACTTCGGCCTGCTCGAGGACGGGACCGCCATCGGCCTGGCCGTCGCTACCGGTTTGAACCGGCTGCGCGAATCCAAAGCCGACTCGAAAATCATGGTGTTGCTTACCGACGGTGTCAACAACACCGGTTTCCCTGATCCAATCCCGGCTGCGGAGATGGCCCGTGCGCTCGGTGTGAAAATTTATACCGTGGGTGTGGGTAAGCCCGGCAAGGCGCCATATCCGATCGATGATCCGTTGTTCGGCAAACGATATCAATATATCCCGGAGCAAATCGACGAGGGGATGCTCAAAAAAATGGCCGAGATGACCGGTGGCTTGTATTTTCGCGCCAAGACACCGAAGATGCTTGCCGATATTTATGACCAGATATCCGCGCTGGAAAAAACAGAAATCAAATCTGAGCAGTATACCCGGTATAATGAACTGTTCTGGTATTTCGCCCTGGCCGCATTGGGATTACTGCTGGCCGAACTCCTGCTGGCCCATACATGGTTCCGGCGGATACCATAAATGAAATTGAGGACTGAGTAAGCAATGCGATTTGGTGATCCGATATTTTTCTGGCTTTTATGGCTGGTGCCGCTGGTGAGCGTGATGCTCTATTTTGCCTATCGTTTGCGGGCGCGGGCGCGCCGTCGGTTCGCCGATGAATCACTGCTCAAACGACTATTGGCGGGATACTCACCGCGGCGGCGTCTGATCAAATCGATGTTGATTGTACTCGCGATCTTTTTCATTGTTTTTGGTCTTACCCGGCCGCAGTTCGGTGAAAAAATGGTTTTCCTCAAACGGCGCGGCGTGGATATTGTAATTGTCCTGGATACTTCCCGCTCGATGCTGGCGCGCGACATGCGGCCCAACCGGTTGAGCAAGGCCAAGCAGGAAATCTATGGTTTGCTCGAAAGGATGAAGGGTGACCGGGTTGGGCTGGTTTGTTTTGCCGGTGATGCCATCATCCAGTGTCCGCTGACGCTGGATTATAATGCTGCGCAGATCGTGGTTAACGCGGTAGACTTCACTACGGTTTCCCGGCCGGGCACGGCCATTGCCAAGGCATTGACGACCGCGGTTGGGATGTTCGATGCCACCGAAAAGAAATTTAAAGTCATCGTCTTAATCACCGACGGGGAAGACCACGAGGGCGATGTCGAGGACGCCGCCGCCAAGGCCGAACAAGCCGGGGTTATTATTTATGCCATCGGGATCGGTTCACCGAGCGGAGAACCGATTCCTGAACTCAAGCCGGACGGGACTTTTTCCGGCTTCAAAAAAGACGAGAACGGACGGGTGATCCTGAGCAAACTGGACGAATATAGTTTGCAGAAAATCGCCCTCTCTACCGGCGGCAAATATTTCCGCGCATCGGCCGGCGAACTCGAGTTGGATCGGGTCTATGAGGATATCTCCACCATGGAGAAAAAGGAGCTCGAAGGCAAATTGTTCACGCAGTATGAAGATCGTTTCGCCTGGTTTTTAGTCCCGGCGGCGTTGTTGATTACTCTCGAAGCGGTGTTGACCGAACGCCGGCGGCGGCGGCGAGCGTAGGGTCTCCGCAGGTTTCTGATCATGGACAAGACAAAGACACATCCGCGCAAATTCGTCAATCGCACCCTCGCGGCGGCCCTTGCCCTGGCAATGTTGTTCTTGACCACGCCGGCGTTGGTGCGAGGCGATGATTATAATTCCCTGCTCAAGGAAGGAAACCGGCTTTATGAAGAGGGCAAATATGATGATGCGTTGACCAAATACCGCGAAGCGCAGATCGAACGGCCGGAGGCACCCGAAGTACAATATAACATCGGCAGTGCCCTTTATCGAGAAGGGGCATTTGAGGAGGCCGCCAAGGTTACCGGTAATTCATTAACGACCGATAAGGCGACGCTGGAAGCCAACGCCCATTATAATATGGGCAATGCGCTCTATCGTCAGAAAAAATACCCCGAGGCCATTGAGGCCTACAAACAGTCACTCTCGATTAACCCCGATGATGTCGACGCGAAGTTTAACCTTGAACTGGCCCGGAAGATGCTCAAAGAGCAGATGAAACCGCAAGAGCAACAACAGCAGCAACAACAACAGGATAAGCAGAAACAACAGCAACAACAGGAGCAGGACAAAAACCAGGACAACAAAGATCAACAACAACAGCAGAAGCAGCAGCAACAGGAAGAACAGGACAAACAGGGCGAGAAAAATCAGCAGCAGCAGTCCAGGGAAGAGGCCGACTCCACGCAGCAGCAACAGGGCCAACAAGCCGAGCCGGTTGAAGGCCTGACCAAAGAAGACGCCGAACGGATTCTTGACGCACTCAAAGATGAACAGCAACATTTACAAAAAGAAATACGGCAGGGTCGGTCGACGCCGAGCCACGGCGGAAAAGACTGGTAATTCCGCGGGCGGGTTTATGGAAATGATTACACGGAAAATACGGATATCTATCATCGTCACTGCTGTATTGTCTCTGACGGCGGTTTTGTCGTCGACAGCATTTGGTACCGATGTAAAGATCACCAGCGATGTCGATCGCACCCGACTTGCCGTCGGTGAATATCTCAATTATACGATTAGTGTGACCGGCGATGTGCGCTCTCTACCTGAACCAACATTGCCCGATTTGAGTAAAGATTTCGAGGTTTACTCTTCCGGCCGCAACCAATCGTTTTCGGTCGGAACCGGTGGAATCTCTTCCTCGGTCATCTACAACTATATGCTGGTACCGAAAAAAGAGGGACAATTGACCATCTGGTCGGCCTCCATCGAAGTGGATGGTAAAACCTACCGTTCCGAGCCAATTACCATAACTGTGACCAGCCCGTCCTCGGCGGCGCCTCCGTCTCCGCAAAACAACTCTCGCCGAGATGCCACTCCTCCAAGCGGCAATGGCCGGGTCCGGCTCTTTGCTGAGGCACAACTTGACCGTGATACGGTCTATGTCAATGAACCGGTCACGTTGACGTTTCGATTCTATCGCGGAGAGCAACTCTATCAAACCGCCCAGATGACCCGGCCGTCGCTGGCCGATTTTTGGCAGGAAGATCTGCCGCCAAAGGAACAGACCTACCGGGTAATTGACAATATTCGCTATGAAGTTACCGGGATCAAGACCGCCTTGTTTCCCATTTCGGCCGGGAAGAAGACCATCGGACGGTTCGAGCTTTCCACGGCAATCCGCGATCGGAGTGGCCGGCGGCGTGACCCGTTCGGTTTCGATGATAATTTCTTTTCGGTGTTCCAGCGAGGAAAACCGGTGAAGCTTGCGACCAAGCCGCTGAGTTTGACCGTACTTCCGTTGCCGCGCGAGGGCCAGCCGGGCGATTTTTCCGGTCTCGTTGGTTCGTTCGATATCACCGCGGTCTTCGACCATACGACTGTCCCGGTCAATGAGCCAATTACGGCCAAAGTAACTATTTCGGGTAACGGGAATATCAAATCGATTACCGAACCAAAAGTGCAAGAGCCGGCTGATTTTCGTTTGTATAACGCCGGCGCGACGGAAAACGTAAGTAAAGCCGGTTACCGGGTCAGTGGTTCAAAAACATTTGAAGAGGTCTTCGTGCCGCGCCGCGCCGGTACTTATCAATTACCCTCGTTTACATTCAGTTATTTCGATCCCCAGCAAAAACGATATATTTCCCGGCAGACCGAACCGGTGACGGTGACTGTCACGCCTGGCGACGCGGAGTTCTCAATCCCCCCGCTGGCTAAGGATGCCGCCGACTTAGGGTATTTGGCCAAAGACGTGAGATGCCTAAAAACTTATACCGGCAAATTTCACCGCCATTCAACGGGATTTCCCTTTGTTCTATTCGGCATGTTTCATCTTCTGCCCTTGGCCGGAGTCGGTGTTGTTGTGGTTCTCCGTCGCCGGCGCGATCGTCTTGAATCGGATGTGGCCTATCGTCGTTTGCGCTATGCCGGCAAAGCCGCGCGTCGGCGATTACGCCACGCGCAGAAACTGTTTGCCAACGGTGATGCGGCGCAATTTTATCCCGCGGTTACCTCGGCGTTGACCGATTACCTTGGCGATCGATTCAACCGTTCGGGCAAGGGAATGGTCCGGGCCGAGATCAAGGGTATTCTCAATGAGGCGGGGATCGGGAGCGAGTTAATCGACGAAATCAGCGCAATTCTCGATACCTGTGATCAGGCGCGATTCGCACCCGGCGCCGGCGAAACGGCCTCGATGCGCGAAGTGTACGAACGGGGTGTGAATGCCCTGACTGAGTTGGATCGGGCCATGCAAAAGAAATGAAAACGACCATGAGATTGGCTGAAACTATACATCTGACTCGAACAGGTCTGGTTGCTCTGGCCGTACTGGGCATTGTGATGATGCTCGTCTGCCCGTCGGCTGTCATGGCGCAGGATGTATCGGCGGTTTTCGACAGCGCGGGGACACAATATGAACGTGGCGATTATCCTGCTGCCGTTGCGTTATATACCGACTTGCTCGACCAGGGTTATGATGATCCCGTTATCTGGTATAACCTCGGCAATGCGTATTTCAAGGCCGGGCAATTGGGCCGGTCAATCAAGGCCTACCTTCGCGCCCGACGGCTGGCGCCCCGGGACCCGGATATTAATGCCAATCTGCAATTCGTGCGGCTATACTCGGCCGATCGCCTGGATCGTTCAGGACGGTTGTTTGTTCTGGGCTGGGCCGACACGATCTCCCGCTGGCTGACCCTTAATGAGTGGATGACTCTCGCCGGGGCATTGTTCTTTACACTATGTCTTCTCGCCTCGCTTAAACTCTGGCTCTTTCCCCGGGGTCGCGCCGGTTGGTATTGGCTGGGAGTGGGCGGATTTGTCTGGCTTCTGGTCCTCGGCGGTGGTTTTCGCCATTACCGGGACGAATATGTACTCCGGCGCGGCGTAGTCACGGTTGCCGAGACTGACGTGCGCGGTGGTCCCGGCGAGGACTACACGCTGCAATTTACCGGCCATGACGGCTTGGTCTTCACCATTGATCGCGTTGAATCAGATTGGTTGCTGGTGACTTTCGAAAACGGCGTCAAGGGCTGGGTTGCCAGCAGCGCCATCGAACCAATATAATTATTTCTCGATTTTTTGCTCAGGAATGATCATCGGTGAAGTGTCTTCGCCGCCAGCGAACCTTCTGGCAGCCCGTTAATTGCGGCAGAATCCATCAAGATCCATTTGCCTGATTGAGAAAAGTCCTTTGATCGAATCGGTGCCGGGGACGCTAAAAGGTTGACAGGGGAGGCATTGGCCGTCATTTTCCCGGTATAGGTGGTAAGCGGTTTTGGCGCCGGGTGCGACTGGTTGTGCGATGGTCTGGAAATTCCTGAAAAAAAAGCGGTTCTGGGGCGTGGTAATCGCCTTCGGTTTTCTGGTCTACTCGTTTTGGGGAATTGATCTGGCCGGAGCGTGGGATGCTCTGCGGAAAGTTGAGCCGATTTATTTTATCCCGGTCCTATTGGGGATGTTTTTGATGCCGCTGACTCGTTCGGAGCGGCTGAAAACGATTTTCGAAAAGGAAAAACAGATCAATAGCTGGAAAGTCTATTCCGCCTACAATATTGCCCAGTTATTGAACATGTCGCTCCCCATGCTCACCGGCCAGGTTGCACGGGGACTGTTTTTCTCCAAATCTTTCGGATTAACCAAGACATATTGTTTCACGATGATCGTTCTCGAGGCGTTGTTCGATGGGCTGACGTTGCTGATGTTCGTGTTTGCCTCCTCCTCGCTGATGGTGTTCCCGGGCTGGCTGTTTCGTGGCGAGGTGGTCGTCCTGGTCGCCTGTCTTTTATTATTTGGTTTTTTCTATTTTGCGCTTCATCGCCAGGGCAAATCGTCGGGTCGGGTACCGCGCTGGATGTTCCGCATTTTACCGCGACGCTGGATCCGTAAGTGGCTCAATATGTCGTCGTCGTTCCTCGCCGGAATCCGGATGCTGCGCAGCGGCCGTCATCTGGTAAAAGTCGTGCTGCTGTCGCTGGCCTCCTGGCTTGCCCACGCACTGGCAGTATTTTCATTGTTATTTGCATTTGGCTTTGATCTGCCGTTTTGGGGCGCGCTGGTCATCCTGATTATCAACACGGCGGTTATCATGGTGCCGATCTCACCGGGAAATCTGGGCACGTTCCAGTTTGCCTGTATCTTCGGCCTGTCGTTTTTCGGTATTCCCAAGGAATCGGCCCTGAGCTTTTCTCTGGTCCTGCAAGTTTTGGAGAACCTGCCGGTGGTCATCCTGGGGACGTATTTTCTACTGACCTCGCACACCAATCTGAAAGAATACCAGACCGACGATCTTGACCGCGCGCAGGACATCCTGACCGGCCGCAAATCCTCATTCAACGGTGGCCACACCGTTCAAGGTCCGGAATGCGCAAAAGAACCAGTTGCCAATGCGCAGAGTAACACATGATGGTTGGTTTCGGTCCAGGTCGGCTCGATACTCCGCTCCCGGGAGTTGTGGTTTGAGCGCCGAGGAATCACTGACTGGGCGGGTTTTGCGCGCGTACGGCAATCGGTTTATCGTCCAGACGTCGAGGGGGGTCTTCGATTGCCGTCTGCGCGGTAAATTGCGTTTACATACCAGGGCCCAAAAACCCCCGGTAGTTGTCGGCGACCGGGTACGATTCGTCATCGAAGATCCGTCCCATGGCATTATCGAGGAGGTGGCCGCCCGACGGAACAAACTCTCCCGCCCCGATGTCAATAATCCCGATCTAGAAAAAGTTATCGTGGCCAATGTCGAGCAGATGGTGGTGGTGGCCGCAGTCGATAAGCCGCGTCTGAAAACCGGCGCGATCGATCGATTCCTGCTTGCGGCGGAAAAAAGCGGAATGGATGGATGTGTCTGTATCAATAAAACCGATCTCGACACGGCGGCGAAATACGACCGGATTGCTGCGGTTTACCGTGCAGCCGGCTATACCGTAATCACCTGCTCAGTGGTGACCGGTGAGGGTATGGCTGACGTCCGCCGGGCGGTTCGCTATCGGGTATCGCTTTTTGCCGGACATTCCGGCGTCGGGAAATCGTCGATTATCAACTGCCTCCAGCCGGGGCTTAAAATCAGGACCGGGGAAATTTCCGGGGCGACCGGCAAAGGAATCCATACCACCACTGCCGTCGAATTGCACCCACTGGATTTCGGTGGTTATATCGCCGATTCGCCCGGCCTGCGCGAGGTCGGCCTCTGGGATATCGACGCGGACGAACTGGCCGGGCTTTATCCGGAGATGGCGCCATATCTGGGGGAATGCCGATTCCGTAATTGCGTCCATGTCGGGGAGCCCGGGTGCGCGATCAAAGCGGCCGTCGAAGATGGGCGGCTGGCCCGGCTGCGCTATGACGGCTATTTGCGTATATATCATTCGCTTAAGTGATCTGGTCGTTTTTTTGGGTCTAATTGGCAAAAATTTTGTATACTCTCCAAACAATAAAAAACCCGCCGGCGACAACGGAGGGCAGTTTTGGGGAGTTTACTACCAGGAGCACTGGAATGACAATCAGAAAATCTTTCGCCTGTTTGCTGTTGGTTATATTAACGATGTCTGCAGTCATCGGTGGTTGCAGCAATTCCGAACCGGAAAATCTTAAAATGCCCGCGGATCGCACGCGGCGGGATGACCAGGACCATTTCCGCAAGATGCTCAAGGATTTTGAAAAATGGACAAACCAACATAAACCGGATAAGTTCAAACCCTATCTCGCGGAGAAATTCGACGCCGCGCATTTTGTCGACACCCTCTGGGCGGGTGTTGACGCGGATCGAATTGAGTTCGCCGTCCGCCGGATGCGGACCTGGCCTGACGAGGCCCGGCTGTTGGCCGAGGCCAAGCTGATGCGGGGCGACCAGTTAGTACGTACTACCATATTCGGAATTGACTTGGTATTTGTTGAAGTTCAGCAACGCTGGCTGGCGGTTCAATTTCAAATTGCCGGTGAGGAAGAAGAGGTCTCCCTGCCTGACGGCAATCCGCTCGACAATAACGACCATTAGCAACGCTGTAAAACACCGTGTGTCCGGGTGAATACCGCGAACGAATTGACCGACCATACGTAAAAAGTGGATGTTATTGACTGGTTATTTTAGGGGATTTTACGGATGAAAAAGGTACTCCCGGCAATGATATTTTTATTGGTTGCCTCGACGGTGATCGGCTTGGGGATCAATGCGGTTAAGCCAGATGGGATTCCCTTAATTGGCGACTATCGCGAAGTCCAGTACGGCGCCGACTCGGCGATTGTGCCGCCTTCGGCGGAGGAAAGTGATCCGCCGTTCATTACCTTAAAAGAGGCCTATGGATTGTATAACGACCCCGAGACAGTTTTCCTGGACGCCCGCGATCCGGAGGACTACCGCGCGGGGTATATTACCGGGGCGATCAATCTGCCGTTCGATTGGTTTGACGATTACTGGCCGGATGTCGAACCCCGGCTGAACAAGGATGCCGTGATTGTCGTCTATTGTTCCGGCGCCGAATGCGAATTATCACTCTATGAGGGGCGATATCTGGCCGAGGAAGGTTACAAAAACATTCGCATTTTCTTTGGTGGCTGGACCGAGTGGGCTGAACAAGGTTTCCCGACCGTTGTTCCCGATGATAACATGTAACTGAGATCAGAGACTATGGCGTCTATTTTTAAGAATGAAGTCTTCGGTTTGCTGGCGCGGGTCGCGCTCGGCATTTTGTTTGTCTGGGCCTCAATCGACAAGGCCCTCCATCCGGCGGCCTTCGCCGAAATCGTCAACAACTATCAACTCCTCCCCGGCGGCATAATAAATATTTTTGCCCTTGTCCTTCCCTGGCTGGAATTGCTTTGCGGCCTGGCCCTGATCTTCGGAATCCTGATCCGGCCGTCCGCGGCCTGGATCGCTGTCATGCTGGTCATGTTTATCGCCGCGGTTTCCCTGGCGCTCAGCAAAGGGATCAATATTGATTGCGGGTGTTTCTCGACATCTTCGCATGCCCGGACCCTCGGCTTGAACCTGATCCTGCAGGATCTCGGGATGCTGTTCCTGGCGGCGATCGCTTATTGGTCCAATAGCCGGATGTTGTCAGTGAGTTATGTTTTCAAACGACGTCGATAACCGCGCAAGTACGACCATCCCGCCGCAAATATGAATCGGCAATAGCTGTCTTGTCCATTTGCGAGAGAGCAAAACCGTTTCAAAATGTTTTCATCTGAGAGTATGGTCGACATCTTCTGTTTAGACAACCGATAAAAAACATCCGCAGCCAACCGGGACTGCCTTAGTGGTCGCATAATCTCATCCCGGCATAGCTCTCGATAAAGCACGGCGGGGGATCGCCCTCCGAAAAGCAGTGCCTGTGCCGCCAGTTGGCCGGAACGAATGGCAAAGGCAATTCCTTCTCCGGAAAATGCATCAACAAAACCCGCGCTGTCCCCGGCCGGGAGGCATTGATCGGTGCCCGGCAGCCACCGTTGTCCCCCGCGAGGGAGCAGATGCCCACGCGGCGCGATCAGGTCTCCGGACAGTCCAAGTATCTCCCACGTGCGGCGAAAATATGTTTTCAGTGATTTGACCTGGGTCAGTGGACACCCTATCCCGAGCAACAGGTAATTACCGTGATGCAGCAACCAGCCGAGGCCGGATGGAACATCGCCAAACATTAACCGGGCGGTTCCCGGTATCAGTGCCAACTGTTGGGCTATCGTTGAGGGAAGTCGTTGTTCTAAACATCCGGCGAACATCTTTGTGGTTTTCCCCGGACGGCTCGTCTGAATCAATCGTGAGTTCGCGCCGGCAGCAATTATTGCCCCTGTGGCCCGAAAGTGACCATCGCCGGTTTCGATTACTACACCGGCCGGGTCTTCTCGTATTGCGGTGACTTTCTCATAACGAACTGCTACTCCCGACTTTTGCGCGCACCCGAGCAGGTATTCATCGAATACCGCCCGGTCGACAAACACTCCCAGCGGTTTTTCCGGTAAAATCACATTAGTCGTACCGCCACACTGGATTTCCAGCCGCCGGAAAGGATGATCGACGATATCTGCCGGCAATGACCCACCCAAATAATGGAGGGCTTGTTGGGATACCCAGCCCCCGCAGAGTTTTGGTCTGGGCATCAGGGATCGTTCCAGGACGAGAACCCGGGCGCCGTATTCTGCCGCCTGCCGGGCCGCGGAGCTGCCGGCCGGCCCTCCGCCAATAACAATCACATCGAATGTCCGCGAGCCGGAAATCATCCAATAAATGTAGGGGAAAGGTCGACCGCGAACAAGGCAGACGAAATTGCCGAGAAATTTCCGGGCCTAAACAATAAAAATGAGTGGGGCCGCCCCCACTCATCTGTCCGTCGGTAAAAAAATAGAGGGCCCCGGATTCGGAGCCCTCACCACCCCTCTTACTACCCTTCCACCATCTATCTTCAGTACCGCCTGTTTTGTCGTCGATGGGCCGAATACTCGTTAGCAAATCTGTTTTGATCCTACCAGATGCCTGTGGTCCGCTCAGGCAATGTCGACAGACTCCTTTTTATCTTCAAGTTTTCGGCCCACCTCCGGTTACCTAAAAGGAGGATTACGGGTTCGTCCATTTATTAATCAAATCCTGTGCCGTAACATGATAATTCCCCCAGGCGAGGCGTAATGTGTTGATGCGCTGTGACATACAGTTGCGGCGATTATTGTTTGCCTGCGAGGCGGCCTATAAACAGCAGAATATGCGCCGGCATGGAGGCCAGATTGAGAATGTCGAATTGTTATCTTATTGTTGTTGTGTTGGTTAGCGATAACGCAGAAACTGCGTGGCTTAGCGCAGGATTAGTCATGGTGTGCCCATAAAGGGAATCGGGATGAAACAGAGGATGAAGATAATCAGGCAAATCACGGCGATCAAACGACGTCCCGGGCCGACGGGTATCTCGTCAAACAATGTCGGTGGGTGTACCGGCCCCATCAACAAGGCGATCGCGCCCCAAATCAGCCAACCGGGCCACCAGAACGATAGTGAGAAAAGCACGACTACCGTTGCGAAACCGAGGAATCTCTGACCTTTTCCCAGCACGGCATATGCAATATGCCCGCCGTCAAGTGAGCCGACGGGGAGAAGATTGAGCATTGTCACGAGTAACCCGACCCAACCGGCAAAGGCGATCGGATCAAGAGCAACATCCATCCCGTCGGGAAGGGGGCCGATCATAACCTGCGACAGGATGCGAAACAGCAGAGAGTCGCCGAGGAAGAACCCGCCGAGACCGGCCGAGGGGACGATTTCGGAGCGGGCCAAACCGATGATAATCGCCGGAATCGCCACAATGAACCCGGCGATCGGGCCGGCGGCGGCAACATCCATCAAATCCTTACGATTCCTGATCGGGGAGCGCGACTTAATCACTGCACCGAGTGTCCCGAGGATAAAGAAAAACGGCGCCGGGATAAAATAGGGCAGACTGACATCGACACCCCGCAGGCGGGAAAAGGTATAATGTCCCAACTCGTGGAGTAACAAAATCAACAGCAGCCAGAACGTAAAAGGCAGCCCGCTCCAAATTAACGACCAGTCGTCAAACAGCGCCTCGCCCGAACTGTTTAGAGCCGCGGTAAACAGGACCGAGATAACGGTCAAAACGAAAAGACCGATATTCAGCCAGGGGAATGTCGCAACCGTACGGCCTGATTTAATTGTCAGCGTATACCGGCCCTCGACACCTTCAAAGGTCGCCCGATATCCTTCGGGATTGAGCCGCGCGTTGGCAAACTCCTCGAGCATGTCCGGCGGGACACGAGGCGCACCGCGAATGACCGTCGTCTGCCGGTTGGAATAGACCGCCTCACACAAAAACAGGTCGGCGACCAAACCACATAGATGGTCGCTCCGCAGGCGGAGTTCTTCTTTGAGTTTTCTTCTCATTAGCGGTTAATGGTCGCGCGGGGCGGTCAATTGCCGAATCCGCGCGGCGATCTGTTCCTGTCGGACCGGCGTCTCCAGGTCTAAAATATATATCTCATACTCGGCGTCCTGGCTCCCTCGCTCTTTAGCCCCATAAGCAATATACCGTCCATCAGGGGAATACGCAGGAAACGATTTGTCGCGGCCGTCAAAAGTTATCTGTATCCGGTCCGACCCGTCAGGATTGCACCGGAATAGTTCATCCCCATCCCGACCGTGGGCGAGGAAGACGATTTTGTTGTTTTGCAGTGATACCGTGGGGTGCCATTCACTCGGATCGTCATTCCAGGTGCGCAGTTGGCTGGTGAGTCGGACCAGGTTACGACCGAACTGGTCGCCAACATAGACACCCTTATCGTGCAGGAACCCGGCCTGAAACACCATTCGCTTTTCATCGGCAAAAAGCGAAACGGAGAAAACCGCGCCGGGCTTATTGTTGCGGATAATATTATCACGGCGATACCGTGCGGTCAGGTCACCGGTGGCCGGATTAATCGTCGAAATATATCCCTCCGGGCCGGAACATCCGGTGATGAAAATGATTTCCTTCCCCGACGGTGTAAAACGCGGGCACCGTCCGAACATTGCCGGTCCGCCGAGCCGCCGTCCGCTCCCGTTTTCCAGATCGTAGAGGTAGAGGTAGGAATTCTCGGCCGCCATCCACTGGTCTTTGAGTGTGTCGCCGTCTGACCGCTGGCAGACGACATACCGGCCGTCGGGGGAGATGTCAGGAAAAAAATCGGAGGCCTTGCCATCGGAAATTACTCGAGGTTGATCATCGTCCAGACCCTGCAAACAAATTTGTGTTTGATAACGCAAATCGAAAAGCCCCGGATACTCCAGCTGCTCGCGTTCCAACCGGCTGAAATAGACAATAGCTTTCCCATCGCCGGAGAATCGTGGCGCATAATCGGCGGTGACATTCTCCGTCAGCCGTCGGAGCTGATACCGCGAACCGACCAGCACGGCCACCGCCTGGAGCACCGAGTCGGCCAGCGGCCGTTCGATCAAATCTTTCACGCAGTCAAATCCTGTTTGCGAATCCCGCTCGGCAAATGCCCTGTGTGCCCAATCGGCCAGATTAACGTCCCGCAAATCGTACAATCGCCGATCGATCACCCCGCACGAATCGGCCCGGCGCAGGATCCGGTCGCAATCGGCATAGCGTTGGAGGGTTGAGAGAAGCGAGGCCAGCCGCACATATCCCGCTGGATTGCCGGGATGGTTGGCCACATATTCGAAAAGCGAATCAATTGTCGCGTTGATACTCTGTGGTGCGGGATGTTCGGCGGTCGTGGCGGCATCGTCTCCGGAATTGCATGAAAATAACGCCAATGAGATCGCAAGCGTCCCGATGGCCAGCCAACTTGTGATTCGACTCATTTGCATTGTCGGCCCAATTCATTCTGTCCGTCACCCGGTTGAATATAATAAAACACATCACCGGCCACGAGTGTTTCATCTCAAGTGCGGCCGGGGCATAAAAAAAGGGGAAGCGATTGCTCGCTTCCCCTGATACCTCTAAGAGGTTGACTTACTCGATCACGGCATGAACGGGAAACGCCATTCGCCGAGAGGAGCCGCGCCACCCATCAGGTAATCCAACAGGTAAGCAACGTCGCCCGCATCGGTAGTAGCGTCGAGGTTCACATCGCCATTGTCGTCATACGGGAAGATTAACGGTGAAGTTAACCCGCTGGCAACATAAGCATCAAGATAAGCCACGTCGATCGCATCGACAACACCATCATCGTTCACATCACCACGAGCAAAGCCCGCCCACTTGTTCACGCGGTAGGTAATGCTCTCGAGACCTGCGGTAATGGTCGCAGGATCGTTAGATGTCGCGTCGATTCCGATCATTGCCATGTAGATGTCGTACGCACCGTCACCGGCGCCCGGAATGTCAAACGGGCCAATCGCGATCACGCCGGATTTATCACCTTCAGTGGCAACTTCGGGGTCATACCCGGTGCCATTGTAGTTCATGATAAACGGCGGGAAGTTGATATCGCCCGGAAGGTCGGCCGAAGGCGGCGAACCATCAAAGAACGAACATTCCGTACAGGTCGACGGATAGATGCGATAGTGGTTGGTGACCGCCCAGCACAGCTTGTAGTCGGCCTGGACACCGGCCGAGTTCGTCAAGCTGGCGTAGCCGGGCATCATCACCATCCCGAACGCAACCGTCGGACTGGTGTTATCCCACTGCGCATAGGAACCGCCATCAGGATAGAGGACGGCTTGGTCGAAGCCACCGACGTCCCAGTCACAGAAGTTACCGGCGTACATGTCGGTCATTGGGGCCGTGTTATCGCGCTGCTCAACTTTGTAGTGGAGCAGCTTGAAGTCACCATAACCCGTGCCGAGATCGTACGAGCCGATTTCCGTCTCAGTGATCACCAGGCCAAGAGCCGTGGGAACCGCTTCGAGGGTATCGACATACTGGACCGCGGTGAATTCGAGGTCAACATCGACATAGTCTTCATTGAGGACCGGCGGGCAAGCGCCTCCGGCATACCAATCAAAGTAGACCGAACGGCCGAAGCCACCGATGTAATCCTGGTAATCGATACCACAGACACCGCTATACGGAGCCGGGTTCGGCAGGAAACGACGATCCCAGGAATAGAAGTCGGCCTGGACATAGCTCGCGCCAAGTACGGCCGGATCCTGGAAGATGAAGAAACCACCGTCATACAGCAGATGGCTGTTCGTACCGCCGTTAATGCCGTCGGCCCAATCGAGACCGAGTTCATCGACATCGCCGTCGGCCAATGCGCCGAAGTTACTGACGGTTTCTGTACGCCAGGCGTCATAGCCGTTGAAGTACAGGAACTCGTGCCATTCAAAGGCGCAACCGCCGACATAATGAATCGTCACATACACCGGGGGCTGAGTCGTGCCGTCTTCCGGAGTAAAGTCAGGATCATCATGGACGACTTCGATGTAATCGTCTTCCGTACCGCGTTCCAAACCGGTACCGTCGTAATCAAAGACGAGGCCGACAGTGCTGCCGCCGGCAACCGGTCCGGGTACGTCAAGAGCGACATTGGAAGTACGCAGGGTCTGCGCACTTGCCGCCAGGTTCGTCACACGAGTCTTGGAGGATTCGTAACGCGCTTTCTGAAGCAGCCGTGTGTTGATACCTTCAACATCGGCTTCCTCCAGCGGAGCTTTCCCCGCCATGAGGCCGTGTTTGGTCAGAGAACCATCGTCGTTGAAGAACGACAGATAGTCGGTTCCGACCAGACGTTCGGAAGCTTCCTCGGCGCCTGCGATATTCTCCTTGGCCGCACGTGTCACGATGACCTTGGAGGCAGTAGTTGCACTCTTTAACTGGGTGGGCGGATTATCAAGTGGGGTAAGCGGACCGAGGTTCAGATCCGCACAACCGGCAAGGTTGCTGAACACCTCCGGAACAGTTTCGCCCACGACCACACCAGTGCCGAGAGGAACGCTGACCGTTGTTTCGGTAACCAGCTGTTCCATCATCGGACGCGGGGTCGCATTGAGATCCCAGGCATAAATTCCGCCCAGGGCGTAGCCGGTGTTGAAATCTGACCAGATACTCATGACCGCGTATTCTTTATCTTCGATGTCATGATAAGCCAGGGCGGTGCCCCAGACCCAGTCTCCGAACTGACGGAACCAGACGCGCTCCATATTGGCAGCATCCAACAGACTCCAAACACCATTCTCGTCACCCGCAAACAGGTAGTTATCGCAGGTCAACGTTACCGGAACATCAACCCCACCAACACCGTCTGATGAGAAATTGTATTCCGCGAAACCGCTCTCTTTGTTGACAATCAGCAGGCCGCCGTCGCGTTGTGCGAAGTACACTTTTTTCCGACCGATAGTCGGCGAGGCGTACAGGTTCCGGCCCTGGCCAAATGACCATACCTCGACGCCGGTGGCCGCATCGAGCTTGACACGCGTCGGCGTGTCACCACCATTGTTATACGTAGAGGCGTAGACCATACCTTCAGTGGCGTCGTAAGAGCAACCGCCCCAGTAGCCGTCACCATCGGCTTCATTGTAGGTCCAGTTGATCGCACCGGTCGCCGCGTCGATGGAATAGATTGCTCCAGCGGTGGTAGCGACATACAAATTGGTACCATCAAAAGCCGGGGCGTGATAAATCGCGCCGCCGTCGGGCAATTGCACCGGGTTAGTCGCCCAGTTGGCCCAGTTGGAACCGTCGACGTCATCGAGCGCCCAGAAACAGCCGCCCTGGTCTCCGGTAAATACGACTCTGTCAGGACCCATATCGGCCACAGCAGTAACGCCGAACCGCTGGAAGTCACAGAGCCAGTCAGCGGTAGTACCACCAAACGAGTTATACCCACGGAACCACTGTAATGCACCGAGGGTGTCAAGTTTGATGATGGATTGGAATGAACCACCGGCTCCATAGACATAACCGTCATAAATGGTCGGGTTGTTGCGCATCGACCCACCGGTTATGAGATTTCCCTGGTCCTGATAGCTCCATAACAATGCGCCTGATGCCAGATCGTAACAGAGCATTGTTTGATCATCAGAACAGAACACTCTGCCGCCGGCCACACTCACATTGTTAAACCGCATGTCGGCGTTGAGCGTGTTGGCTGACCAGGCAAGCTCAATGTCACACGGTACACCGAGTTCCATGTTGCTTGCGGAAGTCCGGCCGTAATCGTGACCATACGTGAACCAGGTGTCCGGTCCAGGCGTGGTACATGCGGTTTCGGTTTTCGGTGCGGCACAGCACATATACAGTTCCGTGAACAACTCGAAATCAGCGCCATACGCGACACATGAATTAGTGATCGCATATCCATTGGCTGCATTGGCGATGAAATTAGTTGCGCATGGTTCCGGAGTATCACAGCCACCGGTAAGCGGATCATCAAGAGCGATGTATATACTGTCACCATCGCCGGCCCATGATGCCCGACTGAGTTTCACATGGAAGGTGCCCTGCTGCATGATCAGCGGTTGGAATGCCGGGAAGGTGAACGTATTAAAGCCACCGACAATCGAGGCACTCGCGATTTCCTCATAGGCCAACTCGACATCCGGAGCACCGGCGCCGTCGTCGGACCAGATGGAAACTCTCAAACCGGGATCACCGGCGATCACTGCGGGGTCTGACATGTACTGATCAACCGCCAGCAGTGTACACGGTGTGGCGGCATTCCAGGTCTGGAAAATTTCGTCACGCATTCCGGAAACTGACGGAACGCTGAAACGATAGTAGCTGTAGTTGTTCCAGACACAGTGTTTCCACTCCCAGCCACAGATGCCGGGAACATGGCATTCATTCTGGTCGGTGGTCCGGCCTTCAGACCAGAACCAGAAGTCAAGGGTCAGGCCCCAATAGAACTCCATCGTCGAAACGAGGTCATCGGGAAGTGTCCAGTCTGCATACCAGATGCAGTACTGGCCGCCACTAGCCGACTCGTCGTCCGAAAGACGTGGACCGACTGTGACATCGGGGCCAAATCCTGCTTCGAACACAAAAGCAATATAGTATGGGCCATCGACGCATGCGATGTCATACGGGCTCTGCGCCAGCGGAACATCCAGAAGCTCGATCGAGCCGTTCCCCGGTGCGTTATAAATCATCGAGGGGCCAACATAGAACGGAGCTCCGGGAACCGGACAGGCCGGATCCGTGAGATCAACAGTCCAGAGTTCACAATGCAGCGGAATTGGACCGCCGAGTCCGTCTGATGCGATCAGCGTCCGCCCCGAAGTCACCTCAAAGGTGTACGGAGCAACACATGCGTTTTCCGGATCCTGGTAGGCAAAATAAGTTTCGCCTTCAGCAAAGAAGTCCCAGCTCAGGTAATACTGGCTGCGCCCATAGATATCGGCGCAAACATCCAGCGCTTTGCCCAGGGGCACATCGCCGGAAACAGCCTCGACCTGGAGTGCTGAAACGTCCTTTTCTGGCCTAACGACATTTTTCATGAATCCAGTCCGAACATCCCAGGGACCGGAAACACCGTCTAAAGGATGAAGGTCAGCCAGAACAGGTCCTGCTACCAGGAAAGTTAAGCCCAATACTAAGACAATTAAAGACAGTCTTTTGAGCATTTACAGATTCCTCCTGCAATCCGAAAAAGTTGGGAACTATGTTCTCGGAAAGTAGCCGTGGGTAACGCTCATTCTGTCACCGCTGCTTACCGCTTGTTTGTTTGCTCATACCGACTACATCGGCAAAAGCAAAAAAGACTGTAGCAGTAAACAACCTCATAATTCCGGGTCCGGGTTTCATTTTTTCCGAGAAATTTTTACCTATTTCCCAAGTTATAGAATCCTTTTTGGTATTTCACCATTCAGATTCCACTTTCCAGATGCTTTTGGGATTTACCCAATGCTCATTTGCATGACTTGCAAAGAGCTACAGGGAAAAGAAAGTCAGAATAGGTTCGGAGGAGGATATTACTTAACCTATTCGCAAAAGAACCTTTCCCGCTTGGGATCCAAAGGCTTTTTACGGTAAGTTGTCTTTGATAGAAAAGGCTTTGTCAGTCTTTTTCAAGACTGTCTAACGCTCGGATTAAACATAACCATCTCACCGGGAATGTCAAGTTTTTTTCATGTTTTTGTAAAAAAACTCCATAATTCCTGGTTTTTTGGAAAACTGCCTCATTTTCCCAAAATCCCCCGCATTTGACACCGCAACAAATTTGCCGTATTTTACCAACTCAAATTCGAACTGGACGATTATGAATTCGCAA
>JAJRUJ010000061.1 GCA_024277855.1 Candidatus Zixiibacteriota bacterium
AATATAACGGCGGCGCAAACCCACACCTTTCTGGTGCAGCTCGGGAGATATGGTGATATTTATCACGGGTGGGTGATGCGCAAAATGGCGCAGCGGAAATTTATCGGCAAAGTCACCGGCAGCCCCGGTATTCGACAAGTAGTTGTCTCCCACGCCGGGAACTCAACAGTCTTGTCAACGAGTATGTTTAGTATCGATGATGTGCTTTATGTCAGTCCGGGCGACTCGCTGGCGATAACGGTCGCGACCAATTCGCCCGATGATTTGCTGTTTTTGAATGTTACCGATTCGGGAGAAATCGTTCGCAAACCGATGCCCTACGACGAGAGTAATCGCCACTTTGTCTCGGGCTGGCGAGTCTAGTCTGCGGCCAAAAGCCGCTACTATTATCAGGCGTTTGTCGAGGCATATGCGCGGGGTAGTTTCACGTCGACCGATTCGGGTACCGTCGCGGTATCGGGCCATTCGTTCGCCTACCGAATCTACTGATCTACTGCTGTTGTGCGCCGGATTTTTCCTTTGGCGGTTCACGCAGCCAAAGCCACAGTCCGGAGACACTATCCTGTCTGATGAGTCGGTAAGGCCCGACCCGGGCACCGATTGTGTCGGGCAAATCGATCAGGAAATCGCGTTCGTCCTGATCGAGGATGACCGCATCCATGCCGGTGGTATCGGCATACCGGACCAGGACATCAAACGTGTACGGATCATCGACCCAATCTTCCAACCGCCACCGTGGCAGCCGTAATCCCGCAATTCGGTAGTTGTTGATCTCATCCAGGACAAAGTCCATGTGAGCAAGCACCCGGCTTCCGGGAGGGATTTGCTCGGCGATTCGGCGGTTGTCGCCGACCCAGTCCTGCTTGTCGGTGAAAGTATTGACTGCCGCCGCCCCAAAACTATGACCGATAAAGGCCAGCGCACAGACGACCAACCCCAGGCGCAACCATCGGGGAAGGATCAGTTTACCGCGCAACACCGCGTTACCGACCTGGCCGACCTGCATGGCGAAAAACGGAAACAGCAAAATCGCATACGGTGTGGTCTTGGCCGGCGCAAGCGCCGCCAACGAAAGGAGCAGCAATCCCAGGTAGAGATGGAATTCACGATACTTCCGCCATTGGTAGACGAGACTGACGATATATGAGGAGAAAAACAAGACCGACGTAAAAATAATTTCCGGTTTTCGGAATAGTCGTTTATGCTCCTCAAGGATTTTCACGAGCGAAGACATAATCGAGCGCTCACCCTCCCCGAAGGTTGGATCGTCGACATACTGCCACCAGAACAGATCCGGATTTTTGATAATGTCGACAAAGAACAGGGAGAACACGGCGGTCGCAGCTAAGCTAAACCAGATAAAATCCCGCCAACGCCGAAAAACCAGGAGTAACCCGCCTCCGGCCAAAACGTAGATAACCCCATTGAGGTGGGTCAACATTGAGGCCCCCGCCAGGGTACCGGCCAGAAGCATCAGCCGAGTGGATTTGTCCGGAAGGGCGCGGCGCAGACAGTAGAAACTCCCCAGGCCAAACGCCGTCTGGATCATCTCCGGCCGATAAAACTTGGCAAATTTGAACACCAATGGGGTCAACAGGAAAAAACCGGCCGCCAGCAAAAATTCCAGATTGTCGGCGGGGACATCGTCAAGCGCTATCCCATCCCCCCGCCGATATTCCCGCCACATCAGGAAAATAATCATCGCCGTGGCGATCAACGACAGACTTCGCAACGGCCAGAGGCCGTAACCGAAAATAAGGATCATCACCGCACCGAGTGCCTCGAACAACTTATGGTAGAGCATGATCTGGGTTTCATAGCCGGCCAATCCACGAAACTGCTCCGAATGGACGTACCCATCCTGCGCCTGCCAGTAGGCGAATTCGGCAAACGCCGCCTCATCTCCCTGAACGCGCTGTCCGGGCAAGCTGCAAATTAGAAGAACCATTTGAAGCGCAATACAGGCGACAAGGAATTTCTTCCAATACTCCAGCTTTTGAACCGGATATGGTAAACTGCGGTCATTTTGCATGGCCGATAGTATAGTCGTCGTCTGCCGGAGGTGTCAACTCGATTTTCTTGATGCGGCCTTGGGGAGCAGCAAGACAGCCCCACACAAGATGACAAGAGTTTACGGGAACCATTTGCCACTACCGGCCGGTAGGTGTATTTTGGGCTTTAAAGCATAGAAAATTCCTGGAGGCGGATATGACAAGTTTGCGGTTTCGTGCGGAAACGGACATCACCAAAGTCACGCTCGGGGGGGTGCCGGATCGGCCGGGGATCGCCGCCGAATTGTTTGGCCGGCTGGGCAGCGAGGGCTTTAGCATCTAACTGATGGTGGCTACCGGCAGCGGTCGGGGAAAAGCCGATATCTCGTTTGTGATTATCAAGGACGAACTTGAGGCGATTTCGAAAGTACTCGAGCGGCTAAAAGGCGAACTCGGGGCGAATTCGATTTCCGATCAGCCAAACGTGGCGCTGGTGGGTATTTCCGGTCATGACCTGAACAAAAAGCCCGGAATCGCCGGCCGGATGTTCCAGGCCCTGTCCAAACACGGGATCAATATCGACATGATCTCCACCTCACTCTCCTCGGTATTCTGTACGATTGACGAGCGAATGGTGGGCGAGGCCGAGAAAGCGCTCCGGGAAGAGTTTTCCATCACAGAGTAATCCGGATTCCGCGGGTCGGGCGCGGATCGCGGGCAGACCGGGTTATTCGTCATGGCTCGATTTTGGATTTCATCCCCAACCTGGTGAGTAATGGGCTGACCAGCCGCTCCGCGTGGACGACCAATAAATTGTTGCAATATTTCGTCTTTAACCGATTAACAGCCGACTTTTGTCTGTCGATTGGTTAATATACGCCCCGAACTGCGGGGAGCGGGAGCGGGAAGAACAGACCGGGGAACCGACAGTCAGATTGATGATCCACGAGTTCCCTCCAACAGGTGAGACAGTGAATATTTCGCGCTATCTGAAAACCGAACTAATCAAACTCGACTTGGAAACCCGGATCGAGCCGGACCCGGAAACCGGGGAGTTTACTCTTCGCCGACTGCGTGACGGCAAGCGCGGACTGTTGACAGAAATGGTCGAGCTGATGGACGAACATGCCCGTGTCGGTAATCCCTCAAAACGCATCACCGATCTTTATAACCGAGAGAAAAAGGCCTCGACCGCTATCGGCCACGGGATCGCGGTCCCCCATGTACGCACGTATCAGGCCAAAGAATTGATTATTGCCGTCGGCCGTTCGGTCGACGGCCTTGAATTCGATGCCCCTGACGGCGAACCGGTACATTTGTTTTTTGTAATGGCCGCCCCACCGTACGACGATTCGTTGTACTTGAAGGTGTTCAAGTCGCTGGCGGAAAACCTGCGGTACGATTACTTTCGCGAAAATCTGATCCGAACCAAACAGCCATACGATATCGTCCGGAATTTCAAAGAGATGGAATAATTGCCTTTAAGCAAAGAAATAGAGCCGTCCTCGTTTTAGACTCTTCACTACCCCATCCAGAATTCCCAGCGTTAATAATGCTCCACCGCTGAGCAATAACATGTTTGACTTGATATTCAGCAAATCGAGCACGCCGGTGACCGTCGAGGTGACAGCGTTTTCAAGAGCCGTACGCCGGGCAAATCCACCTTTAAACAAATCGAAAATTGACGAGAGGTCGACCAGAAAATAGATCGCACAGGCTGCTGCCGCGACCGCCGCGCCAATTAACAGGTATTCAGGAACCGGCGATGATTTGGGTGCTTCCGGGGCGACCCGACGGGTCACCGAGACGGCAAAACCCGGTGAGAGTTCAAACCCTGTGTCATTTTTCAGCCCCTGAAACAGGGTCTGGTATTGCACGACCGCCATTCGGCACTCACGGCAGGACGCCAGATGAACGATGATTTCCGCCTGATTATCCGAGGGGTTGCCCTCGAGGTAATCCTGCATTTGATCGTCGGTGAGGTGCTGCATCATGATAATCCCTCGGCGCCGTATTGCGCTTCCAGCCGCTGTTTCAGCAACCGACGTGCGCGAAATAGATAGCTTTTTACCGTTCCTTTCGGCAGATCGGTGATTTTTGTGATTTCCTGATAGCTCATCTCATCCAGATGATACAAGGTCAAAACCGTGCGATAATGCACCGGTAATTTGTCGATTTCCTCGCGCAACCGTCCGGCAATATCCTGACTGACGGCAAACTCATCGGGTAATTCTCCATTGCCGGCTACATCGGCAATGGTTTGGTCTTCACCGCAAATATCCTCAAACAAGGGCGTCTTTTTCTTCTCAAGATAGTTCAAACAACGAAAATATGTCACCCGCGCCACCCAAGTGGACATTTTTGACTGGAAACGAAAACCGGCAAGGTTACGATAAAGCCCCAGAAAAACATCCTGACACAAATCCTCCCGGTCGGCTTCGTTCGCGACCATCCGAAAAACGATATGACTAACCAAACGCTGGTACTGTAAGACGAATTCAGTAAAAGCTCGGGAATCCCCGGTCAGAATTCGCTTTACAAGTTCCCGCTCCTCGGCCATGCCTTCATCTCTGTTCATATCAGTACATACAGACGGCAAAATGTTGCACTGGGGCTATGAAAAAGACCTGCAACAAATCTGGTAGAAATCTGTCTGATAGGGCAACTGAAACAAATGGAGGCAACAATGGGCAGTTTGACAGATGCAGTAGAGATGCTGGTCGTCTTTGGCTTTTTTTTCCTGATTATTAAACAACTAACCGAGTTTTGGACGCGTAAGCGTTTGATTGACAAAGGTATGGTTGACGAAAAAGTCAAGTTTCTCTATACCGGGGGGGCGCGCGGACACGCACTGAATAACCTTAAGTGGGGCATGATCTTAATCGGTGTCGGCATGGCCGCCCTTTTGAGTTACTGGTTTCCGGACTATATCTACGAAGGCGGGACCGTCGGTTTGATGCTCATCCTCGGCGGGTTGGCGTTCATTATATACTACTTCATGCTGGGACGGCTGGCCAAAGAAGAAGAACAGGAAAACGGGCCGGAAAATACACCGCAGGTTTGAATATCCCCACGCAAGCAGGGTAATTTGCTTAAATAAACGGCGTTTATCCCAATCATTGGTGGAGGGTTCATGAGTTTTCTCCTAAGATCTCTGTTGATCAAAATATTCATAAGCGTGTTCGTGCTGGCCCTGCTGGCGATGCTGCCCTGGTCGTCAGCATCGGCCAACAGCGATATTGCCGGTGATTGGATCGGGGTCATCTCTGTCCCCGGCACCGAACTGGGAGTAGAAATCAAGTTTGTGGCGATTGACGATACAACCTGGGGCGGGGAAATCGACATCCCCCTGCAACAAGCCAAAGACCTCCCACTGGCAAATATCAAAGTTGACGGTACTCAGGTAATCTTCGCGATGTCGGGCATTTCCGGCAATCCCAGTTTTTCCGGTGAAATCTCGACGGACGGTCAATCAATCACCGGTGATTTTCATCAGGGAGGAGCGATCTTCCCTTTCAATTTAACCCGGAAAAGCGCCGAAGCGGCGGCTGAGGCCAAAACAAAACAGGCCGCTACGCTTGCACTGATCCGCAATTTTATTGATACAACGATGGACTCCTGGAAAGTCCCCGGTTTGGCCATGGCGATTGTCAAAGATGATAAGATCATCCTGGCCGAGGGATTCGGTCTGCGGAGTATCGCCGATGACCTGCCGGTGACCGAGAATACGATTTTTGCGATCGGGTCGGCGACCAAGTCGTTTACGACGACGACAATGGCGATGTTGGTCGATGACGGACTGCTCGACTGGGACGAACCGGTGCGCACCTACTTGCCGACGTTACGGATGTGGGACGATTTTGCCACGCAACGGATGACCCCGCGTGACCTGGCCTCACATCGTTCCGGACTGCCTCGGCATGATGCGATGTGGTACAATGCCCCTTTCACGCGGCAGGAACTGTTCGACCGGCTCAGATATTTGGAACCAAATGAAGATTTCCGGAGCAAATTTCAGTACCAAAACCTGATGCTCATGACCGCCGGCTACCTGGTCGGTCGGGTCGCGGGCACAACCTGGGAAGAGGTCGTCAAGAAACGGATATTCGAGCCGCTGGGAATGTCGTCCTCCAATTTCTCCGTGAAAGAATCGGAAAGATCAATCGATTTCGCTTACCCGTACAAGGAAAATGACGAGGACGAACTGGAGCAGATGCCGTTTCGCGATATCAGTGTGGTCGGGCCGGCCGGATCGATTAATTCGACCGCGGCGGACATGGCCCAATGGGTGCGCTTCCATTTGAACGACGGAAAAGTCGGCGAAGAGCAATTACTCTCCAGCACCCTGGTTGCTGAGATGCACACCCCGCAGATGGTCATCTCCGCCCCGGTGAAATACACCGAAAGATTGAATCCCTGTTACGGTCTCGGCTGGTTTGTCGAGGTCTATCGCGGCCATCAGCGTGTCTACCACGGCGGGAATATCGACGGGTTTTCGGCCCTTGTCTCACTGCTGCCCCAGGACGGATTGGGCCTGGTGGTCCTGACCAACAAAAACGGCAGCCCGCTGCCGGGTCTGGTGAGTTTGTATGCTACCGACCTCCTGCTTGGTCTGGAACCGGTCGATTTTCATGGCCGGACCAAGGCCAGATACGATGCGGCGATGGCGGAGTTGGCCGATGAAGGGCAGGAAGAACAACAACAAGCCGAACGGGTCAAAGGGACCAAGCCGACGCACAAGTTGCCTGAGTATGTCGGTACGTATCGCCATCCGGGCTATGGCGATTTTGTAATCACCCGCGAGGGAAAGACTTTAAATTTCGAATTCAATGCCTTCTCGGGCGAACTGGAACACTGGCATTACGACACATTCCGGGGACACTTGAAAGAACTCGACGACCAGAAAATCATGGTCCAGTTTTTGGCCAATGCCGACGGAGAAATCGATCGGATCAGTGTGCCGCTCGAGATCTCGGTCGCCCCAATTATCTTCGAACGGCAGCCACCGGCCTACCTCTCCGACCCGGCCTACCTGGCGCAATTAATCGGCGATTATGAAATCACCGGTGTCACAGTCAGAATCGAGATCAAGGGCGGCAATACGCTGGTGGTCGTCGTTCCCGGCCAACCGGCGCATGACCTGGTGCCCTATCGCGGAACCGAATACAAATTCGCCGGGCTAACCGGGTATGGTTTGAAATTTATCATCGATGATGTCGACGGCGTCACTGCGGCATTATTCAAACAACCCAACGGGATATTCAGGGCACGAAAAATTAAATAACCTCGGCCACAAGTGGCTTTTTACATACATCCTCGATGACCCCGGGTGCCCACACCACCCGGGGTTTATTTTTTGCGTGGCAGGACACTCATCCCGGGGGAATATTCCGACACAGTAGAAATGGATGAATGAAAGCGGGGTTATAAATCAGAAAGACGCGGGTGATTTTTCCTGCCGGTTTTGGGACGGATTCTTCTCTTGATCGGTCTCAGAACTCGGCTGGCCGGTAGGCCCCCGGCCGGTTCCAAAGGAAAACTTCCGGTCGACTTCCGGTTTGCTCTTTGACTTATAGTAAACCCAGATGAGTAGGCGTGATCCAATCGCCGCCCCCAGAAGTAAAATAGCAAAGAACGTCGCCGGTACGGCACAGGTTCCCCAGAACAGGCGGAGAAGGACAAACCCGGTGCCGGCCATCCCGACATATTTGCATAGCTCACCGTAGCGGCTCCGGCCATACTGCCCGATCGAATAGAGAAAGATGAAGGCCGTACCGGCATAGATGGGAAACCAGGGTGATGAGAAAATCGACATCGAATCTCCACCGGGCTGAATTGCCGTCAGTATTTAACTCCTATCTAACCATCGACATTGGTGAAAACTTATTGAGTTCAAGTGAATGGCCTGGGTTTAGTGGACAAAGGAAAGGGGCCGTAATGCGGCCCCGCCAAAGTTCCGGGTCGTATGTCTGGATATGACCAGATTCCCGTGGTGGCTTTGGTCCCTTTGGCCAGGCCACGGCTATCCATCGACTTACAACCATCACACCAGATATTTTCTGTCGACGACTCCCCTGTCCCACTCTAAATACCGCCCCTGATCAGGTCTATTGACCGGGATGATTCGGCAAACAATTCCGTGCCTATGGAAAAACTTTCCCGGTGAACCCCTGCAGAAGGATTATCATGCATTGTCAGACAACAAGTTAGCCGCATCACTTCTCGGCAAGCGATTTGCAAATCAGCATTGCGAGGAGGAGCGTGTCCAGTGAGCAGTGTTCGCTATGTCAAACATCACAATTCCCGGGATTTTCCTTTGTTCAATGAGTGCCTGGTGCGGATTCGTCGACAACGGAAATGGATTTACCTGGCCTTACTGGCCACGACCGTCGTTGCAACGATCGGGGTGATAGTTGTTCCCCCCGATTATTCGGCAACTGCAAGTGTGATGCCCGCCGTCAGGACGTCCGACCCTTCGGCAATGGGGGCGCAATTCCCCCTGGCCGGGATGCTTAACCAAACGACCAGCCCAAATAAATTGTATCTCGAATTATTGGGAAGTAACCGGGTCAAAGATGCTGTGCTGGCCCAATTCGGCTATCGCCGGAAAGTCGACATGCCGCCGGTCCAGCCGATACAGATTCCCGGGTATGATCGTGATGACGTGCTGGGTGCGGTGCAGGCGGCATCGTTTGCCAGAAAGAAATCCGAGGCGATAACGATTACTGCGCAATCGACAGACCCTGAACTGAGCAAATTTGTGGCTAACGCTTTTGTCGAACAGTTGGATCAGCGACTCCGGCAACTCGATATAGAGCGGGCGAGCTACCTGGCCGAATATTTCGATCAACAGTTAGCGACGCAACGCGACAAGGTGCGGGAAGCCGAAGAAAAGCTGAGCGCATATCTGGCCAAAAATCGAAATTACGTCGTTGCCGACGACCCCCAGTTAAAAATCGAGGTCGAACGTCTGGGCGCGGACTGCGATTTCAATCGCGAGTTACTGCTCTCCCTGATGGAATTAAAGGCAAACAACGAATTGGAAAGCAGGAAGAGCATCCCACGACTGGTGGTCATCGAATACGCCGAAACGCCGGACGCCGGGTCTATTCTCGGCCCGGTAAAGACAGTGGTCATGACGACATTCGCCGTCGGCCTGTTCGCAATCGGCATGATTGTCCTGCACGTGACCGGCCAATGGTATATTCCATCAGCCACCCAGAACGAACTCAGGCAATCGTGCGACGCGCTCGGCGGTGATGCGGTTTCGGTCGTCAACCGCGTGCGCCACCGATTCAGGGCTCCCGAACACAGCGGACGATGAGATGCCGGGCTCTTATTTTGCTCTTTCAATGTTCCCTTTGGCGCTGGCGCTCGGGATTTATGTTGCCTCTCGCCCACCAAAGCAGTCACTCTTATTTCTGACAGCGGTCCTGCCGTTTGAGGCCTTCGGCGTAATCGAAGCCGGTTTTACCGTCCCACCGGCCTATCTCGTATTGTTTGCTATCCTCGGCGGCCTTATCGCGCGTGGCGACTCCGGCTTGGGAACAGCCGGCAGAACCGGGTCGGTTAAGACTTATTTGGCGATTGCCACCGTGACGACACTTTTCGCGTTCGGGACAACCGTACTTCCCCAAGTCGACCTCAGCGCAAATATGCAATACCGCGCCGGCTGGTGGCGTTCGCCGGTCCAACTGGCGTTATTGATTTTCCATTTCAGTTTGTTTTTCGTCATTGTCCAGTATATTCGCGGTCGGACGGCCGCCGAGGCCCTGTTGAAAGTCCATCTGTGGACCGCAATCTGTCTGGGCTGCCTGGGCATTTATCAAATTTTCGCTTATAGTCTGAATTTGCCCTTTGCCGACTGTACCTGGTCAATAAACTTAGTCGATCATTCGGCATCGGTAAAATACGCCGCCATTCGCCACTACAGCGCCCAGGTCGCCGATTTTTCCACCCGCGCGACATTCCCCGAATCGCGCAATTTTGGTGAATATCTGCTGAGCGCAGTACCAATTATGGCGGCATTATGTATTTCACGCCGACCGGAGATCCGGCAACGATTCGGCTTTCCGGCATCGCCCTGGGCCGTGGCGATCGGACTGACGGCAATTTTCTTTACGATGTCACGTTCGGCGTGGATTTTGATTGTTCCGGCATTGTTGTATGTCGGCTGGAAACTCTCGCGCCGGCAATTACTGCTCATCATTCCCGGGGCGTTGGTCCTGTTGTCGGTGGTGGTTGTCGCGATAAACCAGGTAGGATATTTCGGCGGATCGACCGGTTCACTTTTCGAAGTCATCGGCGGCCGGATGAACTGGTTTTATATTGTCAACGATCCGCGGATCTGGCATTTCCTGGTTTTGTGGGAGAGTTTTGCCCAGCACCCGATCCTCGGTCTGGGAGCGGGAAATTTCGCGCTCTGGGGCGCCGCCTTTACCGGGTCACCGCTGTTGCATAGCGCACATGGTTTTGCCTGGGCGACATTGGCCGATTTCGGCCTGGTCGGATTTGTGTCACTCGTCGTGGCCTTTATCATCCTCTTACGGAGATTGAGCCGGGCCATCAAGTTTTCGCCGTCAGGTTCAACCGACCGTGTGATCATGATCGGTGTATTTTCCGCGCTTCTTTTCACCTTGTTCAACACCTGTTTTGGCGGTGACCGGCCGCCGTTTTATCTTATGCTGCTGATGGGGCTGGCCGCGGTGTATACCACTTTGGCGTCCAAGAATACCGATGAGTGTCCCGCACGGCCTGAGACCCCATAAAAAAGCCCGTATCGAACGACACGGGCTTGATCACTTCAGGATAACATTCGACCTAATGGATCGTCAACTCATCGAGCACATTCTGCGCACCATAGACTTTGTCGAGAATAAACAGCATATAGCGGGCATCGACGCAGATTGAACGCTTGACTACGGGATCAAAGTAATAGTCGCCGACTACACCCTCCCAATTGGTGTCGAAATCGAGGCCGATCAACTCACCTTTGCCGTTAATAATCGGACTGCCGGAATTACCGCCGGTACCATCATTGGTGGTCAGGAAATCGACCGGGACATCCCCGATTGCCGAATCGACATAATTGCCGAAATCGTCTGATCGATAGACTTCGAGTAATTTGGCTGGACTGTTGAACGGCGGTATGCCGGTTTCCTTTTCGAGTACACCGGAGAGCGTCGTCACATACTTGTAGGAGACAGCATCGGCCGGAGAATAACCTTTCACCTCACCATAGGAGAGCCGGATGGTACCGTTGGCGTCGGGATAATAGTTGCCCTGACGCCAGCGGGCATATACCTCGACCAATTTCGGCCGTAATTCGGCCAGCGCTCCGGAGGCCGCCTTGCTCCGTTCGTTAAGCTCTTCGGTCTCATCGTAGAGGTCGCGGGCAAGTTTAATAAACGGATCGTTTGTCTTGAGCAGTTCTTCAGTCGACATATCGAACATGGCCAGGCGCGTTTTGACCTCATCAAGTCGGGTGCCATCAATGATTCGCATGACGAAATTGGTCACGGCCTGGGCCGTATCCTCTCTTGCGGCAATGTAGAACTGCTTGTCAATGCCAGCGATCCGCTGATCGGCCGGCAGACGCAAAGCGCGCAGGGTCATGTACTCCAGCATCCGCTGCTCGGCTTCGGGTACATAGGTAAGCTGCATCCTTTCGAGCGAACGTTTGCGGTCTTCGACATTACGCTCCATGTATCGTGGTTCGCGGTCGAGGTCTTTCTTGGTCTTTTCGATACTCCATTTGTAGAGACCGCGCGCGGTACTGTAGAGTCGGCTGACCATCGAAAGCCCGCCAAGGACAGATTCTTTCTCGTCAAATTTTAATTGCTCGTCGTGATTGGCTTTTAGCTCGGCCAGCACGGTGCCGTATTTTTCGGTTAGCGCTGGATCGGCAACGATGAAATTGGACAATTCCTGTTCTTGTGCGCGTTTTTTTGCCAACAATCCGGATTTGACCAAACCTTTCAGCATGCCTTTGCTGTTTTTTAAATAATTATTGAATCCTTTGATCCTGCCGGAGAGCTTGATCGCCGCAACCGGATCTTCGACGGAGATTTCCTCCATTATTCCGATCAGATCGCCGAACCGCTCGATCGTCCGCGGATATGAATGGTTGATACTTTCATCGATGGAAAAAGAACTGCGGTAGCGCGCTGTCCGGCCGGGATACCCGATAATCATCGCAAAATCACCCTCGGCCAGATGGCCCGAAGATATCGGCGGGTATCGATCTGATTTGTACGGCACGTTTTCTTCGGCAAACTCCGCCGACGAACCGTCGGGGGCGACATAGGCACGCAAGAATGAGAAATCACCGCAATGACGCGGCCACATCCAATTGTCGATATCTCCGCCGAACTCTCCGATCGAGAGATGGGGAATTTGGACGATGCGGATATCCCTGATGCGGAACATGGTGATCAGGTAGTACTCCTTCCCCCCAAACACCGCGGCGATCCGGCATTTGACATCACCGTTCTTTTCCGCCTTCTTGATGATTAATTTTTTATTTTTTTCCAGTGTCTCATAGCGTTCCAGATCGCTCATTCCCGGATTCACCCCCCGGCGGACATCCGAGGTGACATCTTTGAAAGATTTGGTTACGTAGGCATTGTACCCGACTGCCGGGATCTCGTCGGCCATTGTCTTGGCCAGAAATCCATTCTTAAGCAAATTGCGATCGACACTACTTTGGTTTTGGACCGCGCCGAAGGCAACATGATGATTGGTCACGATCAATCCATCCGGTGAGACAAACGATCCGCTGCCTCCACCAACCTGGACCACGGCCGCGGAGATTCCACCATCCTGCGGGTTATATATCTGGTCTGGCCCCAGTTCGAGTCCCCGGGCCTTCAGCATGGCAAAATCCAGGTTATCAAGCGCATACAACGGCCACATGCCTTCGTCCGCCTGGGCGGTGGCCACGGCAAAGGCAAAAATCAAGGCAACGCAGGCGATTAATTTATGAAAGGTGGACATCCGTCCCTCCCCGGTAATAATTGGTTTTTTATCTTGGCCTACTGAGATGCAGAATTGAGATTCGGTACGTACGGCTTCAAACATGATTTTCAACATAACAGATTTGCTGGTCGAGGAAAAGGGGGGCACAAGTTTCTCAAAAATTAATAGACAAAAACAGGATTGCCGCGTATGATTCGAACGGGCAAACAATGCCTCACGGATCGTTGTGTGAACAGGTATGGGATGGAGGGCAATCAACTATGTCGGGGAAGACACGAGAATGTCCGTCATGTGCGACTGAAGTACCTGCCGATCAGAGGGTTTGCTATATTTGCGGATATGAATTCCCGTCGAGTGGAGGATCTCATCCGAAATGGGTTAAATGGGTCGCGATTGTGGTGATGGCGCTATTTTTGATTCCTTTGTTGCGGATGTTGCTTCGCTGAGTGTTTCCTGAGTTAATATCATGTAACCCATATGTCGATTAGAGCTTACGGCTATGGAATTCGTTTTGTGTATGTAGTATTGAGCATAAAGGGGAATCTCGATTCGGCCGATCCGGGTTACTGTAAGAAATACAATAAGATGACAACATTTGGTTGACGCCGTTGTTAGCTTTGATTATAATCGCATCTCATGCGGAGTAGTCTCACACTCCCCGGTAGCTCAGTTGGTAGAGCAGGTGACTGTTAATCATCTTGTCGCTGGTTCGAGTCCGGCCCGGGGAGCTTTTCCGAACGTTCTTCGAACTTTATTTACTCCCTGAGTTAGATGCGCCTCGTCACCTCGCACAGCTCTGGTTCCCGCAACCGACAACCAGTCAAATGGTTGGGGGATTTGGTCGGGCGGGTTGCCAATCGGTGAGGCAGCTCAATTACGCCTCAGACCACGCCGATAAGCCCAGGAAATGAGTTTCCCGGGCGGAAATCGGCGGGAATATCTGTATTTTGGTGACTTTGGAATCCTCTCTCACCTGTCAACCATTAGTCCGTGCACGGATCAGTCGGCCTTGGTGCCGGGTACTTGTAAACATAATTGATCATCTGAACGATGTCACTCATGCCGACTGTCCCCTCACAATCCCAATCGCCGCGATTTAAACAAGGACAGTTAGCGTCGGCTGGTGGTGGTGGCCCGGTCATCCTCAGTGCGTAGTTGATCAGGTAGACTATGTCTATCGGGTTGATGATGCCATCATCAGAACAATCCCCTGCACCAGAACAATCGCATGGAATAATTACTGTCGTTGAGGCGTCCGGAGTGACCGGTAAGAGCTCCTCATGTCCAACATTATCATGCGCAATCGAATAGAACCGATATTGATTCCCCTGGGATCCCACGAATATAGAACAAGTGTCCCCGGTGCCACCGATCCATAATTCGTAAGGAGCAAAATTCTCGGAGACGTAAATGTCGAAATCATTCAAACCCGAACCTCCGGGGTCATCTTGGCCACCCCAACAAACCTGGAACTCTGGAGTTTGCACGGTATCAGGCAATCCGAATACTGCACTTGATGGCGGACCGGCGTCGATCGTGTTGAAACACGGCACGCTATCCATCGGCGCCAATATCCAATCGTTCTCGTCGAACTTTATGCCCGCAATATTATCAATTCGGGTTCCCGTTATTAACTCGGATTTAGGCCGAACAGAGTAGGAAACCCACCCTTCTCCCCAGTATGGGGACGTATCCGGAGGGAGATTGATATTGGCCAGTTCCCAGGTAATAACACCTGAAACCGGATCAAAATCATGGCTGGCAACAAAGTCGGGTCGGATACTATCCGGCCCAGCCCCCGGGAAGATATCGCCGAATTCGAGAGTATTCCAATCCAGGTCGGCATCGAGCGTATCGCTGATCAGGATGTTCTCCGCCGAGAACAACACTGTTGAATCATTTTCGAAATATACGATATATTTCAGTATTTGCTCCGGAATGATGTGTCGAGCCACTCCATACCCCACTGGGCCGACTTTGTCGTTCGGATCCCAAGACCCACCAAAAAGAACGTGTACCAATGATTGTACGGTCCCCATGCAAGAGAAACCGGTACAGGCTCCAAGCATATCACACCCTGCAAGTAACGTGTTAACAGCCCCAATAGCTTGGCCTACTCCCGGTGTAACAGCACCTACGCATATCCCTACATCCAATACCAAGCCTGCGTCAGTCTGCATTCCTGATATCACTGCCGTTTCATTATTCGGATCTCTCACCACACCATAGATATCATGTACTGTTTCAACAAGCAATCGCTTCCCCAGCACTTGCTTAACACAATCCCCCCCCGGGGTAATACCCGAGAGGGCAGTATAAGCGGTGTATGCGATCTCTACACCACAATCCACTGCATTAAACTCCCAGCTATCTTCATTAAACTGATCACCGGCCTGTAATCCCGGAGGACCAATGGAAGCAGTCAGATCAAATTCTTCAGTGCCTATTCCCGGCAAAGAAACCAAAAATTCCAATTCCATTTGCGTATTGGGACGGATTACCGGCATAATCATTGGGACCACTATTTCGGTTGATCTGTCGATGTAAAATGGGTGTTCTATCCAATTAACTGTATCGGGATACAAGGCGGGACGAGGCATGAATTCAAATTGTGGTATTACGGATGCATATGTCGGAATTCCTCCGAGAGTCACAAGCACATGGAGCGCATCTACATTACCATAATTGCCGACTGTAACCACATACATGTTGGGCCGGAAATGTCGCATTTGATTCCGACCAATTATATCAACTCGGAGGTCCTGTATTCCCACTTCGACTCGGAAACCACCGTAAAACTTCCCGAACATGTCATCCGGATTAGTTACCGTTATATCCCAATCACCAAGTGCCGCATCAATCAAATTGAATCCCGCAATAATTGTAGATGGGTTTTCGATCAAAGTCCAGATTGTATCGGCTACGATATCCGGTTCTCCCTCTCGTGAAAGCCGAACTCGTGCGCCGGGGAGAAAGTGGCTCCCGCGGATAGTGATTAACCTGCTGCCCGTATTACCACCGAAGTCCGGAGTGATAGAAGTGATCATCGGACTAAGTGTATCTGGAGGGATGATAAAGAAACCGCGTGTTGTGTCGTTCTTAGGACACTGATCGTCCGGGAATATAGTGTAACAGGTTGGGGAATAACTACCGTCCTGAACAACCAGCCAATCAGAGAAGCTCACTTCAATACCGCTCTGTGCACTGAGAGATGGAATCGAGACCGTGTCAATATAAAATGAAGAAATCTGGAAAACCACGGGGAACGGCCCCACATCCTCTGTGCCAATATTGGTGACAATCGCCCGTGGAGTCACGACTGAGCCAAAAGCAATTGTGTCGGTTGGGGCCAGAATGGCTGACACATAGATATCGCGATCAAGACCAAATGGACAGGGCAACCAGGGAGCGTACATAACATAATCAGAGACCTTATTTCCCAATCCCAGCAAATTCGGATCAGAATCATCGCATTCGCCCATTGTCGCGGAATCATCATGTGGTCCCGATTCATCACCCCAATAATTGGAGTCGGCATCAACGCAGGTTGTTGTAGGATTATAGAAGCCATACGAAACATTGTCGACGATCAGGTTATTTCGGAATATACCGCTATTCGCGTCAATCCCCCGATCAAACCGAGTGATGGTATTACCCTCGATACGTGAGTTCGCCCCGATGTTTGAGAGGCGGATTCCCTTGCCTGTTCCGTTGTTCTCGAGTTGATTATTTGCAATGTACGCCGTGAGGAATGTGGAGTTCCCCACCACATCAAAGCCGACCCCACACGTGTCCGTAATCACGTTACCCGTGATCCGCAGGGTGTCAAACGCCGCCTGCGTGTCATTGCAGTAGAATGCCGTCGCCGAGGGATACGTG
>JAJRUJ010000062.1 GCA_024277855.1 Candidatus Zixiibacteriota bacterium
CCTGCTCGATTTGCAGGCGGAGGTGGCGACAGCTTTTTTCAATGCGATCCTCGCCGATCAGAGTGTCGAGGTTTCCCGGCAGTCCCTGACTCTTGCCTCGGAAAACCGCGACATTGTCAAACAGAAGTTTGCGCAGGGTGAAAGCTCCGAATACGATTTACTTCGCGCAGAGGTCCAGATCGCCAATGTCCGGCCGCAGGTCCTGCAGGCCGAGAACGGCCGGGAACTGGCATTAACCAACTTGCGCAATCTGCTCGGAATCGAGGCCGGTGTCCCGCTGGCTTTGCAGAGCAGCGCGCCCGATTCGGCGGGCTGGGAAAACGAATCTCTGTCTCAACTAATTGAACGCGCCCGGCGGCAGCGGCCTGAGCCGCTGCAGGCGCAACTCGAGGTGCAGATGCGCAAAAAGGCGGTCACCGTGGCGCGTGCCGACCATTACCCGTCGCTCGATCTTTCTGCCGATTATTCGGTCACCGCATACCGGCGGACGCTCGGATTTAACGAATGGCAGCGCACACCGTCCTGGTCGGCGACTTTGTCTCTGAGTGTCCCAATTTTCGAAGGCGGGCGGATTGCCTCGGGAGTCAACAAAGCCAAAGTCAACCTGGTCCAGGCGGAGCTGGGTGAGCGGTCGGTGAATAAAAAAGTTGCGCTCGGTGTCGAGGCGGCTTTCAACGCGTTTGTGGAGGCGCGAGAACGGTTGGCCTCCCAGGGTGAGACCGTGGTGCAGGCCGGGCGTGGATCGGAAATCGCCCGACTGCGCTACCAGGAGGGAATCGGCACACAATTGGAAGTCACCGATGCCGATTTGGCGCTGACCACCGCACGGCTTAACCACAATTATGCCCTGCGAGACTATCAAGTGGCGCGCGCCAATTTACGCCGCGCCGTCGGTGAGCCGGTGCTCGACGCGCTTAGTTGGGAAGCCATCAATAACAAAAAGTAGGAACGATGAGCCGATATTTTTTGAAGATCGTGAAAGTTGGGGTTTGCTGATGAGTATGAGAAACAAAATATGGACCGCGTTGCTGCTTTTTTTATTACCGGCGAGTTTAGCCGGTTGCGGCGGTAGCGAACCGGCTACCGAGGAAAACTTCGCGGTGCCGGTGATCGTGGCGGTGGCTGATTCTACCGACCTGACCTGGTCGCGCACTTACAACGGTTCCGTTGAGGGGATCCGGCAGGCCTCGCCGGCGGCCAAGCTCTCGGAAGCGGTCACCAGTTTGTTGGTGAGCGAGGGTGAGCGGGTGAAAGCCGGGCAGGCCATTATTGAATTCGACAAGTATGGCCCGACCTCCCGGTTCCGTCAGGCCGAGGCCTCGTACGAAGAGGCCAAGCGTAATTTTGATAAATATCAGCGGCTGTTTGCGGGCGGTGCGGTTTCCGAGGCACAACGTGACTTCTATGAAACCCAATTTAAAATCGCCCGGGCCAACTATGAATCCGCCCGTGATCAGGTTCGGGTCAAAACGCCGATCGACGGCACGGTCACCGATATCTACGTCAAGGTCGGCCAGCAGGTAAGGCTGGGCCAGATGCTGGCAACTATCGCCGCCACCGATACGATGCGGCTCACGTTTGACGTGCCGTATTTTGATACCCGGCCGATCGCCAGACGGACGCCGGTGCTGGTGCGTTCGGAACTGGACTCGTCGATTACTATGGAGGGATGGGTGCAGGAGATTTCGGAATCGGCCGACCCGGTGACTCGTACGGTTTCTGTCGAAGTCTTAATTGCCAATCCGGACGGCCTTCTGGAGCCGGGGATGTATGTCACCGGCGAGGTAATCCTCGAAACCCATAAAGGGGCGTTGGTGATTCCTGCCGATGCCCTCATTGACCGGGGCGGCGTGCGCGGCGTATTTGTCGCGGCCGATTCGACTGCGCATTTTACGGCGGTCAGTGAGGGGCTGGTCGTCGGGGATTTGATCGAGATCACCGCCGGTTTGTCCCGGGGTGATCGGGTGGTGTCATTCGGCCAGCAGTCACTGCAGGATGGCTCGGTCATCAGCATCGAATCGACCGAATAGGGGATACTCCATGTTTCTGGCTGATACAGCGATAAAGCGCCCGGTCTTCACCACGATGGTGATCATGGCGTTGATGGTTCTCGGCGTCTTCGGGTATAACACGATGTCGATCGATTTATTCCCTGACGTCGAATTCCCTTTTGTGGTCGTCTCGACCACTTATCCCGGCGCGGGGCCGGAGACTGTCGAATCGGAATTGACCGTTCCGCTGGAAGACGCGGTTAATACCATTTCCTCGATTGACAACCTCTCGAGCACTTCCTACGAGGGATATTCGGTCATCCTGATCCAGTTCGATATGGGCACCGACGCGATGGACAAAGCCGCCGAGGTGCGCGAAAAAGTTGCGGCGATCCGCTCGTCCCTTCCCACCGGAGTGGACGAACCGGTTGTGCAGCGCTGGGACCCCGAGTCGCAGCCGATTATGTCGTTGACCGTTTCGGCGCCCCGTTCGCCCAAGGAAGTTACGACCCTGACCAAAGACATCGTGGTCAAGCGGCTCGAATCGATTGACGGTGTGGGTGCAGTGCGGTTAGTCGGTGGTGCCGAACGCGAAATCCAGATTGTCCTCGACCGGCGCAAAATGGAGGCGTTCGAGGTTTCCGTGCAGGAAATCGCGCGGGAGGTCCAGGCCGCCAACCTGGAAATTCCCGGTGGCCGGTTGGAACGGGGACGCACGGAGTTGACTCTGCGCACCCTGGGCAAGATCAAGGATTGGCGTAAATTTGCCGACCTGGTCATTGCTCACCGCCAGGGACACCCGGTCCATATCAGAGATATTGCCACCGTTGTCGATGGTGTAGCCGAACGTCGCTCACTGGCGTATTTTGATGGTAATGAAGCGGTCGGGGTTGACATTATTCGGCAGGTTGGCGCGAATACGGTCAAGGTTGCTGAGAATGTCAGAAAAAAGTTGGATGACCTGCGCGCTGAACTGCCGTCGGATGTTCATGTTTCCATGGTCACGGATAATTCGACCTTTATTCAGGAAGCCGTTGACGATGTAATTATGAACATCGAAATCGGCGGCACGCTGGCTGTGCTGGTCATCTTCTTATTTTTGGCCTCGTGGCGGACGACGTTAATCTCCGGGCTGGCGATTCCCACCTCAATTGTTGCGACATTTTTGGGAATGAAGTTACTGGGGTATTCAGTCAATTTCATGAGTTTGCTGGGGTTGTCGCTGGCGGTGGGGTTGCTTATCGACGATGCCATTGTCGTGGTCGAAAATATTTACCGCCATTTCAAGATGGGCGAACCGGCCGATATCGCCGCTTCGCGCGCGACATCCGAAATCGGTATGGCCGTAATTGCCACGACCCTTTCGATCATCGTAGTCTTCGTGCCGATTTCGTTTATGGGTGGGATTGTCGGCCAGTATTTTCACCAATTCGGCATGACCGTTACCCTGGCAATTGCTTTTAGTCTGTTCGTTGCTTTTACCCTGACTCCGATGATGTTCGCCTTGTTGGCGCGCAACGCCCGGCCGGAGGATTTTGCCGCCGGTGAAGAAAACATCGGCAAGAAAAAGAAAGGGCTGTTTGTCCGGTTTGAGGCCGCTTACGAACGGCTGGTCGGTGTCTATAGCCGGTTGCTGGCCCTCGCCCTTCGCCATCGGTTCCTGACGATGGCAGTGGCCACGGCCGTTTTTATCTCCAGTTTGTTTTTGAGCGGTATGACCGGTGTGGAGTTTATGCCCCAGACCGACAAAGGGAAAATTTACGTTGCATTTGAAGCGCCGCCGGGGACCTCGCTGGCAGAGACTCGTCTGGCCTCCGAAAAAATCGAGGAGATTGCCCGGCGGCAGGAAGGCATGACGCACACTTACACCACGATCGGGGCTGGTTCCCGGACTGTCTCGCAAGGGATGGTGGTGGTTAAGTTCGTCCCCCACAGCAAGCGGAAAAAACATGTCAATGAGATCATCAGCGACATGCGGCTTGAGCTGGCTCACCTCCCGGGAATATATACGTCCCTGACCACCGAGGGCGGCAATGGACATGGCGCCGAGGTCCAGATTTCGGTTTCCGGTGACGACCTCGAGGTCATCGCCAGGCTGGCCGCGATGGTCACCGATTCAATTCGCACGGTTCCCGGCGCGGTCGATATTAAAAATTCACTCGAGGGGGGTCGGCCGGAAATCCAGTTACAGGTTGATCGGGCGCGGGCCTCCGAACTGGGGGTTAGTGTCCTCGGGCTGGCCCAGACTTTGCAATACTTGGTCGGCGGCGAGGAGATTACCACCTACAAAGAAGGCAATGATGAGTTTGATGTAATCGTCCGGCTGGCCGAGGATGATCGTGCCGATCAATGGGACATCGCGTCGCTGAAAATCGAAAGTCATAAAGACATTCCGGGTAAAGACCAGTTTTTTGTGCCGCTTAATCAGGTCACTCGGCCGGTTGAACGGAAAGGCCCGACCGAGATCAACCGCTATGATCGTAAACGTCAGGTGCTGGTTTCGGCCAATACCTCCGGCGCTTTTGCCGGTGATGTGCGCGCGGCAGTCGATGCCAAAGTCGCCAATATTAAATATCCACCGGGATATAAAATCGGGGCGATCGGGGTGGCCGAATGGCAGGCCGACTCCTTTAACCGGATTTTCCTCGCCTTGATGGCGTCGATTCTATTTATCTATATGGTGCTGGCGTCCCAATACGAAAGTCTGATCGACCCGCTATCCATTATGATCTCTTTGCCTTTGGCGCTGGTCGGCGCGATGATCGGTCTGTTGATCGGCGGCTCGAGTATCTCGTTGATTTCGCTGATTGGTGTGGTGCTCCTGATGGGGTTAGTGACCAAGAACGCGATCTTGCTGATCGACTTTGTCAAGCAGGCGCGCAAAGCCGGCGCCGACCGTACTGCCGCAATCCTCAAGGCCGGACCGATCCGGCTGCGCCCGATTTTGATGACCGCCTCGGCAACGATTCTGGGCCTCCTGCCGCTGGCGGTTGGCTTGGGTGAAGGGTCGGAGATGCGCAAACCGATGGCTCACGCCGTAATCGGCGGTATGATTTCGTCAACTCTGCTCACACTGGTTGTGGTTCCCGTCGTATATACCCTAATCGAAGATTTCTTCGGACTATTCCGGAGAAAGAAAAAGCGGGCAGCGGATCAAGCGAGCGAGGCCGGAACAAACACCGTGATTTAATTACCAACGACCTGAAACAGGCAGAGTTTATGACGACGCATATTCCGTTCACCCGGCTGCCCGGACGCAGTCGATTATTTCTGGATTACCTTTACGATACCCAGCATATTGGGGCATTTTTTGCCTGGCCCTTTCGCACCGGGCGAGAGTTTGAATCCTGCGCGCGGCTGCTCGACAACCACACGATGGACCGGGAGGCCATTGGAGCAATCCTCCGACGGCAAAATACATCGTTCGGCGCCGACAAGGCGACAATGCGCAACATCGACCGCCTGACAGCACCCAATGCGCTGACGGTTTTTACCGGCCAGCAAGTCGGGTTGTTTGGCGGACCGCTCTATACAATCTACAAAGCCCTCGGTGCCATTGGCTGGGCTGGGCGGCTGGAAAAACAACTCGGCCGTCCGGTAATACCGGTATTTTGGCTGGCCGCCGATGACCACGATTTTACCGAGGTTGGCTGGACGGCATTTCCCAATACCGAAAATCGACCCCAACGGATAACGTACGAACCTGATAAAATCCCCGAGCGTATCCCGACTACGCAGATCATTCTCGACGACAACATCGAAAAAGTCCATGCCCGCCGTCGCGACATGCGGATGGAAACCGAGTTTTCCGCCGAAGTCGACGCCGCACTGGCCGATTGTTATCGACCCGGCGTGTCGTTGGCCGATGCCTTCGGCAAGTGGATGACCCGGGTCTTGGCCGGGAAGGGATTAGTATTGTTCTCGCCCGCAGACGCTGAAGCCAAACGGCTGGGGGCCGGATTATTCGAACGTGAACTCCGCTCACCTGAATGTACGGCCCAGGCGTTGGACCTGGTCAATTTACGGGTGGTCGAATCGGGATATCATTTACAGGTTTCTCATCCGCCAAAAAACACTCATCTTTTTTACTTTAACGGCAAGCGAGTGCCGCTGGTGCGCACCACTGACGGCCGGTTGACCGACGGTGAGACCGAACAATCCACCGACGATTGGATCGAAATCCTGCGTGCCCATCCCGACCGATTCTCGCCGGGAGTTTTGTTCCGGCCGGTGTTGCAAAACTTTTTGTTTCCCAACATCGCCTATGTTGGCGGTCCCTCGGAGGTAACCTACTGGGCGCAGGCGCGGGCGTTGTTCGAGGTTTTCGGTGTGGTTCAACCGGTGGTTCTGCCTCGGCCGTTTGTCACCCTGGTCGAAAACAATAATCGCAAAGTCGTCGAGAGGCTGGAACTGACGTTGCCTGATGTCCTTACCGATCCGGAGACGGTGGTCAACGTGGTGGCCCGCCGGACATTCAGCGCCGATTTGCAGGAGCTGTTCGCCAAATCGCGCGAGTGTTTGACCGAGCGTCTCGGCGAATTGGAAGACGCAGTCAAGGCCTTCGAGCCGACGTTGGAGAAGATATTCAAACAGGGCGCGGGTAAAATATCCGCCGAACTGACAACATTGGAGAAGAAAGCCTTCCAGGCCCATAAACGCAAAAACGAGATCATCCGCCAACAGGTCTATAAAATCTCCGGACATCTGTTTCCGGAGAATAGTTTGCAGGAACGCGTTTTTGGTTTGCCGTATTATCTCAACAAATATGGCTTCCGGCTGGTCGATTATCTGGCCGAAAATCTTGAACTCGACGTGAACGATCACCAGTTATTGGAGATTGATCTCTAAACTGTCATGAAAATCGGGATTACTTGTTATCCGGTGCCGGGCGGTTCCGGCGTTCTGGCCACGGAGCTGGGCCACCAGTTGGCCAAACGCGGGCACGAGGTGCATTTTATCAGTCACGCACTGCCGTATCGGCTCGACGAGTTCGCGACAAATATTTACTACCATGAAGTCCAGGTTTCGACATATCCTTTGTTCGATTATCCGCCCTACACGCTCTCGCTGGCCTCGCGAATGTGCGAAGTAGCGCGGCAGGTCGGGCTGGATGTGCTGCATGTCCATTATGCCATTCCCTTCGCCGTTGCCGGGCATCTGGCACAGGGGATGATGGGCGACCGGGCGCCAAAACTGGTGACAACTTTGCACGGCACCGATATCACGCTGGTCGGCGCGGATAAATCTTTTTTTGAAATCACCAAATATTCGATTGATATTTCCGACCGGGTGACCGCGGTCTCCAATTATCTCGCAACAAAGACCAGGGTGGAGTTCGGTACCCAACGGCCGATTGATGTCGTGCATAATTTCGTCGACACGACGCGGTTTTACCCGCAAGAGGCCCACGCCTGCCGCAGTGACCTCGCGCCGAATGGTGAGAAGATCGTGATGCACCTTTCGAATTTCCGGCCGGTAAAAAATATCACCGGCGTGATCCAGATGTTTCACCGGCTCACCGAAGATGTCCCGGCGACACTACTCCTGGTCGGTGACGGACCGGAGAGCGGCGCGGCGATGACCCTGGCCCAAAAACTCGGGATCGGCGAGCGGGTGCGATTCATGGGTAATCAACAGCGGGTGGAAAATCTGTTTTCCTGTGCCGATGTGTTCCTGCTGCCGTCATATTATGAAAGTTTCGGGTTGGCGGCGCTGGAGGCGATGGCCTGCGGGGTGCCGGTGGTAGCGGCCGACGTCGGTGGGGTTTCCGAAGTGATCGAAAACGGGGTGAACGGGTATTTGGTCGGGCCGGACGATTATGACGGCGGCGGTGAAAAACTCAAAATGCTGGCCACCGATGATTCCTTGCATGAATCGTTTAAGAATGCGGCCCTGGCAACGGTCAAAAATAAATTCACCGCTGAACATATTGTCCCATTGTATGAGAAGGTTTATTTGGCCGGATAGGATGCAGACGAGTTAATCATGGCCGAACAACTTGATGCATTATTCATCGCCGCCCATCGCGACGACACCGAGATCGTTTGCGGCGGAACGGTAATTAAAATGACCGACGCCGGTCATCGCGTGGGGTTGCTCGACTTGACTGCCGGGGAACTGGGTACGCGCGGCACGGCGGCCAACCGGGAAGCCGAGGCGGCGGCGGCGGCGAAGATCATGGGGTTGTCCGCGCGAATCAATCTCGGCTTACCGGATGCCGGTTTACGCAATATTCCGGAATATCAAAATAAGATTGTCAGAATCATTCGCGAATATAAACCGACAATGATTGTCCTGCCTTACTGGCAACAGCGGCATCCCGACCATCGCGAGGCAGGCAAACTGGGGTATGACGCCTGCTACCTGGCCGGGCTGCAAAAATACGACGCTCCCGGCGAACCGCACCGCCCGCGCAAGATTTTGTATTCCTCCAATCTGCGCGATGTCCGGCACAGTTTTGTCGTCGATGTCACCGACCAGTTCGAGCGCAAACTCGAGGCCGTCGCGGCCTACAAATCGCAATTCGGCACCCGGGACGGCGCGCGGGAGATATTCAACCCCGGCGTGGATATTTATGAATTCATGAAGACCTCGGCCAACTATCTGGGTAACCAGATCGGGGTTAAATATGCCGAGGGATTCACAGTCAAGGACTACCTGATCATCGACGATCCGCTTGGGCTTGCCGGACAATCGATTTGAGGCGGTTGCCTGTTTCCTCAGGATAGACTATACTATCGCCGGAAGCGGATTCGGTCTGGTGGCCGGCGCGGACTTCAAATCCGTAGGCGGGCAGCCAAGGGTTGTCTGCGGAGGGTTCGATTCCCTCCCCTTCCGCTTATTTTTCTGGACGGACAAAGACAATGAACGATGCCAACGAACAATTGCGCCGGCTTCCCTCGGTGGAAATTTTGACCAGCCATCCGGCGTTACGCGCCGCCGCCGAGGCATTCTCCAAACCACTCTTAGTTGATGCCGCCCGGGAAATCCTCGACGGCGTGCGGGCTGCCGTAGTTGGTGGGGGAGAAGTCCCTCCCGACAACGAATTGATTGGTTTGATTACCGCGTTGCTCCCCGTGAAATTCGGCGAAAACCTTCAGCACGTGATCAATGCCACCGGCGTTTTGGTGCATACCAATCTTGGCCGCGCGCCGCTGGCCGACGAGGCGGTGACCCCGCCGGGATACAGCAACCTGGAGTTCGATCTTCCCGCCGGCAAGCGCGGAAAACGGGGACGGCTCGTCGATGCGATGATCGCCCGGTTGGCCGGGGCCGAGGGGGCGCTGGTTGTCAACAACAATGCCGCGGCGGTTTATCTGGTCCTGACCTCATTGGCAGCAGGTAAAGAGGTCATCATCTCGCGCGGTGAGTTGGTGCAAATCGGCGGCGGGTTCCGCATTCCCGATATCCTCGAACGCTCCAGTGCGAAACTCAAAGAAGTCGGCGCGACCAATAAGACCACCCCCGACGATTACCGCAACGCGATCAACGAAAACACCGCCTTGATCCTCAAGGTCCATCGCAGCAATTTCAAGATGACCGGCTTTGTTGCCGAGGCGGGCCTGGCCGATCTGGCCCCGATTGCCAAAGAACATAATCTCCCGCTGGTGATGGACCTCGGCTCGGGCGCGGTTTCTGATGTTCGCCCATACGGTTTGCCAAAAGAACCAATGATGGCCGATTGCATCAGAGACGGTGCCGAGTTAGTAACCGCCTCGGGCGACAAGCTTTTCGGCGGGCCGCAAGCCGGGATGATCGCCGGGAAGAAGGACCTGGTCGAAAAGCTGCGTTCCGACCCGTTTTATCGCGCATTGCGGCCCGACAAAACCACGCTGGCGGCGCTGGCTTATACCGCACGGGCGCATTTGGACGGCACTGCCGAACAACAGCTGCCGATGTACCGCATGTTGGCCTTTGGGCTGGACAAGCTGCGGATTCGAGCCGAGGCGATGATGAAAACGCTGTACGAGGCGGATGTTAGTTGCCGAGTGATTCAGACCGGGGCCAAAGTCGGCGGTGGTTCGTTGCCCGAGGAGGAGTTCCCGTCGGTTGGGCTGGAGATTACCTCGGAGATGAAAGCCGGTGAGCTTGCCGCAAAACTGCGGGCGAACAACCCGCCGATAATCGGAATGATTGTCGAGGACCGGTTCCGCCTCGATCTGCGGACAGTCACGCCCGAACAAGACGCGACGATAACCATGGCGCTGGCCAACGCCCACGCCTGAGATACCCAACGCGAAAGATCCTCACGCAATCATGTTTGTACTGGGCACAGCCGGACATGTCGACCACGGGAAATCGGCGCTGGTCAAATCGCTGACCGGAATCGATCCCGACCGGCTGCCCGAGGAAAAGGCGCGCGGCCTGACGATTGACCTCGGATTTGCCTGGTACACGATGGCTGATGGCACTTCGGTTGGAATTGTTGACGTTCCCGGCCACGAACGCTTTGTGAAAAACATGATCGCCGGAGTCGGCGCGATTGATTTTGTGATCTTCGTTATCGCCGCCGATGACGGCTGGATGCCGCAGTCGGCCGAACATCTGGATATCCTTCGCTTTCTCGGTGTGCAACACGGAATCATTGCCATCACCAAGACCGACCTGGTCGATCAGGACTGGCTCGAGTTGGTCATCGCTGACGTGCAGGAGAAAACCTCGGGCACATTTTTGGAAGGTGCCCCTGTCGTCCGCTTTTCGGCGATTACCGGTGACGGTCTGGACGACCTGAAAACCGCCATCGACACAATGGTAACCGATCTGCCGCAGCGTGAGGATATCGGGCGGCCGCGGCTTTATATCGACCGCGCGTTTACCATCGCAGGACGCGGGAGTGTGGTCACCGGAACACTCAGCGAAGGGCCGTTGAAAATCGGGCAGGAAATTTCGGTGGTGCCGTCGGGGCTGAAAGGCCGCGTCCGTGAATTGCAGTCGCACAAACAAAAAGTCGAATCGGTCGGTCCCGGGCGGCGGGTGGCGGTGAATATTTCCGGTATTGAACGCAGCGACCTCTCACGCGGTGAATGCCTGGTCGAAACCTCCGATGCGCAGACATACTCATTTGTGCTGGTCCAACTCACCTTGCTGGAAGAATCACATTGGTCGATTAAAACCGGCCGGTCGTTGCTTGCGCTTTTGGGCACCGCCGAGCCGGAGGCGGTCTGCCGGTTGCTCGATTCCGATGAAATTAAACCCGGCGAGTCGGGGATTTGCGAACTGCGGCTCGAAACACCGGTCAAGGCGCGGCTGGGTGACCGGTTCGTCCTGCGCCTGCCGACCCCGGGAGTGACCATTGGTGGGGGGCGGGTGCTCGATTTTCCGACCCATCGCGTGACTCGCTCTGATGTCGACTATCTCACACTGTTGAATAAGCGACGTGAGGATTTCACCCTGTCGACTGTCCTCGGTACCGAGATAATTAAACTGGGCTGGCTGCCCAAATCGGCCAAACTGCCCGACCTTCCGTTCTCCGATAAGGCAATCAAAACCCAGATCGCCGCATTCATCGATTCGGGGAAATGGACCAAACTGCCCGACGGGTATCTCGACACCACGCAAGCTGAAACGTATCGCGAACGCGCGCTGGCCTTGCTTGCAAAACGTCACACCGACCTCCCGTTTGAATATGGCTATAACGAGGCCGAGTGGCGGGGCAAGCTGAAGATTTCAGAATCTTTGTTTAAGACCCTCCTGAATTCTTGGCTGAGAGACAAGATTGTTTCCGTTCGTGGCGGGCGCTATCAACTCCCCGATTTTGAGCCGGGTGTACCCCAGGAGTGGCAGGCCGAGGCCGATGTCCTCGAAAAAATGATCGCCCACGGCAAGATGCTGCCGCCCGTACGTTCGGAGTTGGAAAGCAAAAGTAAAAATGCCCCGAAAATCATCAACCTCTGGCTCTCGATGAACAAACTGGTGGGGTTACCCGAGGGCATCGTTTATCCCCAAGAGACCTTCGGTCAGATCGTTGAGAAAATCAAAGCGCACTGCAAGGCCCACGAGACCATCACCGTTGCGCAGGTGCGCGATATGCTCGGCACTACCCGCAAATATACCGTTCCGATCCTCACCCACACCGATGATCTCGGCCTGACCCGGCGCGAGGGAGATTTCCGCCGCTGGATCGGTGAGGACTAAAACGCAATCTGCATTGTCCGGCAGGCGTTTCAACCGGGGAGTCCGACCCCCATCTTCCGACCCGTCAGCCCATTGTTCCATAATTGCATTGCTTTCCCCGCGTGTCTCTCTATATAGCAAGGGGGATGGCACGGTAACTACCCAGGTTTTTTGACGGGAAATAGCGGCGATGACACGAAAGCACGGTTCCAGTCTGCCTGCCCTAATTATCAGCGGTGGACCAATCGTCACAATGGATCCGGCCTGCCCACAGGCCGAAGCAGTTCTTTGCCGGAATGGCCGAATCGTCTGGACCGGTAAAAAAGTCGATATTCCCCGTCTGCCGGGAGTCCGGACAAAACACATAGATCTAAACGGTCGGTTGTTGCTACCGGCGTTTTGCGACGGCCACACCCACTTTCTCTATATGGCACTCGACGAGACTCGCATCGCGCTCAACGATGCTCACAACCTGCAGGAAGCCCTGAAAACAATTCGTCGCGGTCTGGCCAAAGTTCCGCGCAGCGGCTGGGTGCAGGGAGCCGGATTTAACAAGAATATCTGGCCGAACAGAGACCGGTTGCGCAAAGAAGACCTCGACAAAATCATTCCCGACCGTCCGGCGGCGTTTTTCTCCAAAGATGAACACACCCTCTGGGTTAATTCGAAAGCGCTGGCCATCGCCGGAATCACTGCCGACACTCCCGATCCCGAGGGCGGGCAGATCGAACGGGATTCGCGTACCGGGGAACCAACCGGCCGTCTAACTGAAAATGCCTACCGCTTGGTTTGGGCGCATGTGCCCCCGGCAGCACAAGCGTACGGTGAACGAGTCGTGCAGAGGGCCTTTGACCGTGCCTATGCCGTGGGCGTAACCCAGGTTCACGATGTTGGCTCCGAAAACTCATTTGAGATTTTCCAATCCCTGTACTCAAAAAATAAATTGCGCCTGCGGGTCTTGCATGCCCGGCCGGTTGGTGCGCTCGACGATCTGGCGCGAACCGGGTTTCGTTCCGGCTTGGGTGATGAAATGCTGCGCCTGGGGCCGATCAAAGTCTTTCTCGATGGCGCGCTCGGTTCCCAGACCGCCCATCTCAAGCGGCCCTATACGAGCGACCGTTCAACCTCCGGTGTGTCGATCTACACCGCTGATGAGTTCAATGCCGTCATTGGCAAAGCTTTCCGCGCCGGTTGGGCCGTCGCAGTGCATGCCATTGGCGATGCCGCCGTCCGTCGGGCACTGGATGGTTTTCTGAAACACCGCCGAAAAATGCCTCGGGCGATTGCCTCCCGGATCGAACACGCCCAATTGCTCGATCCCGCCGACATTTCCGATTTTGCGAAAGCGGGAATCGCCGCCTCAATGCAGCCCTCACATCTGCTTGCCGATCGCGCAACCGCTGAAAAGCACTGGGGGAGACGTGCGCGCTGGTCGTTTGCCTTCAAGACATTGCAGAAAGCAGGAATACCGCTGGTCTTCGGTTCCGATACGCCCATTGAATTATTATCCCCGCTCGAGGGCATTTATGCGGCAGTATGTCGGCGGCCCGACGATCCGCGGCGAGTCTGGACACCGGCAGAGCGGTTGTCGGTCTATGATGCAGTCTTCGGTTTCACTCAGGCGACGGCCGTTGCCTCGGGAGAGAGTGCGCTCAAAGGGTCGATTACCCCGGGAAAAGTCGCCGATTTCACGGTCCTCTCCGAGAATATATTTACGATCCCACCCGATGAGATCACGAACGTGGCAGTGGACTTGACCGTATTCAATGGGGACATGGTATATTTGCGGAAGGAAGGATAGCTTTGGTCAGAATGTCATTGACAGTGGACAGACATGGGGCGAGTTTACCGGGGTAGGTGCGATGATGAAAACAAAATATTTATTGGGTGCGGTACTGGTGGTGACAGTACTGGCTGTCTTTTCCTCCGGGGCGTTGGCCTCTGTCGATGTGTTGACCTGGAAAGGCGCAATCGGGCCGACCACCAGCCGCGTGATTGCGGATGCTGTCGCCGAGGCCGAATTGCAGGGCCGCGAGGCGTTTATCTTGCGACTGGACACACCCGGCGGACTGGTCAGTTCGACGCGGGATATCGTTCAGGCATTTCTTAATGCCGATGTGCCGACGGTGGTCTATGTCTCTCCATCGGGAGCGGGGGCGGCGTCGGCCGGGATGTATATCACGATTTCCGCACAGATTGCGGCGATGGCGCCGGGGACGAATATCGGCGCGGCGCATACGGTCGGTCCGCAGGGTGGAATCGCCGATTCGGTGATGAACGAAAAAATCGAGCAGGATGCTGCCAGCTATGTCCGGGCGATTGCGGGCCGGCGCGACCGCAATATCGAATGGGTGCAGAATGCTGTTCTGCATTCGGTCTCAATCACCGCCACCGAGGCGGTCGATTCCAATGTCGTCGATCTGGTCGCCGAATCGCTGGATGATTTGCTCGCGCAATTGGACGGCATGGTTGTCAACCTCCCTTCCGGGATCGATACACTGCATACTGCCGGTGCGGACATAAACGAAATCGAACTCAGTTGGCGGGACCGATTTCTCAAGGTTATCACTTCGCCTGAAATCGCCTATATCCTGCTTTCACTCGGCGGTTTCGGTATCATGATGGAGTTATATAACCCGGGGACATTTGTGCCGGGGACCATTGGTGCGATCTCGCTGATTATCGGTTTCTACGGCCTGCAGCGACTGCCGCTTAATTATGCCGGACTGGCTTTGATCGGGCTGGCTTTTGTCCTCTTCGCCCTGGAGATCAAAGTCCTCAGCCATGGTGTTCTGACTATCGGGGGAGTGGTCTCGATGTTGATGGGATCATTGATGTTAATCGACTCCAGTGAGCCGTATATGCGGATTTCGTTATCGGTCATTTTCGCCGTAGTGGGGACTACTGCCGCCTTTTTCATCTTTGCCATTGGTTTTGCCATGCGTATCCACAAGAAAAAACCAACGACCGGGGATGTCGGGCTGGTCGGACAGATCGGCACAGTCAAAGAGAAGATCGACCCGGAGGGACTGATCTATGTTGCCGGTGAATATTGGCGGGCGCGGGCCGAAAGTCCGTTAACCCCCGGCATGAGCGTGAAAGTTACGGCTGTAGAAAATATGATTTTGCGAGTGGATAAAATCGAATAGGAGGAGTGACCATGGGAGGATTCCAGCCCGGTATCATTACGATCGTCGTAATCGGCCTGTTTATTCTGGCCAATGCGGTACGCATTCTCAAGGAGTATGAACGCGGTGTTATCTTCCGGCTGGGGCGGTTGGTCGGTTCCAAAGGTCCCGGGCTGATCCTGCTTATCCCGCTGATCGATAAAATGGTGCGTGTCGATTTGCGGGTGGTCACGATGGATGTGCCGCCGCAGGATGTGATCACCCGGGACAATGTGACCGTCAAAGTCAACGCGGTCGTCTATTTTCGGGTAATGGATGCGAACAAGGCGATTGTCAATGTCGAAAACTACCTCCTGGCGACCTCACAGATCTCGCAGACCACCCTGCGTTCGGTGTTGGGCCAGGTGGATCTCGACGATCTACTGTCCAACCGGGAGCATATCAACCAGCAATTACAGAAAATCATTGATGATCAGACCGAACCCTGGGGGATCAAGGTTTCGGTCGTCGAGGTCAAGAATGTGGATCTGCCGACCGAGATGCAGCGGGCGATCGCCCGTCAGGCCGAGGCCGAGCGGGAACGCCGGGCCAAGGTCATCCATGCCGCTGGTGAATTACATGCCTCGGAAAAACTGTCCGAAGCGGCAGGTGTACTCAATGTACAGGCCGGCGCGCTACAACTGCGATTCTTGCAGACGCTGACTGAAATAGCGACCGAGAAGAATTCGACCATCATTTTCCCGTTGCCGATGGATCTGATCGCGCCATTCATGGAGCAGCCCAAAAAAGGGATTCCACCTTCTGATAATTAGCAGTATCGTTCCAACAATCGCCGGGCCCCGGGAAACCGGGGCCTTTTTATTACAAATCCCGACTACGGCCTGAAATAATTGTAAACAGTGTGAAGTGGCCCCGCGTAATATTAACTTTCTGGCGCTCCTCACCTGGTTGTCGGTGGGTCAGATGTTTTTTTCTTTTTGGGCTTGCTTGTTGGCGTGGTTTCAATGTATCGAGATAACCGCTGGTGGGTAAATAGCATATAGGGCGGTTGGGAGTATGTCTCGCGGTATGTTTAAATTTGAAATTTTCAACATGATCAAACAAACTGTTTGACAAAGAGATATCAGTCAGGCATAATCACGGCGTACCGGCAGGAAATTACCTGGAGCAATGGCAATGAGCAAGAGTAAAAAAGATGTTCTCACAATGATGGATTCGGCCGGCGTGAAGTACGTCCGGCTCTGGTTTACCGACATCCTCGGTCGCCTCAAGGGGATGTCGATTACCCGGTCCGAAATCGAGGAAGTTCTCGAGATGGGACAGGGGTTCGACGGCAGTTCGATTGAGGGATTTGTCCGGATCGAGGAATCCGACTTGATGGCGATCCCCGATCTGGACTCGTTCCGGGTGATCCCCTGGGAAATTTCAGGCGAACGAGTGGCTTGTATATTCTGCGACGTGCAGACTCCGGACGGGACCCCGTATGAAGGCGATCCTCGTCAGGTATTGCGCCGGATGCTCGAAAAAGCCAAGGATCTGGGCTTCACATTTTATTGCGGCCCCGAAATCGAGTATTTCTACTTTCGCAATTCACAAAAACCCGAACCGATCGATCACGGCGGATATTTCGATTATGGTACAATTGACGAAGGCACGCGGGTGCGCAAAAAAACCGTCAATTCGCTCGAACGTCTCGGTGTGATTGTGGAATGCTCCCATCACGAAGTCGCGCCCTCGCAGCATGAAATCGACCTGAAATATCAGAAAGCGTTAAAAATGGCCGATTTCACTATGCTCTATCGGTTGGTGGTTAAGGAAGTCGCCGCCGACAACAACCTTTATGCCACTTTCATGCCCAAACCGATCCATGGCGAAAACGGCTCGGGGATGCATACGCATATGTCGTTATTCCAGGGCGATAAGAACGCCTTTTTCGATAAAGACGATCCTTATCATCTGTCGCAGACTGCGCGCTGGTTTGTCGCCGGAGTACTCAACCATGTCTGTGAGATCAACCTTGTACTGAACCAATGGGTCAATTCTTACAAACGGCTGGTTAGTGGCTATGAGGCGCCGGTCTACCTGTCCTGGGGGCGGCGGAACCGCTCATCACTGGTGCGGGTGCCGATGTACCGTGTCGGCAAGGAAAAAGCCACCCGGATTGAACTGCGGTCGCCCGATCCGGCCTGTAATCCGTATCTCGCTTTTGCAGTTATGCTGGCCGCTGGATTGAAAGGGATTGAGCAGAAGTATGATTTGCCTGCTCCAACCGAAGAGAATATTTTCGACATGAATTCTGATGTTCGTCGAAAGAACAACATCAAATCTCTCCCCGATTCGCTCGAAAACGCCATTCAGGTTTTCGCCGAATCGGAACTTGCGCGAGAGACCTTGGGGGGTCATATATTCGAGTCGTTAATTGCCAACAAACGGGTCGAATGGGACCGCTATCGGACGGCGGTAACCTCGTACGAGTGGGAGAAATATTTACCTGTGCTGTAAGCTGGTAGCCCGATGGCCCGTCACGACAATAATCGTGGCGGGCCGTTTTTATTGGGGTGGTTGCCGTTGGCAGCATACGCTTATATCTTCGATGATAATGGACCTCTGCCGGGAAAATCTGGCCGGGATGCGCGACCTGCTCAAGGACGGGGAAGTTTCTGCCGTAGACCTCTGCCGGGCGCATCTAAACCGCATTGCCGAGCGAAAATCGCTGAATGCTTTTATTACTATCGATGGGGAAAGGGCCATTGACGCCGCCCGGACTGCTGATAAACGCAAACAGGCCGGGGAGGAAACCGGGTTGTTGGCCGGGTTGCCGCTGGCGGTTAAAGACAATATCTGTATCGATGGTCAACCGACGACTTGTGCTTCGAAAATACTCGACAAATTTATTCCCCCATATACCGCCACCGCCGTTTTTAACCTGCTCAATGCCGGTGCTGTCATTGTCGGCAAGACCAATCTCGACGAATTTGGCATGGGCTCATCCGATGAACACAGCCATTTTGGCCCGGTAAAAAATCCCCACGACCTGTCACGCACCCCGGGGGGGTCTTCCGGCGGTTCGGCGGCGGCGGTCGCCGATTTCCAGGTTACTGCCGCCCTGGGGTCGGACACCGGCGGGAGTGTCCGGCAGCCCGCGTCGTTCTGTGGGATCGTGGGACTTAAACCGACCTACGGGGCGGTCTCACGTTATGGCCTGACCGCCTTTGCCTCGTCATTCGACCAGATCGGTGTGCTCACCCGCTCGGTCACCGATTGTGAAATGGTCTTTCGGGTGATTTGCGGCCGTGACGAACACGACGCGACATCGGTGAGATCGATCTACCCGGATGACTATTCGGGAGATTTGAAATCGGCCGGGCGGATGCGTATCGGTATCCCGACAGAGTATTTCGGGGAAGGTCTGGCCCCCGAAGTGGGCGCGATTGTCGAAAAGACAATTGAGGAATTGGCCCGGGACGGTCGCGCGATCAGAAAAATATCACTGCCCCATACCAAATATGCCGTAGCGGCATATTATATCATCGCCAACGCTGAGGCCTCGGCGAACCTCGCGCGCTTTGACGGTGTCCGCTATGGCACCCGTGTTGACAGCGGCCAATTGTCCGCGCTGTACCGGGAATCCCGCTCACAGGGATTCGGCGTGGAGGTCAAGCGGCGAATCCTCCTCGGTACTTATGTCCTTTCCGCTGGTTATCGCGATGAATACTATGACCGGGCACAACGGGTAAGGACGAAAATCATCGGGGATTTCGAGGATGTCTTCAGCAGTGTCGACTTGTTGGTTTGCCCGACAACGCCGACAACGGCATTCAAACTCGGCGAAAAACTTGACGACCCGCTCGCGATGTATCTTTCCGATATTTACACGGTACCGGCCTCGCTGGCGGGGTTGCCTGCGCTGTCGGTACCCTGTGGCACGGCCAACGGCCTCCCGGTCGGTCTGCAAATTATTGGGCCGCGATTTGCCGAGTCTCGGCTTTTCTCTCTGGCGACGGAAATCGAGCGACTCGCCGGTCATCGACGGACGGGGGTCTGATGACCGGTTGGGACAGAAACCATGCTGACTTTGAGGCGGTCATCGGTCTGGAAATTCACGCTCAATTGTTGACCGAATCGAAAATGTTTTGTGGTTGTTCGACGGCATACGGTGCGCCACCGAATACGCAGACCTGTCCGGTGTGTCTGGGGTTGCCGGGAGCGCTCCCGGTGGCCAATCGGCAGGCAATTGAATACGCGTTACGGTTTGTCCTTGCCGTCGGCGGGACGGTCAACCGGCGAAATGTCTTCGCGCGAAAAAACTATTACTACCCGGACCTGCCAAAGGGCTACCAGATATCGCAATACGATCAGCCGCTTGGCGAGGGCGGGACAATTATAATCATCGAAGACAACACCGCGAAATCGATCGGCCTGATGCGGGCGCATCTCGAAGAAGACGCGGGCAAGTCATTCCATGTTGATGCCCGGGCGGGCGGCCCGGCGACACTGGTCGACCTCAATCGCTGCGGTGTGCCGCTTCTGGAGATTGTCAGCCAACCGGAGATTCGTTCACCTTATCAGGCATATCTCTTTGTCACCAAAATCCGACAACTGGTGAGATATCTTGACATCTGTAGCGGCGACATGGAAAAAGGCGCCTTGCGTTGTGACGCGAACATTTCGGTTCGTCGGCAACGGAAAAAAACGCTCGGCACGCGTACCGAGATTAAAAATATCAACTCAATCCGTGGAGTGGAGCGAGCGTTGACGCGCGAAATCGACCGACAAATCGATATTCTCGGATCCGGTGGACAAATCGAACAGACAACGCTGTTTTGGGACGATGATGCCCAGGATGTGCGGCCGATGCGTGGCAAGGAGGAATCTGCCGATTATCGGTATTTCCCGGACCCCGACCTGCCGGAAGTGGTGATCGACGATGACTGGCTGCGGCGGGCGGCCAAGGCGATACCCGAACTACCCAATCAGCGGCGCGACCGATTGGTTCACGAATTTCATATCCCGCCGTACGATGCCGGAGTTTTGACTGCCGAACGGCCGCTCGCGGAGTATTTTGAGGCAGTGGCCTCGTTGGTTGATCGGCCTAAATCGGCGGCCAACTGGGTCCTGACCGAAGTTTTGGGAGCGCTGAGGGAAGTTTCCGGCAATATTGAGGAATTTCCGGTCCAGCCGCCGCAATTGGCAGAATTGTTGAGAGAAATCGAGGTCGGGAACATATCGGGGAAGATTGCCAAGGAAGTTTTTCGTATTATGCAAAGTGAGGGAGGGTCGGCCCGTGAGATCATCGAACGGCGGGGATTGCAGCAAATCTCCGACGGCGATACGATCCAGCTGGTGATTGGACAGGTACTCCGGGCCTATCCCACAGAATGTAAGGCATACCGTGGCGGTAAGAAGAAATTATTTGGGTTTTTTGTCGGTGAGGTCATGGCCCGGACTAACGGGAAAGCCAATCCGCAGAAAGTGAACGAACTTTTGCGAAAAATGCTGGAAGACTGATGGGTTGTCGTGTCGCAGTTTTGGTCTCGGGTTCAGGGAGCAACCTGCAATCGATCCTGGATGCCGAACATGCCGGTAAGCTTGGCGGAGCGACGGTGAAAGTCGTGATTGCCAACAAGGCCGACGTCTACGGCCTCGAACGGGCCAGAAAAGCCGGTGTCCGCACCGAGCACGTTTCGGTTCGCACCGAGGGCTCGCCGGAGGGGGTCGCCGAGAGAATGCTGGCCTTGTTTGCCGAGGAACAGATCGAGTTGATTGTCCTGGCCGGATATCTCAAATTGATCGACACCGGAGTGGTGCGGAAATTTCATCGGCGGATTATTAATATCCATCCGGCATTGCTGCCAAAATTCGGCGGCAAAGGAATGTACGGCATGAAAGTGCATCGCGCCGTGCTGGCTGCCGGGGAGAAAGAGTCCGGGCCGAGCGTGCATTTTGTTGATGAGCTATTCGATCACGGGCCGGTGATTGCCCAGCGCAGGGTGCCGGTTTTGGCCGATGATACTCCGGAGGCATTACAGGCACGGGTGCTGGCGGTCGAACATCAGCTGCTTCCGGAGACGATCCGTGCACTGGCTGAAGGTAAAATTCCACTGGGTTAATCCAACATAAAGGTGAATGCATGGAACTGATTACCAGCAAATATCCGCCGGTATGGCAAAGTGAGATCCCCGAATACCCGCTGTATGCTCGGGGCAAAGTGCGCGATATCTATGACCTCGACGACAAATTGCTGATTGTTACCTCCGATCGGCTTTCCGCCTTTGATGTTGTCCTGGACGACCCGATCCCGGGAAAGGGTGAGGTGTTAAACCGCATTTCGGTATTTTGGTTTTCGCAAATCAAAGACATTATTCCTCACCATTTGATTACCGCTGAAGTCGATGAGTATCCGGAGAATCTGCACCACTATCGCTCGCTGTTGGCCGGGCGCTCGATGCTGGTCAAAAAATTCGAGCGCATCGATGTCGAGTGTATTGCACGCGCCTATATTTCCGGATCGCTCTGGAAAGAATACAAACAGGCGCTTGCCGCGACACCCCAAGGGCCGGTGAAATTGTTGGGATTCGAATTCCCCCGTGATCTGCAGCTTTCACAACGGCTCCCGGAAGTGATTTTCACGCCATCGACCAAGCCGGAAGTCGGTCATGATGAGAATATTTCATTTACGCAAATGACAGAAATGGTCGGTGAAAATCTGGCCAACAAGATGAAACAGGCCACACTGGATGTATTCACCAAATGTGTCAAACACGCGGAGAGTCGCGGTATCATCTTGGCGGACACTAAGTTCGAGTTTGGTCTCGACGGCGATCAACTCGTACTGATCGACGAAGTCTGCTCTCCGGACTCGTCGCGGTTCTGGCCGATGGACAAATACACGATTGGACGGGCGCAGGAGAGCTTCGACAAACAGCCGGTACGTGATTATCTTGAACAGACGGGCTGGGACAAAAACCCGCCCCCGCCAAAGCTGCCGCCCGAGGTGATTGCCTCGACCAGTGCGCGGTATGCCGAGGCGTTGAATAGACTGGCCGGCTAAAATTCGGCCTTCGGGAAACGATCGGGCCCGATTGCCCGGTCCGGATGAAACACAGGCGAAAATATGAACATATCGACAAAAACACAGGCGGTCGCGCAGAAAGTCGCGACGGCGTTGCCGATCAGACGGGCAATCCTGTCGGTCAGCGACAAGACTGACCTGGACAAACTGGCCGGGTTTCTTCATCAACATCAAGTTGAACTGATTGCTACCGGCGGGACTTTGCAATACCTGAAAGATCATGAGATTCCCGCGGTGCCGGTGGCCTCGCTGACCGGTTCGCCGGAAATCTTCGGCGGGCGGGTAAAAACACTGCATCCCAAAATCCATGGCGGTATCCTGTTTCGGCGGGGCAATGAGGAACACGAACAACAGCGGGCCGAACAGGGAATCAAGGCCATCGACCTGGTGGTGGTCAATCTCTATCCATTTGAAAAAGTTATTGCCGAACCCGATTGTTCGCTGACCGATGCAATCGAGAATATTGATATCGGGGGGCCGTCGATGATTCGCTCGGCGGCAAAAAACTCAGCGGATGTCGCGGTTCTCACCGATCCGGCCGATTATGCTGAATTTTTCGAGAAATTCGAGCGGGGTCACGGGTCGATTGATGATCTTACCCGCCGGACCTGGGCGGTGCGCGCTTTCGCCCGGACGGCCGCATATGATGCCGCCATCGCCGGTTATCTCGAAGAACAATCGCGCGCACCGGGCGAAGTCCCTGAAGTCCGAATTTCCTCATTTCGCCGCGAGCGGAATCTCCGTTACGGTGAAAACCCGCACCAACGTGCCGCGCTGTATAAAAAAGTCGGCGATCATGGTCTCTCAGTCGCCGATGCCGAAGTACTCAGCGGGAAGGAGCTTTCCTACAACAATTATTGGGATCTCGAATGTACGCTTTCTATTCTCGCCGATTTTACCGAGAGACCGTTTGCCGTGGTCATTAAACATGCCACACCCTGCGGCGCGGCCGAAGCCGTCACCCTTGCCGAGGCGTATCAGAATGCACATGACACCGACCCGATGTCGGCGTTCGGGGGAATCATCGGGCTAAACCGTGTCGTCGACCGGGCAACGGCTGAGAAGATCGCCGGGACGTTGTTTGTTGAGTGTGTACTGGCTCCGGGTTATGATGACGACGCCTGGACACTGCTCAAGAAGAAAAAAATGCGCCGGTTCCTCAAATTACCGGCAATCGAAAATCCGCCCGCCCCGGAGGATTGGACGTATCGGGCGATCTCCGGCGGACTGTTGGCCCAGTCGCCGGATGTGGCCGTTCTGACGGCCGATGATTTGAAAGTTGTCACGAAAGCCGCGCCGACCGAGAAACAAATCGCGTCGCTCCTCTTCGGCCGACATTTGGTCAAACACGTCAAGTCCAATGCCATCGTATTAATCAAAGGGACGGCGGCGGTTGGGATCGGCGGTGGGCAGACCGCGCGAGTTGACGCAGTCAAAATGGCGATTGAGAAAGCCGGTGACCGCGCCGCCGGGTCGGTGTTGGCCTCGGATGCGTTCTTCCCCATGCCGGACAATATCGAGGTTGCCGCCGCTGCGAAAATTGCGGCAATTATCGAACCGGGCGGATCAAAAAAAGACCCCGAAGTGATCGCCGCCGCCGATGAATGCGGGATTGCGATGGTCTTTTCCGGAATGAGGAACTTCCGCCACTAGGCGGACGTACGACCAAAGAGATGATAAATCGAGGTGAGGTCATGGGATCGTCGCTGGCGCAAAAAAATATATTGCTGGGCATTAGCGGAGGAATTGCCGCCTATAAGGCGGCCTATTTGACGCGGATATTCAAAGTCGAGGGCGCCGATGTTTGGGTCTGCATGACCGAGGCGGGGACGAAATTCATCACCCCCCTCACGATGGAAACCCTGTCAGAGCGAGAAGTATTACTTCGGACATTTCCGGAGAACCGCACCGTGGGCACCCGGCATATTACAGTTGCCGAATGGGCCGATGCGGTCGTGATCGCGCCGGCAACCGCGGACATCCTCGCCAGGATGGCCGGGGGGATCGCCGATGATCTGCTGACGACATTGCTGATTTCTACCGTTGCACCGGTCTTTGTGGCCCCGGCGATGAATACCCGGATGTACAACCATCCGGCCACCCGGGAAAACATGGCAATCCTGCGGGACCGTGGAGTCCGGTTTATCGACCCGGGTGTCGGCGACCTGGCCTGCAACACAATCGGAGTCGGGCGTATGGCGGAACCCCGCCAAATTGCGTCGGTCCTGCAACAATACTTTAGCACCGCCGGACAATTGAAATCCCGGAAAATCATCGTTACCGCCGGACCGACGCAGGAACCGATTGATCCGGTTCGCTATCTCGGCAACCGATCATCCGGGAAAATGGGCTATCGCCTTGCCCAGGCGGCTGCCGATCGGGGCGCGGCCGTTGTGCTGATTTCCGGGCCGTCCGCCGAGCCCGAACCCGCCGGTGTCGAAATTGTCCGGGTAAAAACAGCGGCCGAGATGAAGGCGGCTGTCGATGAACAATTCGACGGTGCCGACGCGGTGGTGATGGCCGCGGCGGTCGCCGACTACCGGCCGACCAAGCCGGCCGACCGGAAAATCAAGAAAAAAACAACGACACTGCAAATAGACCTTGAGCCGACGGACGACATTCTGCGCGGACTGGGGTCGCGCAAAAAATCACAGGTTCTGGTTGGGTTCGCGCTGGAAACCGAAAAGGTGGTCGAACAGGCACAACGGAAACTAAAAGAGAAAAATCTCGATTTGATTGTGGCCAACGACCCGGGACTCCCGGGCGCGGGTTTTGGCTCCGAAACCAATATCGCCACGATTATCGATCGCGAGGGTCAGACCGAAGAAACCGGGAAATTGAGCAAAAGAGCATTGGCCGAAATGATCATCGACCGTATCGTAGCGTTATTGCCGCCGCGACAGGGATCGTCGGGGGCGTGAGGATTATCACGTGACGCAGAAATCGACCGAAATACAGAACGTATTGGAATTGGCCGGTCGGGCATTCAGCCAACGACTGGAGTCGGAGCCGGGACTTTCTTTTTTTGATATCGAGGCGCCGGATTTCAAACTGCCAGGCACCAGGTATAGTGATCTCGCGTCATTTAACAAATCGATCTGTGAGTGTCAGCGCTGCTCCCTGGGCAAGACCCGGACAAAGTTCGTCTTTGGCGTCGGCAGTCCGCAGGCGGATATCCTCTTTGTCGGTGAGGCGCCGGGACGGGACGAAGACCTCAAGGGCGAACCGTTTGTCGGTCGGGCCGGACAATTGCTCGACAAAATCCTGGCGGCGATCAAGCTTTCCCGGCAGGAGGTCTTTATCGCCAATATTCTCAAATGCCGTCCACCGAATAATCGCGACCCGCTGCCTGAGGAGGCGGAGGCGTGTATCCCATACCTGTTGGAACAGATCAAACTAATCCAACCGAAATTGATTTGTTGTTTGGGACGGATCGCCGCACAAATATTGATGGAGACTAAAACTCCCCTGGGGAAGATGCGGGGACGGTTCATGGATTACCATGGCACGAAATTACTGGTTACCTATCATCCGGCGGCATTGCTTCGTTTTCCGAAATACAAAGTCGATGTCTGGGAGGATGTCAAACTGCTGCGCCGGGAGTACGACCGGATGATGGGACGGAAACCCGTAGTCTGACCGGCGGGGCAATTTTACGCCGACGAATTTTCGATGGGGGAAGATGATGGAATATGCAGTGATCATGGCCGGAGGACGGGGCGAGCGGTTTTGGCCGTTGTCGCGGCGTGCCAAGCCGAAACAATTGATCCCAATCATCTCCGAGAAGACGATGCTGGAGGAAACAATTGACCGGATTGCTCCATTGGTGCCGGCCGAACAGATCATCGTCGTAACCGACCGCGAATTACAACAGCCAATCCTCGACATGGTCGACTCTTTGAGCGCCGAACAAATCATCGCGGAACCGCACGGGAAAAACACCTGCCTGGCGATCGGCCTCGCCGCCGCCGAACTGCTCTATCGCGACCGCGATGCGGTGATGATTGTGCTGTCGTCTGACCACCTGATCAAACCCGCCGAAAAACTACACGAAATTTTGCGCGAGGGCCTGCTGATCGCCCGCGCCGGCGACCATCTGGTAACAATTGGGATCAACCCGACCCGGCCGGATATCGACTACGGATATATCGAAATCGGGTCGCAGTTTGCCGCCGAAGCCGGGATTTTATCATACCAAGTTGCGGCTTTTCGTGAAAAACCCGACCGAGTGACGGCTCAGCAGTATTATCTTGGCCGCCGCCATTTATGGAATTCAGGGATGTTTGTCTGGTCGGCTCGCTCGATCCTCGACGCGATCGGCCGCTGTCGTCCCCGGGTTCGTGAGGCGCTTGACGAATACAGTGAGACTATGGGGACACCCGCTCAAACCGGAGCTTTGGAAAAACTCTATACCGAGGCCGAGGGGGTGTCGATCGATGTTGCCGTTCTCGAATCGGCCGAAAATGTCGTGGTAATTCGCGGCGATGTTATTTGGGACGATGTCGGTTCCTGGCTTGCCCTGCAGCGCATCAAAAAGACCGGTGTAGATGGAAATGTGAAAATCGGCAATGTCCTGCCGGTCGATTCCTTCGAAATGACAATGGTCAACGACGGCGACGGCATCGTCGCCTGTTTCGGCGTTTCTGATTTGGTCGTGGTCAAGACCGACGGGATTGTTCTGGTGGCCCACAAAGCCCATGTGCCGCAAATCAAGAAATTGTTGGCCGAGATTGGGAAAGATGAGAAGTATGCGGAATTTCTCTAACCGAATCGTTCTCCCGGTGGTTTGCCTGTTGGCGCTGGTCATCTTTGCCGGTGGTTGTGCGGGTAAATTCGGCCGGAAACGAAAAACGGATCGGCTGGGCAGTGAAATCCAGCGCTCCGACCGTTCCGATCCCCTCGCTTTTGCCGGTGACGATCAGATCGTTACCGAGCAGGATATCGGTCTGCGCGATTATTCTATCGTCGAGCCCGATTCGGTGGATGTCGCAAGTCCGATTGCTGACCACAGCGATTCGACCGCCGTGGGGGCGGGTTATGATGTCCGTTTTTTTGCTACCCTGAATATTTACGAAGCCCGGCGGGTACAGCAGCAGCTCGATACCTTGACGCAGATGCCGGTGCGGGTCGTTTTTGAAGAACCATATTATAAACTCAAGGCCGGACCGTATCGCAGTTTTGCGGAGGCGGAAAGAGTTCTCCGCGTGGTGACCCGGTTGGGATATTCGTCGGCCTGGATCGTGGGACACCAGGGGAATAAAGGAGAGTGAGCGATGGCCGCGCTGGAAATCATTAAATTCGACCGGGCAAGACCGGAGCCTGATATTGTTGACCGGGTTGCCGAGCATATTCTCCTGGGCGGCGTCGCCATTTTGCCCACCGACACTGTCTACGGTCTCATCGGCGACGCTACTGCCGACCCGGCCGCGGAGATGATGTATACGCTCAAGGAACGTGACGCCCAAAACCCTCTCCCGGTATTTGTCGATACCGCCGAGGGGCTTTATCGCTGGTATATTCGCTTCAACCCGGATTATCAAAAATTGACCGACGAGTTCTGGCCGGGACCGTTGACTCTCGTTTTGCCGGTCTGGCCGGGGTTTTATCTCCGGGTCGGCGGGGATGGCCGTTCGGTCGGTGTGCGCGCCACCGGAGAGCCGGTAGTCTTCTCCCTGATGCGCAAAACGAATCGCTACCTGTTGGCCACCTCGGCAAACCCCTCGGGGGTTGCCGCAGAGAATACCGATATCAAGGCCTGGCTGGATAAATTCCCCGGCGTGCGCGTAATCTGGTTGCAGCCCGGGGATTTCACGCCACAGCCGGTGTCCTCCGTTATTGATTTAACCGGGGACATGCCGGTACTCCTGCGCGAAGGGGCGATCGACGAAAAAACATTAAAAAAAGTCGTCCCCGATCTGACCGTTCGTCGGTAAGACATGATGGATGTGGGCCGGGACGAAAGGTAATCGTCAGCCGGCCTTTTTATTGGACGAAACAGGGTGGAACGATGGATGAGCGCGATTACATTGTGACCATAGTCTGTTCGGGGAATACCTGCCGTTCGCCGATGGCGGAGGGAATTTTGAAAAAAACGCTGGCCGAACGCGGGGTAACCGGGATTAAAGTCCGTTCTGCCGGGACGTTGGGGATTATTGATGAACCGGCGACCGCCCTGGCTGTCGAGGTTTCCCGCTCTTTCGGCGTCGATATCGGGGCGCATCGTTCGCAGGCATTCGATCGGAAGATCGCCGATTCAAGTGACTTGGTTCTCGCGCTTTCTGCCGAGCATTTCGGAACGGCCTTGCGTTTGAATGTTTCTCCGGACAATCTTTTTATGTTGAAAACATTTCCCCGGCATACTCGAGATTTGCATTCGGCCTCGATTGCCGATCCGATCGGCGGAGATCTGGAAAAATATAAGCGGATATTCATGGAGATCGACAAGGTGTTGCAGCAGGGGACGGCCGCAATCATCCGCCGGGCGGAAAAACAGCAGGTGAGAAAATAACCGTCATCGACGGGAGAAGCATGACCGATAGGATACGGCGTGGAAGTCAGCGGTGGTTGTGTACCGGCAGGCGGGCGGTTGTCTTTATCGCCGGTTGGTTGATTATTCTCCTCGGTGCAATTCCGGCCGGCGGACAGATTGGTCCGGCGCTTAATGCCCCAAATGATTCCTCCGGCGTTGTCGATACCGTAAATCCATATCCCTTTGATCCTGCGCTGCTGCCGGCATTCGACACAACCTACGCGCCGTACCAATTCCGGCCGATCGACAACCTTGCCTTCGGCGTTGGCGAGACACTCAAATTCGCGATTGGCTGGGAGAAGATCGTGGCCGGGCATGCCGATGTGACCATCCCCGAAGTCGTCGACTATCGTGGCCGGACCTGCTTCCGCGTGCGGTCGACCGCCCGCTCGACACGGTTTTTCTCGACCTTTTTCAAGGTGGAAGACTGGGCGGAGTCGCTGATCGACGCCCGCGAGATTTTTCCGTTGCATTTCGAGAAATACCTCCGCGAAGGGAAATATACCTCCGACCAGATTGTTGATTTCTACCCGGAGCTGGGAGTAGCGATGACCAGGAAAGACACGGTTGCCACGCCGCCCTATGTCCAGGACGCCCTATCGTTGATGTATTATGTCCGCACGTTGCCGCTGAAGGTCGGTGACACCGTGCGCGTCTCGAATTTTTCCAAGGACCAGACGTACGAGCTTGAAGTGCGCGTAACCAAACGCGAGCGAATCCAGGTCAAGGCGGGGACATTCAATACCATTGTGGTCGAACCGCTGTTGCAGGCCGCGGGTTTATTTAAACACAAAGGGAGGTTGAAAGTCTGGTTGACCGACGACCGGTTGAAAATGCCGGTGTTGATGAAAAGCAAAGTGATAGTTGGTTCCATTATCGCTGAACTCGAAGAATATAAACTTGGTCGTCTGGCCCGGTATTGATGATGAAAAAACACAGACAAGTGAACCTCGAAAAAATCACCACTGTGCCGGTGCGTCGGCGCGGCGGGGCCTACAAAAACACATCGTTTGCTCGTCCGCCCCGGCGGACGGACAGTGTCGGCAAATTTCTCTCCACGCTGCCGAAGGTACTCAAGGGTAACGAATGGCGCGAATTGATTGAACGGATCGCCCTGGCCCGCCGGAAAAACAAACCGATCCTCTGGTTTGCCGGAGCGCATGTGATTAAATGCGGATTGTCACCGGTGCTGATTGATTTAATGAACCACGGCCTGGTCGACTTGCTTGCCTTTAACGGTGCGGGTGCGATCCACGATCTGGAAGTTGCCCACCTGGGGTACACCTCCGAGGACGTGCTGGCCAATTTGCAAGCGGGAACGTTCGGCATGGCGCGGGAGACCGCGGCGTGGTTTGCCGAGGGAGTCGCCGCGGCAAAAGACAGCGACCTGGGCCTCGGTGAGGGAATGGGTCTTTCCCTTGTGCAGGCCCGGCCGCCCGGTAAAAAAGATTCGTTGATGTATACCGCGGCAAAACTGGACATTCCCCTCACGATTCATGTGGCTATCGGCACCGATATCGTCGCTCAGCATCCGAATTTCGACGCGGCGGCGGTAGGCGCGGCCAGTCATGCAGATTTCAAAATAGTTTGCGAGCAGGTCCGCAAGCTCAATGCCGGAGGCGTCGTGTTGCATTTTGGCTCGGCGGTGTTGTTGCCGGAAGTTTTCTTAAAGGCGCTCGCGGTTGCCCGCAATCTCGGTCGGGTTGAAAATTTCACGACGGCGAATTTTGATATGATCCAGCATTATCGACCGAATCAGAATGTTGTTTCACGCCCGACCGCTAAATCCGGCCGGGGGTTTACCTTCACCGGTCATCACGAGTTTATGCTGCCGTTGTTATCGGCGGCCATTAAAGACCGCTTGAAATTGTAGATTGAAAACCGGGGGCCGAGACCGGCAAAGCGGGGTGTGCCACGTTGTTGGCCCGGCGATAAATCGGAAACAACCGCCGTTACTTACGGTCGAAGAGCATACCGATACCGATGATAATCAGAATAACCGGCCAGTAGGTCCAGATCGAACCGTGGAGCACACCGAGTTTTTCCAGCAAAAACCCGACGCCGATTACGATCAGCAGAATACCCCCCAGGTAATGCGACCAGTTCTTACGGTGTGCGCTCATCGTACCCTCCTGCGTATGTCAGCCATTCGAAATATCATTCCCATTCTATTCGTACCAACCAAAGAAAAGTTGCGGCCGCGTGTTCGATTATTTGCGGACGTCGGGAATCTTACGGAAAATCCATAATCCGACGGCCATGATCAGCGCCAGGACGACAATTGCCAGACGGTAATTGGCGGAGGCCGCCAGTTGTGGCGAAACGATTAAGGAACTCAACCAATTGCCCGCGGCAGTGCCCGAAGCAAAGACCGTGATAATCAATCCCCAAACCAGCGGGCCGATGATCGCCGCCGCCCGGCCGGAAAGTGAATAGAGACCAAAGAACTGGCCGGTGACTTCTTTGGGCACCAACCCGACCAATAGCGCACGTGATGAGGTCCAGACGGCGCCGAGGAAAATCCCGATGCAGGAACCAAGGAACCAGAAAACGGCGACATTTGTTGTCGCGGCGGTGAAAAACAGCGTGACAATCCATCCGGTTACCGCGAGGCCGAGCGCGCGTTTGGGGCGGATGCGGTCGGTAAGCCAACCCCAACCCAACGAGCCGACAATCGCCGAAGCGGTCGAGACAATGAAAAGCAGTGTCTTGGCCCGATCGGGAAACCCCATCGCCTTTTGGGTATAAATCGCCATGAAAATGATCACGGTGGCGATGGCGTCTTCGAAAAAGTAATCGGCGATTAAAAATCGCAGCACCCCGGGATATTTGCGCGTCTCACGCAAACCCTCCCAGACTCGGCCGAACGACGTGCGTAATAAACCCCGACCGGTATGCCCCGGGGCGGGGGTCGCCGACCGCCGGACCCAGAAAAATGTCGGCAGGGCAAATAATAGAAAAAGCAGTGCGGTGGGAATAAATGCGCCGGGACGTCCCCAACCGTGGAGAAACGGGATATTCAAACCAAAAATATCTCCCTCGACAAACGGCAGGACCGCGATCAAGCCGAAAATCGACCCCGCGTACCCCATCGCCACACCCCAGCCGGAAACTTTGCCGATCTGGTCGGCCGGGGCGATTCCGGGGAGGAGGGCGTTGTAAAAAACAATTCCGCCTTCATAACTGGCGTTGGCAAAGACAAAAAGTGCCAGGCAGACGATAATCAACGTCCCGCCGGGCGTGACGAAGTTGGCCAGCAGGCCGATCGCCAGCACCGCGCCGATACAGATTAAGCTAAATGTAATCAGGAACCTCTTCTGGTTGCCGAGCAAGTCGGAGACCGCACCCAAAACCGGCATGGTCAACGCGGTCAATCCCATCGAAATCGAGTAGGGAATCGCATACCACAGGTCGCCTTTAGCCAGGTCGATCACCACCCACTGGGCAAAATACATTGTCAGGATGTTCATCGAGAAAATCGTGTTCGCGAAATCGAAAACGATCCACGACCAGATTTCACGTTTGTTTGTGGCTTTACCGAAAGGGGACATCCGTGTCCTGACCCATGAGTGAGCTAATTAAAAAAACGCAGATGCAAACCCCACATAATCGTCCGGCCGACAAAGTAATGATCGGGCGTCTGCCGGTAACCATAGTTGAATAGATTTTGCGCCAACCAATAGAAGGTAAAATCCTTTATCGTCGCCGAACCAAGCACGTCGGTGCGAAAAATCTCGCGAGTCCCGTAATCGTTGTATTCAGTGGTGGGCGCCCGCCACCAGAAAGACTCGACCACGCCGTTTAAGACGAGGTTATATTTTTTGATCTGCAATGATTTTTCCAGTCGGCCGGTCAGTGAGCGGTCGATCAAATACGTCAGACGCTCTTCAGTCGTCTCCTCGGGTCTATATTCCGGATAGGCCATCGTTATCCCAGTAAGGCTATCGGTGAGACAGTATTGCAGCCGCGCATGGAATCCGGCAATAACCGGGAAATGAATATCCATTGTTGTACCGACTGTCGAAAAGGTGTTTTCGTTTTTCGGCCGATATTTGAGGGTCAACTTCGGATCGGCGCGATCCTTCCAGAGAAAATAATTCTCCTCCGCCGAAACCCAGCCGCTGATTCCCAAACCGAACCCGTTGTTCCCGCGATAAACGGCCTCCAGCTTTGCCGTATTCGACCACCACACTGCAAGGTCCTTGTTACCCTCCTCAGAGTAAACGATGACACTGTCGTTTACATCCTCCAGAGTAATTTGGTGTAGCGGCCACTCTCGATCAAATTGGTCGGGAACAATCCGATTGCGTCCGGCGGTAAGAATAAAATCGAATGCTGTGGAGGGCATGTACGAAAATCGCGCCAAAAAGCCGGGGGCCGGCGAATCATCGTCGGTGCCGTCGAGTTCAAGCGATAGATACCCTCTCAATTGCGGGATCAGTTTCCGGGAGACCTCGCCCCAGAGCCGGTATTCCGGACGGCGGAAATGCTCCGAGCCGGTATGTTGCTGGTCGACGGCAAACGACGCCCCTGCGCGAACGCCGCCGAGTGAATCGTTAACGGCCGGACTATAGGTTGCCGAGAGTTGCGCGTGTGAATGTTTCATTTCGGTAAGATAAATACTCGGTGTGCTCGTCACCTGCTGTTTACCGGCAGAAAGGGTAAATCGCAGGGTCAGCGTCGAGACAACCGTATCGCCTTTCCAGAGTAGGGCATCGAGATACCAATCCAGATCGTCCCGGCGGAAATTGTATCGCCAGAGGTCGATATCTGTCTGAATATCGGCTTTTGATTTGAACTGATTAAAAGACGCTGCAACATTGTATTCAGCAACAACCGGCGTAATGAATTTCCCGTATAAATAGCGATTGTCTCCAGAGTCAAAAAGACTGCGGCCGTCATTTTGCGCAAAGGCAAAGCCGAAATTCACCGTGCGACGGTCGGGGAGAGGACGATACAGCCGTCCCTGGGTTACCGACATCCCATAATCGCCGCGCCGCACGAAAAAATCCGAATACGGTTGCGGCATCAATGTATCGGCAGTCCGCAGGGCCATTGCCGGGCCGTTCAAGATCATGGAGGCGAACAGGTAAGGCGGAACGACCATCAGGTCGGGGGCCATCGTCTGGGGAAAACTCAACCGTCGCAGGTTAAGCGGGACACCGTCAAATAATACCTCCACGCCCAACGGGTACAGGCCGTGATAGGTAAACGGTCGTGAGGTGCCGAATTCCGTGACTGCCGGTGCCGTATATTCGCCGTCGAAAAGGAGGTGGTCGGAAAATGCCGTATGCGGTAATCCGGCCAGCGTGGTGAAAGTCGACCGCACTCCTCCGGCAAAGGGCAACGGGGCAAAAGCCGGGGCCATGATCGGTGTTAAGTGAGTCGCGGCCGAATCGGCAACCATCGCGCTGTCGGTCTGGTCGCGGTCAGTCAGCCATTGCAGGATTTCCCGGACATCTTCCGGCGGCTGGGCAGTACTGTCTGCCGGTGTGGTTTGAGTTGAATCGGCAGTTTGTGAATCGTCAATTTGGGCGATGACCGGCACCGAAAAAACGAGCAACACACAAATAACGGCAATCGAGCATAAGCCCCGTCGTGTCGCCTCGTCGCTCATCGATATCTCTCAGCCGTTTCCGTTGCGTCCGGCATGAGTTTTTGTAAAACCGGAAACGCGAAAACAAATAAGACAGAATTGGCGGCGATGTGCAATGCCGAAAATGGAATTGCCGCATAGAGCCATTCGACCAGGTTGCCGAGTGTCCAGACCATCGCCAGGTTGGTCAGTAAGTCGAAAACCAGCGTCAGGCAGATGGCAACGGCCAGCAGACCCCAACGCCGGGAATGCGAACAGACGCGCCACGAATCGTAGTGGCCGAATAGTCCGCCGCAGAGGCCGACTATGCCCATCCCCACAACCTGGGCGACCATAACCGGCGGCAGGGCCGCGCCAAAGGGGTTGAATGCCGAATAGAGGAACTCGCCCAAGCCCGCGATGACGATACCCCAGACGAGGCCATAGCGATATCCGATGAAAAAGTAGACCAGGGTGAATGGTTCGATATTGGGCAGGCCGAGAATCGGCAGTTTCAAAACAAAAGCGGCGGCCAGCAGGCCGCCCACTCTTGCCAGGTCACGAATACTCAAATTCACTATCTAATCACCGCCACTTTTTGTACCGAGGTATTATCGCCCAGCCGGATCATACAGAGATACACACCGGCGGCGACATCCTTACCGGCGGCATTCTTCCCGTCCCAGGTAAATATCTCCGGATCGCCGCCCTCGCCGGCCCCAACATAGAACTCGGGCTCGTCGCGCCCGCCCCGGACCAGTTCGCCTGCGGCGGTATAGATCGAAACGAGGACTTCGTCGGCGACATTTCTCAAAACGATGATTTGTAATCCGCGATCTTGAGACTCCGGGTAGAAAGGATTGGGCCGGACCAGCAGAATTTTTTCACCTTCATTGGGTTGTAATGTATCCGATACTGCGTAAGAGAATTTTTTCCCCGAGATATTATGCTGTTCTGCATAATTCACAGCATATGGCATAACCGTCACCATCACCCGGTCATAATTCTGCCAGTTATCCAGGGTCAGCGGATCATTGATTCCGAGGGTTGGAGAAATATCCGAGATGTTCGAACCGGACAGCCCGGCAGCGCCGAGTGACCACAGAGTGTAGTCCCCCGGATCGATTTTTAACTTGAACTGAATCGCCGAATCCGTTGGTGGCGTGTTAAATTGCAGGTATGATACGCCAAGGTATTCCGGCGCGATCAGGATGCTGATCGAATCCTCCAGCGGGTAACTGCTATGAACGGCGAGGAACATTTCGGCATCGATACCGGGATAATTCATGCCTTCGCTGAAACTGAACGAGCGATAATTGTCACCGGTGTAATAACACCAGAGGCGGAAGCGGGACAATTCTTCATTCAGCGTCGAACCGCGCGCCTCGATCTGGTCCACCCAGGCCGTGAGGACATTAAAATAGTTCACCTGCCCACACTCGGTCCAAATATCATGCATTATCTGATTGCCGTACCGTTCGGTGAGATAGCGGGGCCAGACAGCCGCCGCATATTTATAAAAATCCTGCTGGCCGGTCCCGTCGGTCGTCAATGCCCAGTTGGGATGATCAAAAAAGTAACGCAGGTATCCGTAGTAGTCGTTCACATCGTCGAAGACAATGTCCTCCATCCAGACCGACGACATCTCGTGCCAGAAAACATGGGCGTTATTCGGATCGTCCGGGATGAAGAACTCTGAAAAATCGAGGCCGTACTGAATCGCGTGGAAGAATTCATGCGCGGCGGTAACCGCCATAATCTCATCCCATTCCTCGGGGTCGTACCCATAGTATCCCTGGTAGTCGTTGTCGAGAATAAAAAACGAGGTTGCCCTGATTCGCCCGGTAGATTGGTCGGTAAAGACGCTGTAGTTCCAGGCCAGGCAGAGATAACCGCTGGCCAGTGCGTCAAAATAGACGTCGTAACGGTTCCCGTCTCCCGCAGGATAAAAACCATCCGACGGCGGCGCGTCATAGCCCAGGTCGACGATTTCTTTTTGCCAGACCTCGTGAAGAATACCCGCGCCCATTAACACATACTCGGGCACACCGCCCTCACCCCAGCCATACCGGAGGTCGACTGAATCCGCCCCGCTGGTATCGTAGTGGATGCGAAAATTTCCGTCCGGTGTGTCATAGGTCTTTTGACGGACCGGTCGGCTCGAAAGCAAGGGCTTGAGGAGGGCCTGAGATTCTGCCGAGAGATCGTCCCAAAAATGCTTGGCTTCCAAAATCGCCGAGCTGCCGCACTTTTGCGGCTGGACCAGCGCACCGGCCGCCAATGTGGGATCATCCCTAAAAATGGACAGCGCCTTTTGTACGATCTCCTGTTCTCTTTCCACCGAAAGCTGTGCGGCAGTTGCCAGATTGCCGAGAATAACCGTCAAAAAACCTGTAAGAATTATCTTGCCGAGTCTGTGCATTTGTACCCCGTCGTCTGTCCCATGTTGGAGGGAACTGTTATATTTTGGCATTAACCGAGTCGACGCACTCCTTAAGTACACCGTCGGCACGCGCTTCCAGTTCCCCAATTCTTTGCTGCATTTCGGTTACAAAGGCCTCGTCATCGAGGCCCCCCAGGTTGATTTTGACGTTCCATCCGGCAGAATGGACCGCCGCCTGGGCCATTCGCGCGCCGACGCCCCCATCGGTCACCGAGTTCACGTTGCCGTGTTCGATGACTTCGCGCGCCAGCTCGAGGACCTCGGCGGCCTTTCGGGCGACCGTCAGCGGCACCCGGCAGGCATTTTTGGTTGCTTCGGCAATCGCGTGTAAGCGGGCCTGTTTTTCTTCATCGGTGTCCTTAGCCAGCTTGCGCGCGGCCATAATTGCATTAAATGCATCGGCATCCTCGGCGATTAGTTTGCTCAGCTCGCCGGCCAAGCCGTCGGCCTGTTTGATGATCGTCTCCATTTTATCCCGGACTTCGACGTATTTTTTCTTGCCGACAGTCAACCGGCCGACCATTGCCACCAACGAGGCCGCCAGCATCGCCGAAGCCGCCGCCACCGAGCCACCGCCCGGGGCCGGTGAACTGGAGGCGACCTCACCGGCAAATCCATTCCAGCCGGTTTCGGTGGTCTGCCGGGCTGTGGCCTGGGCCAGTTTCTCTTCGAGAATATGATCGGTAGAAAAGTTTTCCAATTTCAAATAATGAGCCGCACAGTCGATCAACGACTTTTGCGGGGTAAGCCCCACGATCTCGGTTGAGGTCACCTTCGTACCCCAGCGTTTGGCCTCGGAGTCGATCATATTCAACACGCGGAAAATCGGCGACTTGGTGTAATTGACCAAATTCATCGAAACTTGTGCCTGCTTGCGGTCGGTAATATCGAAGCCCATCGCCTTGACGTAGCGCATCCCGCCTCCGCCGAAACGAATCGCCTTGGCGATCTTTTTGGCGATGGAAACGCGCGGGGTCTCCAGGTAGGCATTGAAAGCCACCAGCGGAAACCGAACGCCGACTGCCGTCGCGCCGGCTTTGATATTCATCCTGGCCGGACCGAAATCGGGCTTGCGCACCGGATCGGTTTCGATCGAGTCACGGATGCCCTCATATTGTCCTTTACGGACATCGGCAAGGTTGACCCGTTCGGGTGTGGCCGCGGCATTTTCATACATGTAGATCGGAATTTGCAACTCTTCGCCAGCCCGCCGGCCCAGATCTTTGGCCAGGGCCACGGTTTCTGCGGTGGAAATACCGGAAATCGGGATAAATGGGACGACATCGGTGGCGCCCATACGCGGATGTTCGCCGGTATGGGTCGACATATCGATCAACTCGGCCGCCTTGGCCATCGCTTTGAAGACGCCGTCGGCGACGGCCTGTGGCTCGCCGACAAAGGTCACCACCGCACGGTTGTGGTCGGCATCCATTTCCTTGTCCAACAACGTCACGCCGGCCACGGTAAGCGCCTCGGCAACAATTGCCTCGAGGACTTCGGGCCGCCGGCCCTCTGAGAAATTGGGTACGCATTCCACTATCGCAGGCATCTCCGCTCCTTTACGTCGTCATCATTCACAGTACTCATCGGACAGCAATGATACCCATTTACCCCCCAAAAGGCAAGATTGCCCCTGCCGAGGATCCCGCGATAGCCAAGACGAACTGACAAAATACCTCGCGCCTCCATTCTCTACTAATACGGACCGGAATTATTCCTTGCCTGAGGGGAGTTGTCATTGTTCTTGCCACACAAGAAAGCCCCGGAACGCCTGTTCCGGGGCGGGATCAATGTCTCACCTACAATCCCGCCGGTCACCAATCGGCCGTGATTTCGATCGTCTCCTCGGCATCAAAAGGGAATTGGTTGTCATCCTCCGGGGCGATTACAATTGCCAGTGTCTTTCCTTTGGCCAGCCGGATCTCTCTCTCAAAATTATCAAGTTTAATCATATCGCAGGAATAACGTTTGGCGTCGATCGGCGAGTCAGAGCCGTAGACTGTGCTTCGGTCGATTTTCATTGTGCCGCGTAGTCGGTTGCCGCTGGGGGAGAGGCGCAGGTCGGTCAGGGTGATTGTCACATAATGGTAGCACGAATCCGCCTGTTCGGGATAGACGACCACGGCGATCTCGGCCTTGGCGACACCATCATCGTCGACGTCCATATAGGTGCTTTTAGTGGCCCGGGTGCGCGCCGGACCGCCCTTGTCCGTCAGGTCATAGAGAATCAATTCTGCGTAAAATTCCGCCTCGAGAGCGCGTTCCTGATTGTAATAATCTACGGCCCGGGAGTATGTCGACCGGGAAACATTTTTCGGAGCGGCCAGACTCAGAGACATCCGGTAAGTCTCGTGTGACAACGGGTCCTCGACGACGAAATCGTAATTTTCTCCACGTTGAATGGTCACTTCATTATCGAGACGCTCGAATCTCCAATCGTCGCGGGATTTCAAACCCGCGTCGTTGCGTGAACCAACCTGGATGATGAGTTTGAGAACGACGTTGCCGTCGTGTTGTTCCAACGGGCAGGCCGAAATGCTGATGACCGAGTGTGGTTCATCCCCACCCACGTCGCGGGGAATTACCGGCCGGGCTTCGGGATCGCGTTCCTGGCCAACCTGGATGGCCGAAGTCTTGTGGCCGAAGGCCATATCGAAACGAGCGCATTCCCGGTGGCCGACGGTCTGTGAAGCGGACATCGACAACGACGAACTGTTTACCTGTAGGTATGCCGTCCAGTTCATCCCGAAATCGGCGCCTGCCGGGACCTCACCGAAAGTTGGGATCACGCCGATAACACAGAGCACAACAAGCGCTAAAAATCCGACAAGTATCTTTTTCGCCATAAATTGCATCTTACCCTCCATTTTGTTCGCGATGTTGGCGGTCGCCGTTTTCGCGTTGGTTTTCGACAATCATCTTTGAGGAAGTCCGGTCAACATTGGTCAACACAATGCGGGCCGGGATTTCCGCTTCCCAACCATCTTGACCCGGAACTCGCAGGAGATTAAAAGACGTCCAGCCCAATTGCAGCACAATCGCCGCCGCCGCCGCCCAGGCGAGCGGCCGGGAGATCCGGTATACTCGACGATTCCGTGGGGAGGGGGTCTGTTCCCGCAGACGGCTGGTCACTGCTTCGGGAACGGGTGAATCGCCCCACTCGCCGAAGTTGTGTTCGATAATTAACATTTCCCGCCGCCAGACGCGGCAGTAGGTGCAGCCACCCAGATGCCGATAGGCCTCGGTAAGTTGGCTGTCTCCGGCCTCGCCGTCAATCTCGTCGGAGAGGATTTCGCGGATATGTTCGCAGTTCATCGCGGTCACTCCTATCGGAAGTATGCTTCTTTGAGATGTTGTCGCGCCCGAAACAGGCGCGATTTGATCGCCGGGACCGTGCCGCCA
>JAJRUJ010000063.1 GCA_024277855.1 Candidatus Zixiibacteriota bacterium
CCGAATCCTCAATCCCACGGCGGCAATCAGGGCCTCATTCGTGCAGGCCGACGATCCGGTTTATTTGAATCGCCCCGATGGAAATCCCCACTTCACGTCGCCGTCCATTCGCCGTCCGCCGTTCGGCCATGACGAGTATGCCAACGTGTTGGTGCGCGAAGTCCTCCCCGATGGTGACCAGGTGACGGTTGCCGTCGACCTGGTCTCTGAGGTTATTGCAGTCTACAAACTCGAGGCGGCTGATCGTCTGAAAATAACGCTCAACTCGCCCGGCGGAATACTTGACGGTATTTCATTTTGGGCCGAGGGAGCGACGCCGATCACCGGTGGGTATGCGGTAAAAGGGCAAATAACGCGTTTGCGGCCGGAAGACCGTGAGGCCTTGACTAGCGCTAAAGAACAAACATTCTGGGATTGTCGGGTAAATATTTGCCGCCGGTATTATGCGAAATGCGATCTCTATAGTCTTGGGATGATTTTACTTACCGCTCTTCTGGCCAATGACGGGCAAAATCAGGATGAAGTCTGTCGCACCGCCGAGGAGGTCGGCCGGAAGCTGGCGGCATTGGCCGACGGGAAAAGCCCGGCGGAAATTGAAGCGGCTCTCGCCGGGATGTTGTCGACTACCGGATCGCTGTTTGCTCCTGCGGCAGTGCTTTATCGTGCGTCAGACCGTCAGTCGGCGGCGGCTGATGTCTCCCCGGGACTTTGGTGGGCCTGTCAAAAGCTTGCCTTTTCGCTGATTACCGACATCGCCGGATTTTCACTCTCAACACTGGAGCACTCTGCAGCGTCCTCCAGCGTCCCGCCGGGAATATTAATTTTGTTGGATAGACTAAATAACTTGAATTTATGGGCCGAAGGTTGGTTATTTGCCGGTAAAGCCCTGCGGCGCGAATTAATTGCGGCGTTGAGTTAGGGAGACTTTGACTGCGACAACGGCGTGTCAAAAAATGCGCCGTTCTGAGGGCATGGACTTTGACTGACGATTTGACGCATTCCCCCAATCTTGATGGGCAATCATCGGCGGCGATGGAGTTGGTATCCGCGCTGGAGGAGACGTTTTTTGCCAATGTTTCCGCGCCGGTTGACCACCGCAAACAGGCACTGGCCGAGCGGCTTACCCGGACGCTTGAGCAGCTCAGTCCCGAGGCCGCCCGTTCGGTGACCGATGAGGCCAAAGCGTTGCTGGCCGGCGGCGATACTCCGGCCCCCGTGCCGGTGTCGCCTCAGGATACCGAAGCGCTCGACCGTTTACGCGGTGAAGCGGATGAACTGCGCGAAAAAGTGGCCGAGCTTAATCGGGAATTGCAATTGCGCTCGGCGGCTTACGACCAACTCGTCGAACTTTCCCAGCATTTTCTGGGTGACGATGCCCGTTTCGAAAAAGAAGAGCAAATGCGCCGCTTTTGCGGCCGGATCAAAAGCTCTTTTGCCATTTTCCTCTCCGCATTCAAAGACCTGCTCCGGGGCCGCAAGCGGTTTCAGATGGAATATGCGATGTATTTCGGTATGGGCCAGTCGATGGAGGGGACCCGGGTGATTCGCACCGGCGAGGACAATGATGTCGGCCGGAAATTTTTCGAGTGGGACACGCAGGAAAACGTCGAGGATTCTTCCAATGAGATGGCCCGCGCACTGGACGAATTAAAATACCACCAACTGGCGTTTTTGTCGGGGTATAAACATGCGGTCAAGAGCGGCACACTCAACGTGATGGGGGTATTGTCTCCGCAGAAACTCGAAGAAAACCTCGCCCTCAAAAAAATCTCCCTGGGGCCGATCAAAATCCAGCTCAGTATTGTACCATGGAAAAACGGCGTTTTATACAAGGAATACCGTCGACGCTTTGAAGATTTAAAACACGAGGACGTGCAGTTTTTTGAGGCCAAGTTCCGCACCGCCTTCACGGCGGGATATGTGGAAGTGATGAACCGAAAAGCAAAAGCGCAACAATCCGACGAGTAAACATAACCGGACGGTGCGCGATTGCCAAACGATCGGGGAATCGAGATGAACACCCGAAGCAAGAAGTCTTTTATACTGTGGTTGGTCGTACCGGTGTTAGTCGTGACATTGGCGGGTTGTTCCCTGCTGGGCATGGGAGGCGGCCCGAAAGAACGCACCATTGAATTGAGTTTCACGGCAGCCGAATCGCTGAATTTTGACGGGACAAATTCCAATGCCGCACAGGTGGCGGTCTTTGTGCTGGGCGCCACCGACCGTTTCCTCGGCGGCAAGGTGGAAACATTCTTCGATGCGGATTTTGATCAAACATACTACGCGGAATTTGCCGCCGACACGCTTGGCGCCCGGATATTTACCGTGCGGCCGGGCCAGACTGAAACGCAGATAATCCGGTTCACTCCGGGACCCGATACACCAAAACGGCTCTACCTGGGAGTAATCGGTGATTTCTTCCGTCGGCCGGAAAATGGCCGCGAGCGGGCCGTGTATGCCCTGAGAAATAAGTCAAGTGAGCGGGTCACCATAAATATCGGGGAAAATTCTATCGAATCAATAACCCGGTAATCCAACCGGATCCGATGGAAATTTCGCCTGTCCGGCTGCGCGCCGATAGGCACATTATAAATTGAACGAATGTTGCGACCGCCGGCTGGGTTCCGGCGACGTGGATCGATTGGCGCTGAGTCACTCCTGATTGTGGGCAATAGGGATGAGGATTGATTGATAATGTGTCCGCGACGATCTCGGCAGAACCGCCGACGGCAAAGAGTTGGTCGGGGACCTTGGTTGAGTGACCGCAACGGGTAATACGAAGGAAATTTTGAACGGAGATTGATCGATCATGGCCCAATATTATCGCGTGTTGTGGAGTGAGGGGCTGTTTTTATCCCAGCACCACTTTCAGCAATTCGACACTTATCTGGAGAAAGACGCCGCGTTTCGGATGCACGCGACGGCCGCTTTTCCCTACGGAGTTTCCCGGATGTCGATCGACCATGAGGCCATCGCCAATCGGATGTTTACGCTGCAGGAATTTGAGGGTGTCCTGCCCGACGGGACGACCATTCGCATTCCGCAGGTCGATGAGGCGCCGCCGAGCCGCCCGTTGGAAGAAGCGTTTTCCCCGACCCAGGCGGTACTCGAGGTCTATTTGGGGTTGCCGATTGCCCGGCCGGGTTTACCGGGCGTGCGCACCGGCGGTGAGGGCCGTGCCGTGCAGACCCGGTTTTCCCGCGAGTTTACCACTGTCCCGGACGCGGTAACCGGTCAGAACGATCGCGAAGTTGCCTATATCAAAAAAGAGTTGTGTCTTCTCTTTTCCGGTGAGGACCTGACTGATTTCGACTGCCTGAAAATTGCCGAGGTTGTGCGCAACCCCGAAGGGGTGATGGTGCTTAATGAAGAATTTGTCCCGTCAGCCACGGCGCTCTCGGCCTCGAGTCATCTGCGCAACCGGATCAAAGGCCTGCTGGAAATTTGTGCGGCCAAAAGCGAGGCCCTCGCCGAGAAAGTGCGGCAACGCACGCCCCAGATGGCTGAGTTTACCGGATCGGATATGCCTAACTTTCTTTTACTCTACACGATAAACGGGGCGGTGCCGATTCTCGCGCATTATTACAATCATCCGCAAATCCACCCGGCGGATGTCTTTGCGGGATTGTTAGGTTTGGCCGGTTCCCTGTGTACATTCTCGGTCGGTGCTCATCCCCGGGATTTGCCGGGTTATGATCATGGCGATGTCGGCGGATCATTCAAGCAATTGGACGGACGGTTGCGCGACTTGCTGGAGATGGTGGTCCAGGCGCAGTATGTCCGTATTCCTCTCACGCAGAAGGAGCCGTCCCATTTTGAGGGAGACATCCCCGATCCGCAATTGACCGAAAATGCGCAATTTTATCTGGGGGTTGGGGCCGAGGCGCCGGAAAGTCGGTTGATCTCGGAATTCCCGCTTCACGGCAAAGTAATCTCGCCGGATAAGATAAATGTCTTGATTCAGAAAAATCTACCCGGTGTCGGACTGGCCTACATGGCGCATCCACCGGCCGCCTTACCGGTCAAGGCCGGGCTGGTGTATTTCCGGCTGGAAAATGCCGGTGATCGCTGGGCATTTATCCAGCAGGCCAATGCCGTGGCGGTGTATGCGCCCCCGGCAGAATTTCCGGGCTTGCGTGTGGAATTGATGGCCATTCAGGGGTAAGCGGCCCCGGCCACGCCGGAAATAAAGGAGAAACATCCTTGGGGGAAATCACACAAGAAAAACGAAAACCGCTGGCTGCAATCTGTTCCAAGGGGCTGTCGATGATCGTCACGCTGGGCAGTGGGGCCAATCTGGGCGGGTTCGGTGCTCTGCGTTCCCGGGTCAGCGCCACATTCAGTGAGGCCGAGCGGCAGGCCCTGGCCGAAGGGTATACCGCCGACGAGGCACGGCAGGCCCGTTATGCGCTGACGGCATTTGTTGACGAAACCATCGCTCGTACCGATTGGGAAGGCAAAAACGAGTGGATGAAAAACCCGCTCTCGCTGGAAGATTTCGACGACAACCAGGCCGGGGACGGTTTTTTCACCCGGTTGGCCGAGCAGCGTGAACGGATCGACGCCCAGCCGGATTTGCTGGAAGTCTACTATTATTGTCTGGCACTCGGCTTTGAGGGGAAATATGCCTTGTCCGATCCGCAGGAGCGGAAGAGTCTGATCGAACAGACCGGGCGCGATCTCGAACGGGTGCGGCCCGGGGCAACTGAGCTTTCGCCCAATTGGCGTCCCCCGGAAGCTTTGGCCCAGCTGGTGGGCAGTCAATTGCCGCTGGGGGTGATTGCGGCCGTGGCCGCCGCGATTGTCGTCATCGTATTTTTCGTCCTCAATCATCTGTTGGGCGGACAAGTCGACACTGTGACCAAAACCATTCAAGCGATACAGTAGCCAAGCTATGATGACACTCGTCCTGAAATTAATGAAATCGAAATTCGCCGCCGCCGGGGCTGTCCTGATCATTGCGATTCTGATTATCCTGATGGGGCCGCGGTTCTATTTGAGATCCCCCTACAATTTCATCGTTGCCGGAGTTTTGCTGGTTGGCTGGCTGATTTGGCTGCTTATCCAGAAAATGCGGGCGAAGAAAAACGCCGACGCCCTGGAAGGATTCCTCAACCAGCAGGCCGACGACCAGTTGTTGACTGCCCGGCCGGATGTAAAAGATGAAATCGCCGCGCTCAAGGAAAAGATGGAAGCGGCGATCAAGATGTTGAAAAAGTCCAAGTTGGGGAAGGGGCGACGGGGAGCGAACGCCCTCTATGTCCTCCCCTGGTATATGATTATCGGCCCGTCCGCCTGCGGTAAGTCCACCGCCATCCGCAACTCCGGTCTGAGTTTTCCCGCGATTGACCCGGATTCAGACAGCCCGGGGGCGATCAAGGGCCTGGGTGGTACGCGAAACTGCGACTGGTGGTTTACCAACGAAGGTATTGTCCTGGACACCGCCGGACGATATACCGTCTCGGTCGATGCCGCGGAAGACCGTGAGGAGTGGACGGCTTTTCTGGGATTGCTTAAAAAATTCCGCAAGAAAAGTCCGATCAACGGTCTGCTGTTGATGGTCTCGATCGACGAGTTGTTACAGCAGACCGAGGATGGGTTGGAAGCCCACGCCAAAAATATCCGTCAACGCGTCGACGAGTTGATGGTCAAGCTTGAGATTGTCTTTCCGGTCTACCTGATTTTCACCAAATGCGATCTCCTTTCGGGGTTTGTGGAATTTTTCGGCGACTATGCCAAACGCGAACGTGAACAAGTCTGGGGTTACACCTGTAAGTATGGGGTTGAGCGGTCGACGCCGGCGCATAAGGAATTCCGCGACGAAACGAAAAAGCTTTTTGATGCGCTGAAGGCCCGCCGGATGCGGAAGTTGCGAAGTGATCTGCGGCCGGGGGACGAAAAAAAGGTCTATCTGTTCCCGTTGGAATTCGAAGCGGCGCGGCGCAAGTTGGACCAGTTTATGGAGAATTTGTTCGAGCCGAATCCGTTCCAGCAAAATCCGGCTTTGCGCGGCGTGTATTTTACCTCCGGGACACAGGAAGGCACGCCGATCGGACAGGTGATGGAATCGATGGTCAAGGAGTTTGCCATCGAGGAAGATATCGCCGCGATGCTCGAGACGCCGAAAGAGCCGAAGGCCTACTTCATCAAAGATCTCTTCACCCAGATCATCATGGGCGATGAAGCCGCGACGCGGCCGACCGCGGCATCCGCCCAACGAATGAAATGGCTGCGGCTGGCGGCGGCCGGCGGAATCGCAATCGCCACGGTCCTGCTGGTGCTGGCGATGGTGGCCTCATATTTCGGCAACCGCAGCTTGATCGACGATACGCTTAAGGCCGTCCAGCGCCTGGAGGACGTGCAGGGTAAGGGACGGGCCACCCTGATTGATGATCTCGATGTGATCGACCGGGTGCGTGATCGACTCGGAGTACTCGACGAATATGAGAAAAACGGCATACCGATCAGTTTGCGCTGGGGGTTATACAAGGGCAACCAGATCAATGAGGTGGCGCGCCGGGCGCTGCGCGACCGGTTGGTGACTTTGCTGTTGCGGCCGACGGCGAAAAAATTTGAACAATACCTCCGGGTGACCAGTCTGGAAGATGCCGATTCGGTCAATGAACGATTTTTTGATATCGGCACCGCCTATATGATGATGACCGAATTGCCCGATTCTGCGCCTTCAGACCTGGAGGCGCTGGTTGAGCAGGCCAATTATGTCTGGTCGCCGGATTCGACCGCCGATGAGCTTTGGGCCGAAGATTTCGATCGGCTGGCCAGCCCCCAGATCCGGTATTGGTGGCAACATCATGTTGCGCTCAAAGAATCAACCACCGTTCTGGAGAAAAACCGGGAACTCTCGCGGCGGGTGAACGAGGAAATCGCCAACAACTGGTCGATTGCCCGTTATTTCCACAAGCTGATCCGCGAGGCCAGCGGGAATGTACCCGATTTCAGAGTCGATGCCGCCGTTCCCGGCACGACCCTGTTGGATGGCCGGCCCTTGAAAGGGGCGTTTACCAAAGTCGGCTGGGATGAACAGGTCTCCGGCCTGATCGAACAGAGCCAGGCCGAAATCGAGGCCGATCCGTTTCTGAAAAAGGCGCTGACCGATATCAAAGTCGATATCCGGGAAGAGTTGTTCAAAATGTATGTCCAGGCCTACCGGCGCGCCTGGCAGGAATTTTTCGATAACCTCGTTGTGGCATCTTTCCGGGATATTTCAGAGGGACTGGACGGTCTGGCCGAGCTTGCGGGGTCGGATTCGCCGATCATAAAATTGCTGGATGCCGTTGCCGATAATGCGAAAATCTCGAAAGATGGCGAAGTAAACGAGGATATTGCCCGTGAGTTTCTCGGGATTACCGATTTTCTCGGTCGCTCCAAAGTAGTCGATGAGTTGACCGGCGGAGGGACCTCCGAGAGTATCGAGAAGTACCGCCAATATATTGATAATGTCGCCAGTGATCTTGGCGACGCCGAAGGGGCGCTGTTGGAAAATGCGAAATGCGGCAAAACCTACGGCACTCTGCAAAGAAAAATCGAGGCCCAGCGCAAAAAGGCCGTCCGGCTGATTGTCGGCAGCCGCTCCCCGCTCAGCAGCAAGGCCAGCGAGTTGTTGGGCCGGCCTTTCCAGGCGGCCAAGTCCGCCGCCTACAGCAATGCCTGCGACTGTCTCAATGAGGCCTGGGATGCCCAGGTTCGCTCGGTATTCGAAGGAGACCTGGGCGGGACGTATCCGTTCAATGCATATGGTCCGGACGCGCCGCTGTCGGCGATTGTTGATTTCTTTGGCGGATCCTCCAGCGGGATCGGACTGTTTGAACAAGGGGAAGCCAAACCCGCCCGTGACGCCGGCATCGCTTTGTCTGGCGGATACAGCGATGCCCTGGCGGTGGCCAGGAGAATTCGGGGTGTGGTGGCCGGCAGCGGGTTGAATTTATCCTTTACCCTGACGGCCCGGGCGCCGCAATTTGTGAATGTCCAGGAAGCCACATTTACCCTCGGCAGTAAGTCGTCGCGGTATGTGATGGGCGGACAGCGCGATTACGATTATACCTGGCCGGCCAAAGATTGCTCAATTGCGATTATTCCGTTACAGGGAAGCCAGGCCGTGCCGTTGAGTGAGCGGGGCGACTGGGCGCTGTTTCGGATTTTGGACAAGGCCCGGTTTAACGGCAATGTGATTACCTGGACATTTTCCGGTTCCGGCGATGCGGTGTCGAAAGCCGGGTATGAATTAAGCGGCCCGGGAGCACGTTTTCTCAGCACTGGACATTTTGCGGCGTTTAAATGTCCGGTCAAAATTTGCGGGCAATAGGAGCGAAACAGGGTGTCGATCCAGACGGCGTCAGTAGGGTTTTTCGGGAAACTTCCGGCATATCCGGACTTTGTCCGCCAGAATGCCGGCGGCCCGCTGGCCCGCGCACTGGACGCCTGGTTCCAGGAAGGGATCGCGCATTATAACATGCATGGCGGCGCCGACTGGAAAGCCCAGTTTGATGCCGCTCTGCCGAAGAATTTCCTGTTTCATACCGGTAACCCGGGGAAATTTCTGGTTGGAGTTCTGCGGCCCGGCCGGGATACGAGCGGGAGACGATACCCTTTTTCGCTGTTTGCCTCGGTGTCGCCGGGAAAGAACGGTGAACATCTGCACGTGGTGCCGGAGGCCTATTCGGTCTTCCTGAGGGCGTCGCGACGCATGCTCGCCGACCTGGACACCATTGCCGGTGAGCTGCGCAGCGGCAAAACTTCCGGTTTGGCAACCACTGTGCAGCAGAACCTTTTCGAGTTCGGCCGGCGCTACACCCGTTATCTGGAGATTAAAAAGATCGCCGATTTTTGGACTGAAACGATTGGTGATTCTCAAGGACCGACGAAATACCTGGTGATGAAAAACCTGGTGGCTTCCCTGAGTCCGTTACGCGGCAAAGACCTGCGCAAATTTGAATTTTGTTTGGGTTTGCCGATCTCGCCACAGGCGGCCGCCCAGGGGTTCCAGGTTGCGTTTTGGCTGGCGGTATGCCGCCGTCTTCTCGGGACGGCGATTAATTCGGTCATTGCTTTCTGGGATGCCGCCGAGGAGGTCGATCGTGCCCGGTTGTATGTATTTTTCCGGCCGCCGGGTCCCCGTTATCTCGGTTGCTTGATGCACCCGGAGACGGCCGGCGACTGCATCTGGGACCTCGCTGAACTGGGGGAGGCGAAAATCGACGAGGCCCGCGCCAAGCTGGCCCCGCAATTGGCCGCCCTGCTGGATGATTCGGAATTGACGCTGGGTGGTTTTTTAAACGCCCTCGGAAAGTAAGAAAGGCCGCGTTGTGAGTGAAATCGACATTGCCAAATTAGGTATCGAACCGATTCCCGGCGACAACCCCGTCGGTGAGGATGCGCGATTTGAAGACGATTTCACCGCGATCCGGGAAGAGATCGCCAAGCTTGTTTCGCCGGACAATGAACCGGTCGCCTGGGGAGATGTCATCGAGAAAGGCACCGCGATCCTCAGCGAAAAATCGAAGCATCTGCAGGTGGCGATATTCCTTGTCCTGGCCTATTTCGAGCGTGACGGGTATGCCGGGTTGTCCGCCGGTCTGGACTTATGCGATAATCTACTGACGAATTACTGGGATACGATGTATCCGCCGGTCGCCCGTAAACGCGGCCGGATCGAGCCGTTTTCCTGGCTGGCTGAGCGTGGCGGGATTACCGCTGCCGACCGGCCGGCCAATTCCTCCGACTTAGAAGCGCTTAAAGCCATCGGGGAAAAATTCGCCAAGATTGAGGGCTTTCTGACTGAGAAACTCGGTTCGGATGCGCCCGGCTTCGGCGACCTGAGACGTGATTTGGCGGCTAAGGCGAAAAATATCGAAGCCAAACTTAAGGCCGCTGAGGAAAAAGCCAAGCGAAAAGCGGCAGCGGCGGCGGCGGGAACGCCGGAAATTGAAAGTGTCGATGAAGCAAATAAACTGCTGACTCAAATACGGCAAAGCGTGAAAAATGTCGCGGAGTATTTCCGCAAGGCCGATCCGACCAAGCCCTTTGCCTATCAACTGCTCCGGGCGGTCAATTTTTCAGCTATTGCCGTGCTGCCCCCCGCCAATGAAGGGACAACACAGGTTCCCGCGCCGCCGCCCGAGGTGGTCAAGCGGCTGGAAGAAGATATCGAAAAGCAAGACCACAAAGCTGTTATCGAATCGGTCGAGGTCCTCTTTCCCAATGCCGTATTTTGGCTCGATTTACAGCGGTTCATTTTACAGGCAATGGAGGGGGCCGGCGAGGCGTTTGAGGCCGCCCAAGCCGCGGTCGCCGACGAGGTCGGCCAGTTTATTCGTCGCCTCCCCGAGGCAACAGAATTGAAATTTGCCAATGGGACGCCGTTCGCTCAACCGGAAACAATCAAGTTACTCGAAGGACTCGCGGCGTCATCCGGTGGCGAGGCGAAATCCTCCGGTGGCGGCGGTGCGGAAGACGAGGCCTTTGTCGAGACGATTCGGGCGGCCAAAAAACTGGGCAAGAAAAAACTCCCGAAAGCGATCGCCCTGTTGCAGGAGGCGATTGGCCGGACCGGAGAACGACGCGGCCAGTTTCTCTGGCGGCTGGAACTGGCGCGGCTTTGCCTGGAGGCCGGCAAGATGGAGTTGGCCGTCCCGCAACTTGAGTACTTAGTCGACCAGATTGACGCACACCATCTGGAAGAGTGGGAACCGCAACTATGCCGGGATGTATTCGGTACCTTGTATATTGCGCAACAACGGGTGGCCAAGATCAACCGCGCTCGTGCACCCGAGTTGGGGAAAGTTTTGCAGGATTTACATGCCCGGCTGTGTCGGCTGGATGTCGCCGCGGCCCTGGAGATAGAAAAAGCCGCCACAAAGGCGAAATGACGATGGACTTTTGGCGAAGAAATTACGCTGAGGTGACAGCATCTGACGATAAGGCGGCGTATATATTTCGTAACTCAAACGCGGGTCGGACACTGCCTGGCATAGAGATACCCGACAACCGCACCGACATAGAGAATAAGCAGAAGAGATAAACTGATTCACGAAAGGTGGTAAGTCATGGGGAGTGAAGGATCAGTCGCCCCGAAAGAGCGCGTGAATATCGTCTACAAACCCGCGACCGGGATGGACGAAGAGAAGGAACTGCCGCTGAAGATGGTGATGCTTGGCGATTATACTCAGCGCGCAGACGACACTCCGCTGGAGGACCGCAAACCGACCAACGTCGACAAGGATAATTTTAACGACGTGATGAAAGCGATGAACCTGGAAACATCGATCACGGCCGATAACGTGCTTTCCGAAGAGGAAGGGGCGCAGATTGCGGTGAATTTGAAATTCCGGAGTATGAAGGATTTCGAGCCGGAATCGGTCGTCGATCAGGTTCCTGAACTCAAAAAGCTCCTGGATTTGCGTACGGCATTGACCGCGCTGAAAGGCCCGCTGGGTAATGTGCCGGCGTTTCGCAAAAAACTGATGGAAATCCTCTCCGACGAAAGCGCCCGCGACAAATTGCTCAAGGAGTTGCAGGCCGATGAAGCGGCGGAAGGCAAATAAGTAAAAAGTTGAATTGAGATAAGGAGACCAGGGCAATGGCTGAAGCCGAAAAAGAACAAGCCCAGGCAGCCGAGGCAGCCGACGAGTCGTTGCTGGGGTCGATTCTTCAGGAAACACTGAAGATGAAACCCGCCGGCGAGGATTTTGAAGTTGCCCGCAAGGGGATGGCGGCGTTTATCGCCGAGATGATGACCCCGGAGCGGAAAGGCGAACGGGTCCAGCAGAAGCTGGTTGATGAAATGATCGCCGAGATTGACCAGAAAATGTCCAGGCAGCTCGACCAAATTATGCACCATCCGGCATTCCAGAAAATGGAATCGGCCTGGCGCGGACTCCGGTTCGTCGTCGACCGCACGGATTTTCGGGAAAACATCAAGATCGACCTGATCAACGTTTCCAAAGAGGATCTGCTCAACGACTTTGTCGATTCCCCCGAGGTGCCCAAGTCGGGTCTGTATAAGCTCGTCTACACCCGTGAATACGGCACATTCGGCGGCAACCCGGTCGGCGCGATGATCGCCAACTATGAATTCGGGCCGGGTTCACAGGATGTCGCATTGTTGCAGTATGCGGCCTCGGTGGGCGCGATGGCCCATGCACCGTTTATTGCCGCCACCGATCCCAAGTTTTTCGGCGAGGACAGCTACCTGAAGCTGCCGAACCTGAAAGACCTTAAATCGATTTTCGAAGGCCCGGCGTACACCAAGTGGCGGGGCTTGCGTGAGTCGGAGGACTCCCGGTACATCGGGTTGACCCTGCCGCGTTTCCTGTTGCGGGTGCCCTACGATAAAGAGGACAACCCGGTCAAGGCCTTCGATTACAACGAAGACGTCTCCCAGAGCCACGAACACTATTCGTGGGGCAACGCGGCGTTTGCCTTCGCCACACGGCTGACCGATAGTTTCGCCAAATATCGCTGGTGCCCGAATATCATCGGGCCGCGCGGCGGTGGTGCGGTCGAGAATCTGCCGATCCACACTTTTGAAGCCGACGGCGAAACACAGGCCAAAATCCCCACGGAAGTTTTGCTTTCCGAGCGGCGCGAGTTCGAACTGGCCGAAGAGGGATTTATCGGTCTGACCATGCGCAAAGATTCCGATAACGCCTGTTTCTTCTCGGCCAATTCGGTGCAGAAACCGAAATATTTCGGCACGTCGGCTGAGGGGCGCGAAGCGGAAACAAACTACAAGCTCGGCACCCAGTTGCCGTACATGTTCATTGTCAGCCGGCTGGCTCACTACATCAAAGTCCTCCAGCGGGAAAACATCGGCAGTTGGAAAGAACGCGGTGACATCGAGCGGGAGCTTAACGACTGGATTCGGCAGTATATTTCCGACCAGGACAACCCGAAACCGGGCGTGCGCGCGCGGCGGCCGCTGCGGCAGGCACAGGTGACGGTGGAAGACGTTGCGGGCAGCCCCGGTTGGTACAAAGTCGACCTGAAGGTCCGGCCCCATTTCAAATATATGGGCGCCGATTTCACCTTGTCGATGGTCGGCAAGCTCGACAAGAAATAACCGTGGTTGATATTCGTCCGGTGAGCCGGTTTGCAATGTCACCGGAGGGAGACAGGTTCGAAACGGAAAAATAAACGATACCGATAGGCGCTGTACGAACCAAAAGGAGTATTTGCCATGCCAATGCCGTTTCATATGACGGTCACAGGCTCCAACCAGGGGCCGATTGAAGGCTCCTGTGACCAACAAGGGCGTGAGGGGACCATCCTCTGCCAGGCCTATGATCATGAAATTAAGATCCCGCGTGACACGCAGAGCGGTCTTCCGGTCGGTAAGCGCGTCCACGGCCCGCTGAAGATTACCAAGGTGTTCGACAAATCGTCGCCCAAGCTGGCCCAGGCGCTGACCTCTGGTGAGCAATTGGAAGTTGAGCTTAAGTGGTATCGCATCGATGCGACCGGTGTTGAAGAAC
>JAJRUJ010000064.1 GCA_024277855.1 Candidatus Zixiibacteriota bacterium
GCTTCCACTGCGAGATCATATTCGGATGCACCCCATGTTTGGCCGACAGCTCGGACATCGTGTGCGCCCCGGACAGCGCCTCGAGCGCAACACGCGCTTTGAATTCAGCGGAAAAGTTACGTCGTTTTCTCATCTTCTACGTCCTCTCAAAAACGTCTCAATTCCACCTTAACGAACTGTCCGAAATTCCGCAACCACCTCTTAGTGTATTAGTCATTTATAAGAACCACACACCTTACCACCACCATTTGGTTCTCAGATTGAGCGCGGCCAATTCGTGTGGGATATACCGGGATCCCCGGTTTAATATTGCAGCACGCCGGGACGCGCGTGTGCCGCTCGCCAATTGCCCGTACGAGGCGGGTAATGTCGACTGCGAAGACACGGTCAATCCCGTCGATGTTGTCCATTATGTCAACTGGGTCTACAAAAACATCACGCCGTTCCCCTGCACCGACCCGTGTGTGCCCTGAGAAAACTAATTCACTGATCCGATTATTCCAGGCGGGGGGTTACACCTGCTCTTTTTTATGGTTAGACTGATTGGACTCGGATTTGAGAGGGGCAGTTGGCGCTTGCCCCATCCGACAAAACACCATATCCTACCCGCAAGGAAACTGACGACCTGATCCCGAAAGTGGGGGGAGTTATGGATACGCTTGAGACCGGCAGTGTGCCTGATTTCGGCGAGGACCCGCTCGACGAGGCCGAGAAGACGCACAAGGAGAGTGCTGCTGACCAGGTTGAGGAGGGACGGTCGGCCGCGATATTGGCTTATATCCCGTTTATGTGTTTTGTCCCGCTGACCAAAATGCGGGAGAACAAATTCGCCCTGCATCACGGGCGGCAGGGGCTGGTCTTACTACTGCTGGAGATTCTCGCCGTCCTGTTTTTGATTCCGAAAGTATCGGATTATTTCTGGGTGATGATTGTGATCCTCTGTGCCGGGTCGGCGCTGGCCGGGATCATGTTTGCCGTGCAGGGGAAAATGTATAAGCTGCCCTATATTGGCGATATCGCCGAGAAAATGAAATTGTAGGTTGACGATGCATGTATATCGCAAGCCGCCGCTGAAGAACTTTGGCCGCGTATCTCTCTTCTGTTTCTGTGCGGCCTTTCTTTTCTCCTGTGCGACCACCGGCCCGGGTGGAAAAAAATCGCTGATTTTGATCAGCGACCAGCAGGAAATCGGGCTGGGGAATTCCATCGCCGCCGAACTGGAGAAAACCGAAAAGCCGCTGGACGATGCACGGTGGCAGGCCTACCTGACCCGGGTCGGGCGAAAAATCGCCGACCTTTCGGATCGGCCTACTCTCCCCTATCATTTCACGGTGTTGGACAACGACCAGGTCAATGCGTTCGCCGCACCCGGCGGTCATTTGTATTTTTATACCGGCATCCTGCGGATGATGGATTCCGAGGACGAGTTGGCGGCGGTGATGGCCCATGAGATATCTCATGTGGTCGGCCGGCATTCGGTCAAGACGATTCAGAATTACTATGGCGCATCGATTGTAACGCAGTTAGTCCTCGGCGAAAAATCGGATGAGTTAATCGGGAAGATTTCCGGGCTGGTCCTGTCGCTGGCGATGCAGGGATATGGCCGCTCGAACGAATTTGAAGCCGACGAGTTCGGCGTGTACTATATGGACAAGGCCGGGTACAATCCCAATGCCGCAATAACGATGTTTGAAAAATTGGCGGCGATGTCCGGCAAGACCGACCGTGGGTGGTTTGAAAACCTGACGGCCTCCCACCCGGAAACCAAAGACCGCATCGCCCGGATCAAAGCAGAGATCGCCCAAATGCCCGTAACGAGCACTCAACGCGCGATCAAGACCTCGGAATATCGGAAGCTGAAAGCGCGTCTGCCTGCGCCAAAAGAGAAAAAGCCGTAAGAGAAATATTCTCCTGCTCTGGATTGAGAGCTGGCAGGGTCAAAACCCCTGTGATTCTACTCCCACCCACAACCACTTGAAACCCGCTGTGGATGGTTTCTTGCCTGTGTTTCATTCTATGTGCGGAGCAATAATTTTCTCGCAGTCGGTGCGTATTTTCCAGAACTAACAATGACGAGATGATCAATGTTGGCGCATGCCCGTAAAGGGCACGGGTGTGGACATACGCCCGGCCGCATTTTAATTAGTTTGTCTGGTTTTTGGGATAAGACGGCCCTTCGGCAGCCTTCTCGCGTAACATGCGGTTCATTTCCTCGCGAGCAATCTTGTCGTCTTCCGTTAGGCCGTAATCCCTGGCCCAAAAAGCAACTGCACCTTCTTTATCCTGAGGATTTAATGAGATTAACAAAAACGGGTACCCCACCCGCTCTGCGGTGGGTTCCACGGCGGATGGTAAACATCCGCCCTACATGGACCGACGCGCCCTGAAACCCGTCAGAGGCGGACAGACATAAATGGCCTGTGCCCGGATGAGTATGGGCACCGAACGACATCACAAATTACTCATGCGCCTTGAAACCCGCCGCGGCGGGCCACGCCGGACGTTTTTAAAATGTCGCACCTGACAGCTTGCCCATCCATAAGCACAAGTCAGGATCGCAGGATTCCTGACGTACAAGACTAAAATGGCACCTCGGGAGGTACGCCATTCACAAATCAGACTCTATTTTACAGTAAGTTCGGCGGCGGTGACGGTGTTGGCTAATAACATTGAGACAGTCATCAGCCCCACCCCGCCGGGGACCGGAGTGATATAACCGGCAACTTCCGACACACCCTGGTAATCGACATCCCCGACCAGACGATACCCCTTCTTGGCCTGGGGGTCCTCGATGCGGTTCATCCCGACATCGATGATTACCGCACCGGGTTTGACCATGTCGGCGGTGACCGTGTCGGGGCGGCCTACCGCGGCAACAAGAATGTCGGCGTTCTTGGTGTGGGTCGTCCAGTTTTTGGTACGGGTGTGGCAGACGGTTACGGTCGCGTTACCCTGGGCCGATTTTTGGGAGAGCATAATCGACAGCGGTCGGCCCACGATGTCCGAGCGCCCAAGGATGACGACTTCCTTGCCGGATGTCTGAATATCATAGGCCTTGAGCAGTTCGATGATGCCACCCGGCGTAGCGGGCATGAAACGCGGACGCCCGAGGGTGAGCAAGCCAACATTTTCCGGATGGAAACAATCAGCGTCTTTTTCGGGTCGAATCCGATATAACGATTCATGGACATTTAACTGCGACGGAAGCGGTAATTGGATAATATAGCCGTGCACGGCGTCATTGGCGTTGAGTTGGTCGATAACATCGTTGAGTTTTCGTTGGGAGGTGTCGGCAGGGAGTTCGATAACCTGCGAGTTCATGCCCAGCTTTTTTGCCCCCCGTTTTTTCGAGCGGACATACGAGGCCGAGGCGGGATCGCTTCCGATTAGAACAGCAGTCAGGCCGGGGACAATACCGCGCTCGCGCAGTTTCTCTACCCGACCAGCCAGCTGTTCCCGAAAATCGGCGGCAACTTTTTTCCCATCAATTATCTGTGCTTCCATGATCGCCCAAAAAATAACGCATATCACGCCCTGTCAACCAATTCTCCGTGCCGGTCGTCGCACTGCCGATTTACGTTTCGTCGGGCCGCAACGATTCGGTTCGGGGGACATAGTCAGGATCTTCCTCCCGAGGCGGGAGGCCGAAATATTCACGAACGGAGACCGAACCGTCATAGGCATATTGGAATCGCTCAATTTTTTCGGCTTTGCCGGTTGTTTCATCGGCCGTAATGACAATCGCCGAAAGCCGGACGTCATCTTCGGCCATATGAAACCGATGAGGAATGCCGGTGAGGAAACGGGCGATGGCGTTTTCGGGTTTGACCCAGAGCACCGATTCATGCGGGCCGGTCATCCCGGCGTCGGTCAGGTAGGCGGTGCCGCGTTTGAGGATTTTCTCATCGGCGGTTTGCACATGGGTGTGGGTGCCGATCACCGCGGTGACCCGGCCGTCGAGATAGTAGCCCAACGCCTGCTTCTCCGAGGTCGCCTCGGCATGCATATCGACAAAGATGATGTTGGTGGTTTCACGTAGTTCGTTGATCAACCGGTCGGCGGTACGGAACGGGCAGTCGATTTCTTTCATATAGACCCGCCCCTGCAAATTGATCACGCCGATTTCGATCCCGCCCGCGGTCTGCCGTGAGACGATCCCTTTGCCGGGCGCGGCCGACGGATAATTTGCCGGACGCAGGAGATAGGGGTCGTCATCGAGCAACCCCCACTGGTCCTTGCGGTCCCAGATATGGTTACCCGAAGTGAGAACATCCGCGCCATAGGAGTACATTTTCTGCGAGATTTCCCGGGTAACGCCATACCCCCCCGCCGCATTTTCGACATTGATAATGGTAAAGTCGATTGCGTGGACCCGCTTGATCGCCCAGAGCAGTTGAGAAGTTATCCAGCGGCCCGGCCGACCGGTGATATCACCGACAAACAGTAGTTTCACCATGAATTACCCGTTCCATACACCAGGGGGAAACCCCTGATTTGGTCAATTGCCTGCCGCATTCGAGACAGCGGCCCCACCTGAGAATACCGCTTGTGACCGGTCATTTGGCGTAGTCGATGGCCCTCGTCTCTCGGATGACAGTGACTTTGATTTGGCCGGGATATTCCATTTCACCCTGAATTTTCTTGGCGATATCAGACGAAAGCAGGGTCGCGCCGACATCGTCGACCTGGTCGTTTTCGACGATGACGCGGATTTCCCGTCCGGCCTGAATGGCAAAGGCCTTGGCGACACCGTGGAAACTGTCCGCCAGTTCTTCGAGTTTCTCAAGCCGTTTGATATATCCCTCGAGCGGTTCACGCCGCGCCCCCGGTCGCGCGCCGGAGGTCGCATCGGCGGCCTGGACCAGGATCGGATAGGGCGACTCGGCCGGGACATCGCCATGGTGCGCCTCGACCGCGTTGAGCACTTCGGAGATTTCGTTATATTTCTTGAGAAAGGCCACACCGATTTGCGTATGGGTGCCTTCGGTGTCGCGGTCGATCGCTTTCCCGATATCGTGCAACAATCCGGCCCGTTTGGCGATAATCGGATCCAGCCCAAGTTCGGCGGCCATAATGCCGCAAAGCATCGCCACTTCAACCGAATGCCTAAGGACATTCTGGCCGTAGGAGGTACGATAATGTAATTTACCCAACAACCAGATGATATCGCGGTGCATCGAATGGATGCCCAGATCAAAACAGGCCTGTTCGCCCGCTTCGCGGATTTTGACTTCGATCTCTTTCTCTGTTTTTTCGACCACTTCCTCGATCCGCGCCGGGTGAATCCGACCGTCAGCAACCAGTTTTTCCAGGGCCAGCCGGGCGATTTCGCGCCGGACCGGATCGTAGCCGGAGAGAATAACGGCCTCGGGGGTATCATCGACAATGACATCGACCCCGGTCGCGGTCTCAAAGGAACGAATATTGCGGCCTTCCCGACCGATAATTCGTCCTTTCATTTCATCGCTGGGCAAATTGACCACCGAAACGGTGGATTCGACGGTATGGTCGGCGGCCACGCGGTAAATCGCGCTGATAATCAACTCCCGCGCCTCTTTTTCCGCATTATGCGCGGCCTCTTCGAGGATTTCCTTGACGGTAGCGGCCGCTTCCAGCCGCGCGGCCTGTTCGAGATTCTCCATGAGGATTTTTTTGGCCTCATCGGAGGTCATGCCGGCAACCCGTTCGAGTTGTTCGTTCTGCACCGAGATCAGCTGTTCCAACTCGGTCTCGCGCAATCCAACGGCTTTCTCCTTGGCCAGGAGCGCTCGCTCTTTATTCTGGTAATCTTTTTCCTTTTTGCTGAGAACATCGACCTTCCGATCGAGGGCCGACTCACGTTCCGCCAATTGTTTTTCAGTCTGCTGGCATTCCGAACGTTTGACCTGCAATTCGCGTTCGAAATTGACCTTTGCCTTATACCACTCATCCTTGGCCTCTAACAGGGCCTCTTTCTTTTTTATCTCGGCCTCTTTTTCGGCCTCTCGGATGACGGTAGCCGCCACTTCATCGGCCCGCGCGATCTTGGAAAGCCCCACCTTGCGCGTTAAAAACCAGCCGAGAAAGTAGAAAATGGCCGCCGCCACCATCCCCACAACCAGGGTGACCCACAGCGGGTTGCTCATGACACAACTCCTCCAGAGTTGTCGACCCGGCCCGGACAAGACAAATCGACGATACGAACGCCGTCAACGCACCCGGGGCGAGTGATCTATGTAGAAAATTCAGGTGGAACTAGTCAGCGGAGGATTTTTCAGAAAGCTTGCCATCCATCCATTCCAAAATTTCGGTCGCCCGTGATTCGACATCCGATAATCGGGTATTGGATTCGGACCTCTCTCGGAACAATTCATCGGCAATATTAATCGCCGTCAAAACGGCGGTTTTTGCCGGAGACAGATGGGTTGCCTTGTCGGCTACGGCCCTCATGGACCGATCGACATATTCGGCTACTTTGATCATATACTCGGTGTCGGCATCCCCCCGCAGAGGGTACTCCTCACCGAAAATAGTCACCTTAACTGTCTTCTTGGCTTGTTCCAAAATAAAACCGATCTATAGCCAGCCTGCGTAATCACTCTTCACTAACTGTACCACCTCTATGTCAAAAATGACCTATTCCGCCACAGTCCATGGCGAAACCAGCCATCACCTATCGAATTTTTCGAGAGTATTTTCGAGTCGAGTGATGCGGGTAAGCAGATCCCGTAATCTTCCCCTGACCACATCGACATCAACCGCCGGCCTATTTTCTTGTCGCGCGACTCCGGCACCGCGCAATTCCTTTTCCAACGATTCTTCCCGCGTCCTGAGCGCTTCAATTCGGTCCCGTAACCGCGCGTTCTCCGCCTGCAGAGATTGACGTTCTTCCACAGCCGAACGGATACGACCCTCAAGTATTTCAAAGCTGTTCTGTGCCATAGGGTCTTTACCGGGCATTTGTACTCTCACAATAAGAGACACAACCCGTAATCTTTAATTTAAATTTTCGTCAAAATATAGTCAAGCATAAACCATAGCTAAGCAATAAAGTTTAAACGATTCTCCGAAATTTCTCTCCGAGATGACTTTATCGCGCGCCGGACAAGCCGGCATATGTCTGGTGGAGTAAATGGCGAAAATTATTCTCTAAGCTTGTCAATATCGACATCTTTACCCAGAACGACGAGAATGTCGGCGGCCTTTATCCGACAATCACCCCCGGGGGCAAATCGGTATTCATCACTGTCGGAGTCTTTTACAGCGATTACTTGAACCCGATACTCAGTTCGGATACGCAGATCGGCTAACTGTGCACCAATGAATTTCTTCGGCGGAACCAGTTCGGCAACACTGTAATCGCCGGTAAGCGGCAGGAAATCGACAAGATTGGGTTGAGCAAGGGTGCGCGAGAGTTGGGTGGCCATCTGTTTTTCGGGAATCAGCGCTTTGGTTGCGCCGACTTTGGCGAGAATACGGGCATGGTCAGCCGAGTTAGCCTTAACCACGATCCGCTGAGCTCCCAATTCATGGAGGTGAAGGGTGATCAGGATTGAGGCATGTGAGTCCTTGCCGGTGGATACCACAAAACAGTCAAAATGGGGCACATCGAGGTTTTCGAGGACGGCGCGATCAGTTGCATCGGAGAGAATCGCCACTTCAACATCGTCCCGCAACGCCTCCATCCGCGTCTTATCCACATCAATGGCCGTGACTTTGCATTCCAATTTCGTCAGTTCGCGGGCCACATTCGCCCCAAAATTTCCCAGTCCAATAACCGCAAAGTCCTTCACAACTCTCCCCTATCCAACCATTACCGGTTCATCAAGATACTCAATTTCCCCCGGTCGGGGTTTATGGGCCAGCGCAAAAGCCAGGGTCAGCAGGCCAACCCGCCCGGTAAACATCAACACTACAAGAATAATCTTGCCAAAGCCATGTAAATGTGGAGTCACCCCCAACGAGAGGCCGACCGTGCCAAAAGCGGAGACGACTTCAAATAGATTGTCGGCAAACCACCCATGGCTGGCTGTATGAGCGACCGGCTGTTCCTCGGCAAACATCAACAACCCGGCCATCACGACCAGGATAACCACGGCAACCAACAAAACGGTCAGCGCGCGGCTGACTGAGTCAGCGCTAATTGAACGTTTGAAAGCGTATACCGTGCGACGGCCGCGAAACCGATGCCAGCCAAGCAGACCGACGACAGCCAGGGTCGTGGTCTTGATCCCGCCGCCGGTCGAGCCGGGACAAGCGCCGATAAACATCAAAATCATCGAAAGGAGTAAACTAACCTCTGTAAGACTTCGCTGAGAGATGGTGTTGAATCCCGCGGTGCGACAGGTGACCGATTGGAAAAAAGCGTTGGCCATGCTTGGGCCAAGACCCAAATCGCTATAGGCGTTTTGGTATTCGGCAAATAGAAATCCCACCGTGCCCAGAACCAGTAATATCGCAGTTGTGCTGAGACAAAGTTTACTATGCAGGGAAAGACGCATTTTTTTTACCGACGAGCGCTCGGCCAATTCCCGGATAACGGCAAAACCAAGACCACCACTGATGATCAAAAACGAAAAAACAGAAATCATCCACATATTCGACTGGAACTGTTCGAGGCCGCCGTTGAGGGGAGAAAACCCAGCGTTGCAAAAAGCCGAGATCGAGTGAAATATTGAAAGATACACCGCCTCGCCGAAAGGATATTGATTTTGGAAACCAGCAAACAGCATGATCGCCCCAATCGACTCAAACAGAAGGGTGGTGACCACGACCGCCTTGAGCAGTGGACGAGTGACTAACCGGCGGCCGGTGTCAAAAGTCTGTGACACCACCAGACGGTCCTGAAAGGAGAGCTTTGGGCCAAAGGTCATCAGCAACGCGGTGGCCAGGGTCATGATCCCCAATCCGCCGAGTTGGATGAGCAAGAGAATGACAATCTGGCCAAAGAACGAAAAGTCCCGGCCGGTGTCGAGAACAGTCAGACCCGTCACACAGACTGCCGAGGTGGCCGTGAACAAGGCGTTAACAAAGGTAATTTCCGTCGATCTCGAACTGATCGGCATCAGGAGGATGATCGTACCGATGAGAATCGCGGCCAGAAAATATGCCACGACTTTCCGCTCGGGTTTGGCGCCGATTAATTCCATGAAGACAATTATACCGCTAAGTCACGCCGGGGAAACAAATAAATCAAGCCCGGTCATCAGGTGACGGACCGGGCGTGAGAATCCAGATTTGCCGGTGCGGCCGCCGTTCAGTCACGCAGTTCCGCATTAAACTTTTTCATTAATTCCGCGACTGCTTTCTTATGTGCAACATTAACTTGCTTATCAGTCAAGGTCCCTTCACTCGAACGATAGACCACCGAAATTGCGACACTTTTTTTGCCCTCGGCAACCTGCTTTCCGGTATAGATATCGAAAATATCGACACTTTCGACGAACTTACCGGCGGAAGATTTGATCACCTCGACCAACTCTCCGGCCAACACGGCCTTGTCGACAACGACTGCACAATCGCGTTCAGATCGCGGAAAAC
>JAJRUJ010000065.1 GCA_024277855.1 Candidatus Zixiibacteriota bacterium
ACCGTTGTCGCGGCTTTCTCCCAGCCGAGATATTTAAGCATCATCGCCGCGGAGAGAATCAGCGAACCGGGATTGATCACGTCCTTGTCGGCATATTTCGGCGCGGTACCGTGGGTGGCCTCAAAGAGTCCTACAAAATCACCCATATTAGCCCCAGGGGCCATCCCCAGCCCGCCAACCTGCGCGGCGCAAGCGTCGGAGAGGTAGTCACCGTTGAGGTTCGGAGTCGCGATGACCTCATATTCATCGGTACGGGTGAGTACCTGTTGGAACATCGAATCGGCGATGCGGTCTTTAATCAGGATTTTACCTTTGGGCATCTTGCCTTTGTATTTTGCCCAGAGTTCATCCTCGGTGATTGTCTTGCGGCCGAACTCCTTTTTGGCGACGGCGTAACCCCAATCGCGGAAAGCGCCCTCGGTGTATTTCATGATATTGCCCTTGTGTACCAGAGTCACCGATTTGCACTTATTGGCGATGGCGTATTCGATCGCCTTGCGCACGAGGCGGGTAGTGCCGGTTACCGAGATCGGTTTGATCCCGATGCCGGAATCTTTACGGATGTCGACACCGAATTCGTCTTTGAGATACTTGATGAGCTTGCGGGCTTCTTTTGATCCTTTGCGCCATTCGATCCCGGCGTAAACATCCTCGGTGTTATCGCGGAAGATGACCACGTCCATTTTTTCCGGCGCGCGCACCGGTGAGGGCACGCCGCGGAAATACTTAACCGGGCGGACACAGGCGTAGAGATTCATCACCTGCCGCATCGTCACATTCAGACTGCGGAACCCGCCGCCGACCGGGGTGGTTAGCGGGCCTTTAAGGGCAACATAGTAATGTTTGATGGCCTTGATCGTTTCGGCGGGCATTACCTCGCCGTATACATCCATCGCGTTCTCACCGGCGAACACTTCCATCCAGGCGATTTTCTTCCTGCCCTTAAACGTCTTCTCCACGGCGGCATCAACCACCCGCCGGGTGGCTTTCATAATATCGCGCCCGATCCCGTCACCCTCGATTACCGGGATGATCGGGTTGTCGGGGATTTTCAATTTCTTGCCGGAGACGGTGATCGGTTTCCCGTCTTTCGGCGGGGTAATTTTGGAAAACTTGACGGCCATTTTGCCCTCCACTGTATGTCTACAATCTATTTAAGACAACTTGAGTTATTGCTGTAGTTTTATCGTTTGATCAGGCGAAGTGATTATTGGTGCCGGCGCTTTGCAATAATCTTCTGAATTACACTTATCCTAACTTGCTGATTAATCGCTGTTTTTAACTGCCGGAGGGCGGCGTTATGCCGCCCTCCGGCTTATTGCTTCGGCTTAGTTATAGCCAAGAATCTTCAGGTGTTCTTTGTAGGTCGCCGCCGACTTTTGCAAGAGGGCGAGGTCCGTATCGGAGAGCTTCAGCTCCCAGATTTTTTCGACACCATTTTCGCCGAGCGTGATCGGCACACCGATGTAGATGTCTTTGAGCCCGTACTGGCCGTCCATGTAGGCCGAACAGGGGAGCACGCGCTTGCAGTCGTTCAAGACAGAGTCGGCCATTTGCACGGCCGCCGCGCCCGGAGCATAGTAGGCCGAGCCGGTCTTGAGTAATTTGACTATTTCACCGCCGCCGCCACGGGTGCGGGCGACGATCTCATCGAGCCGCGCTTTGGGGATCAGTTCGGTGACCGGAATACCGGCGACGGTGGTATAGGCCGGCAACGGCACCATGGTGTCGCCGTGGCCGCCGAGGACCATCGCCTGGGTGTCGCGCATCGATACACCCAGTTCCATCGCGATAAAGCAGCGGAACCGAGTCGAGTCGAGGATACCGGCCTGGCCGAAGACCCGGTTGGACGGGAAACCGGAACGCTTGAACGCGTGGTAGGTCATGATGTCCAGCGGGTTGGTCACCACCAGGACTTTGGCGTCCGGGTTGTGCGGCAGAATGCCGTCGAGGACGGAGTCCATGATCTTCTTGTTGGAGGTGAATAAATCTTCGCGTGACATCCCCGGTTTGCGCGCCATTCCGGCGGTGATAATCACCAGGTCGGAATTCTTGGTGTCGGCATAATCGTTGGTGCCGTTTACATAACAGTCATACCCCCGGACGGGACCGGCCTCGGACATATCCAGGCCCTTGCCCTGCGGCATATCCTCGACGACATCAATCAATACGATGTTGCCCAGGTTGGCTTCGGCGAGGTAGTGGGCGGTGGTTTCGCCCACATGGCCGGCGCCGACAACAGTGATTTTCTTGCGCATGTCTACTTCCTCCACAAACGAATATGGTAGATGGTATTTATGCTGAAACCACGGGTACGGTCAAAGCGGCATCGTCGATGACCAGAAGGGAGGCGTGAGGACCTTTGATCGTCAACGCTTCATCGAGGGCCGCCTGAACCGATACTTTGGGTTCGTACCAGAATTTGCGGGCTGTGTCATCAGCAATATTCGAGACCAGCCACAGTTCTCCTTGTGCTCTCATCCGGGCGGTGCGCACCAGTTTGTGCAAGCCCATTTCGTATGGTTGTTCGGCCAGCGCGATCCATGTGTTTTGCTCGGGATACTTCTCGCTCAGCCGTTGATAGAAACTCGAGCCGACTCCCTCCGGACAGGCCGAAACACAAATAAGGATGCCGCCGTTTTTCAGTCCGTAGCGGGCGTGCTCCCACGATTTTTCGGCCTGATAAAGGTTGATATTCAACGGCGGTTTGACCACGGCCAACACAATATCGTACCGCCGATTGACAGACATAGTATACATCGAGTCCGCCCCGGCGCAAGCCAGTCTGAACGCCTGATCGAGATTCCCGGCCGATATCTGTGCGATTTTGTCAAAACGGTCCAAAACAAGCTGGATGGCAAAGGTTCGGGCCGGGTCAACGAAGCCGGTATTTGATTCGATGAACCCGCGGACCGGGTTGCCCGCAATGCGCAGTGGCACGGCGTCGGGATGAACCGCGGCCGCATGGGAAGCTTCGACACTCGGATAACCGGCCAGACCGGGCAGAAATGATTTTCGGCCGCCGGTGTAACCGGCAAAGAAATGCGGTTCAACTGAATTGATCACCAGGACGCGGTCGGCCCTGGCCAGAGCCGGGTTAATCAAAATTTTATGGTTGCCCCCGTCGATCCAGACAAGTGAGTCAAGATCGTGGCCGTCGTGGGCGACCGTGAGGGGGCGGAACCGATCATAGGTCTGACCAAGAATTGTCCGATATTCTTGGTCGGTCGGCGCGCGATGCAGGCCGGTGGCAACGATGATTTTCAGGTTGCCAACGCCGGTCAGGCGATCACCAAGGATCGATAGTACTGTGCCGGTTGGTGTCGCGCGAGTGGCGTCATTGACCACGACAAGGAGATCATCGGCGTCGCGCAAGAAATCGTTCAGCGGGGGAGAGTCGAGTGGTCGGTCAACGGCCTGATTCATCGCCTTGACGATATCGGTTGGTCCGGCCGCCGTCCGGCCGATTTGATCCACCTGAAGTGTGTCGGGAAGTTGAACCGTGACCGATTCTGCGTTGGGGGTAATGATCAGTTTCATCACTCATCCGCCGGAATCGACCTGCCGGCCGGGCCTACTCCTGTTCGAAGAAGAAGGGGATTTCGCTCGCGGCAGATTCAGCCGAATCCGAGGCATGAACCGAATTGCGCTGGACATTTTCGCCGATTTCGTAACGCAGGGTCCCGCAGGCGGCTTCGGCCGGATCGGTGGCCCCGATCAAGGCCCGTAAGTCGGTGATGGCATTCTCTTTTTCAAGAACCATCGGGACGATCGGCCCCGAGGCCATGAAGGCGCATAAGGCATCGAGAAACGGCTTGCCCTCGTGGACGGCATAGAATTTCCGCGCCATTTCCGAGGTGAGTCGCATCAGTCGTAGTTGTTTGACCACAAAACCCGACCGCTCGATTCGGCACAGGATTTCTCCGGTTAGCCGGCGAGCGGTCGCGTCGGGTTTAATGATCAAAAGTGTCTGTTCCACGTCTTATTTTTTCTTCTTGGTTGTTTTCTTTTTGGCGGTTTTCTTTTTCGCCATTGCTTTCTTGACCGTCTTTTTACCGCCGGTTTTTTCTTCGCAGTCTTCTTGGCCGGTTTCTTGGCGGTGTTTTTCTTTGTCGGTTTCTTTACGACTTTTTTCTTGGCAACTTTCTTTTTGGGGGCGGTTTTTTTCTTCGCGATTTTTTTCACTACTTTTTTCTTGGTAACTTTCTTCTTTGCAATTTTTTTCACCGCTCTTTTCTTCGGCGCCGCTTTTTTCTTTGCCGGAGACTTTTTGGCGGCAGCTTTTTTCTTCGCGCCCACCTTGGATTTCTTCGCCGCCCTGGCGGCCTTGCTTACAGTCCGAGTTTTGACGGCCACGACTTTCAGCGTTTTCCTTTTGGCCGATTTCTTCGCCAATTTCTTCAGTTCACCTTCGACCAGTTCGGCAATTTCGGCTGGGGTCTCAGCAACTTCCACGCCGACCGCCCGGAACGCCCGCACCTTTTCAGCGGCGGTGCCCGACCCGCCGGAGATGATCGCGCCGGCATGACCCATCCGTTTGCCCGGAGGGGCGGTACGACCGGCAATAAAGCCGACGACCGGTTTGGTCATGTGCTTTTTAATATACTGCGCGGCTTCTTCTTCATCGTTGCCGCCGATTTCACCGATCAAGACGACGGCCTCGGTGGCTTTGTCTTTTTCGAACATCTGGAGGCAATCGATGAAGTTGGTGCCGATTACCGGATCGCCGCCGATGCCGATGCAGGTGGATTGGCCGAGCTTTTTAATCGTCAGGTTGTAGACGACTTCGTAGGTCAACGTGCCGGAACGCGAGATCACGCCGACATTGCCTTTTTTGACAATCGGCCCGGGCATGATACCCACTTTACAGACACCGGGGGTGATCAGGCCGGGGCAGTTAGGCCCCACCAGGCGCACGCCCTTGTTTTTCAGGTAGCGGTAGACGCGCAGCATGTCGCGGACGGGCAGACCCTCGGTGATGCAGATAACCAGGTCGACGCCGGAATCGGCCGCCTCGAATATGGCGTCGATGGCAAACGCGACCGGGACATAAATCACCGATGTGTTTGCCCCGGTGACGCGGACCGCCTCGGCGACGGTATCGAAAACCGGTATCCCGTCAAAGGTTTCGCCGCCTTTGCCGGGGGTGACGCCCGCGACGACTTTGGTGCCGTACTCAATCATCGAGCGAGTATGAAACGAGCCATCACGGCCGGTGATACCCTGAACGACGACGCGGGTGTTTTTATCGATTAAAATACTCACCTTGTCCTCCGTAAGTTTTCAGCGTCAATCTCAAGTGAACACCGGTTAGACTAATGTTTCCGACGGGACAGTTACGCCGGCGGAATCAATCGCCGCCCGTACTGCTTCGACCATCGAAGTTTTGGCTGTAATCCCGATCGATTCCAAAATTGCACGGCCTTCTTTTTCATTGGTGCCGGTCAACCGCACGGTAATCGGCACGGCCGGTTTGAACTCGGCGAGGGCGGCTTTGATTCCGTTGGCGACATCGTCGCAACGAGTGATGCCGCCGAAGATGTTAAACAAGATCGCCCTGACATTCGGGTCGGCGGTAATGATGCGCATTGCCGCGACGACTTTTTGGGGGTTGGATGAACCGCCGATATCGAGGAAATTGGCCGGGTCGCCGCCGTATTTCTTGACCAGGTCCATCGTCGCCATCGCCAGCCCCGCGCCGTTGACACAACAGCCGACGTTGCCGTCGAGTTTGACAAACGAGAGGCCGAATTTCCGCGCTTCAATTTCATCGCTCACCTCGGCGTCGAGATCCCGGAGTTCTTCGAGTTCGGGATGACGGTAGAGGCCGCTATCGTCGATATTGATCTTGGCGTCGATAGCGAGGACTTTCTGGTCCGGGGTGACCACCAGCGGGTTGACCTCGGCCAGCGAGCAGTCATTGGCCCAGAATGCCTCATAGAGTTTCAGCAGGACCTTGGCGGCTTGTCCGGCGATTTTTTTGTCTTTATAAATGGCGAAGGCCAGTTGACGGGCCTGAAACATATTAATGCCCACCAACGGGTCAACGGTGAGTTTAACGATTTTCTCCGGCGTTTCGCGGGCGACTTCTTCGATATCTACACCGCCGGCGGCGGAAACCATCAGCGTTACTCCCTTGGCGGCCCGATCGACAATGACCCCGATATACGCTTCAGATTCGATTTCGACGGCCTCCGCCACGAGCACTTTCTTGACGGTCAGGCCTTTGATGTCCATCCCGAGGATTTCTTTGCCTTTTTCCCAGGCGTCTTCCGGGGTCCGGGCGATCTTGACGCCTCCGGCCTTGCCGCGGCCGCCGACGTGTACCTGTGCCTTGACCACAACCGGCTTGCCGATCTCCATCGCAACCGCCTTGACCTCGTCGGCGGTAGTGCAGACTTTTCCGGCCGGGACAGGCATACCGTGCGAACGAAAGATATCGCGCGCCTGATATTCATTAATCTTCATGCGATCTCCTTAGCGCTGATTTATGGCAGTATTGTCATCTCCACGTCGCGGGACAGCAGGGGCGATTTCCGGCACGTACAGCTCTCCCGAATGTCCAGCGTAACTGTTCACCTTATTTATTTTTGACCGGAGATTCAAGTAAATTCGGCGCACCCTGAGAATATTGACAAGGTGCGTCCGCGGCAATTGATCCGGCTGAGTTCCCGATCGACGGCCCCAGGAAAAAGGGCGGCCCGGAAGGGCCGCCCTTAATTGATTTATCAGATAAACCGGCTTACGGCCAGAGGTCGCCCTTGCTGTTGTTATGGTAGACATTGTCCGTCAAAGTCGGTGCGGAAGTGCCTTCGCGGTAAATGCCGTAATCGCGACTATAACCGATGCGACAGTTGGTGATCGTCGGGGAGCAGTCAACCAAGTGGAAATTCCCGTCCAGGTAGTTGGCAATCGTACTGCTGCCGGCGAAGAGTACCTTACAATACTTGAAAACCGAGGCGTCGTTACCCGCGCCATAGAGCCGGAATCCACCCCAGTTGTTCGAGGTGCTTGTGTTTTGATTGTCGTATTCGCGGGTAAACGTGATGGAATCGGTTTCGGTACCGATCGCCACGACGGAGGCATTGCCCCCCGGATCACCGACGATGAAGGCCGAGCGTTTGAAGAAAATCATCTCGACCCCGGGTGCAAGGGTCAGGGTGGTGTTGCCGACGACTTTCAAACTGTCCCGGAAGTCGATATAGTAGGGGTACTGCTGGGCCGCCCACGTGGCCGAAGCGGTGACACGCCCGCAATAATCTCCCTGTAAGCCGCTGACCTGGATCACCTCCAGGTCGTTGTCGGTAAAGGTGTTTGTGCCGCCGATTAAGTGAACGACACCGGCATCTACCCGGAACGGAAATTTCTGATTATCGGTAATTGTATTGCCGTTGAATGTCGATGGGTAGCCGGTTCCGTAGCAATAGACGCCCTGGGCTTTACTGCCGGTAATCGTGCAATCGATCAGGGAAATCGTGCTCCCATCGATATGGACGCAACCCGGGTATTCGGCATTTTCCGGATCATAACTCGTACGTGAACCGCCGTTTTCGATAAGGCAATTTTTGAGAATCGAGGCAGAAGATGCACCCGGGAGAAAGACCAATGAGCCAAAGCGCTGGCCGCTCGCGGTAAAAGTAATTTGTTCGGTCGACCCATCGGCGATTAAAGCCCCCCCGTCAGCCACAATGAGATTTACATGGTCGGCCAACTGAAGGGTAGCGCCGGGGAGAATGGTCAACTGCACGCCGCTTTGAATAGTGATATCATTGTTGATCTGCAGTGGTACCCCGGGATTGGCCCAGCTTGTCGTGGCCGAAATCTCACTGCCGGAGATCTGGAAGACATCGTTGGTGTTGCCGGAGAAATCATTATTCGCCGAGAGGAACCCCAGATAGTTCCCGTTGATTGCCACCGGGAACTTGTTCCCGGTGATCAGATTATCTTCAAACTCAAGCGCATATGCGGCGCCGTCGAAATACACACCGGTGACCGAGCAATTCGAAATTTCACTGCTATTGATCACGGCCTGGCAATCGACAAAATGAATTCCGCCGAGGATACCGGAACCGCCGACATCATTGATTGTGCAGTTTCGAATCTGCGAAGCAGCAGTCGTCCCACCCAGCAGTTTGAGGCCGGCCCATGTCGCGCCGTCAGCACCCGCGAAAAGGATGGGATCATCGGCCCCGTCAGCGGTGAATGTCGCCGCGCCGGTTCCGCCGATTTCGATTCCTGCCCCCGTATTGAAATAAACTGTGTCACCCGGAGCAATCGTCATGTGCGCGCCCTCACCGACAACGACGGTGCCACTGACGATGTAATCGAGCCCCAGGTTCTTCCAGGTGACATCTTCGGTGACTTCCGTCCCGTAGACGGCAATCTTGTCGATCGTATTCCCCAGATATTCTGTTGCGTCGGTCAGCGCACCGACAGATTGCGCGCCGATGCGAATCGGATACTGCGAATTCAGTTTCAGGGTATTGCCGGTGAAAAGTGAGAATCGCGCGTCACCGTCACAGTAAATCCCGCTTTGGCCGCTTTGCTCGATCGTGCTGTTTTGGATGGAGATTTCGGCGTCTTTAATTTCCACGTTGCCGGCAAATTCCTTCCCGCCCAGTTGCACTGTACAATTATTCAATGAACTTGCGGCGTCGGTATAGGGACCGAAATACAGGCCTGCCCAGGCGCCCGGACCGGCCGCTGGATCGGCTGCAGTGAAGATCAAAGGTCGGTCAACCGTCCCGTCGGCAACCAGAAAGCCGGCGGAGGTCTTGCCAACTTCAATGCCCGCGCCCTTATCAAAAACGAGTACGTTACCGGGAACAATATTCAAGATCGCTCCGTCTTTCACCTCGAACATCGTGGTGAGTCGGAACGGGACGCCGAGAGTGTCCCAATCTGCGTCCGAGGTCACTTCGGTCCCGCCGACCAGGAGTGTGTCCTTGGTATTCCCCACCAGGTTGGAACCACCCAGCCGGCCAAGGTAATTACAGGAGACCTGGGCGGGATAACCGAGGTTTCCACTGATTTCGTTGCCGGAGAAATCACTCGCGCGGCCTTCGCCCTGGAAATAGATCCCATTGCTCGAAGAGAGGCGAAGGATACAATCGGTGATGGCGACCTCACCGTCGTCGACAAAGACGTTGCCGAAACCGTTTCCGCCACCATATTCGATTAGACAATCCGACAGACTGGAGTTAGTTGTATAGGCCGAGAAAGTGATCCCGTCCCAGATGCCGGGGGTGGGATTCTCGGCGGATGCGGTAAAGGTCACACCGGTGGCGACCAGGCCGCCCGCGCTTACGTATCCGACGCGAATCCGCCGCCCTTCAATAAACTCGACGATACAACCCGATTCGATTGTCAGTACCGCGCCGTCCTGAATTTCAATATCGCCCGCCACCAAGTGAGGATTGTCGGCCGCGGTCCAGGTTTCGCTGGTGGTCATAATCCCGGCATGGTGAGTAAAGGCAACGTCGGTAACGGTAATGGCGACTGTCTCGGAATCTTCGGCCATCCCATCGGAAACCACAAAAGTCGGTTCTAAAGTCCCTTCCTGGTCGTAATTCGGGATGAAGGTGAAAGTCCCGGTAATGCCGCCACCCGCAGAGGTAACAACATTAGATAGTTGTGAGATACGCGGAATGCTGCTGCTACTCGAGACTATATCGGAAAACTGGGAGTTGGGCGGCTGGTTGTTGACCCACAGGGTCAGGTCATCGCCGTCAATATCGCTGGCGGTCACCGTAAACGTCAGCGTCTCGCCCTCAGTTACTGATTTTGCACCAATCGCCGATAACACCGGCGCGTGATTGACCGGCCTGTCTTCGCCGCACCCGGTCAGGATTAGAGTCAGTCCACCCAGTAAGATCAATACCAATACCACACTGCCAAACACCGTCCTCTGCCTGCGCATGCAACTTCCTCCCTGTCAGTTTTCAATAAATCATCCGGCTATTATGGTATATTTCGCGCAAAAAAGAAACAGGAAAAACCCTCTCCGGCAAAAACTTTGACCTCCGTTTTGACATTTTCTTCTACCCTTTGGCGGGGCGATTATTCCCGAAAAAATGACCGGTCAGGCCGTTCGGCCCCTCCGATTTAGCCATTTCAGGCAGGTTGAGGAACCGCGGCTGACGCCGATACATTAAACAGGGGAGATGGACCCAAATTGGACAGATGTATCGCAAATGCACAGCCGGTGGACGGCCGTGAATTGTAAGGCGATGAGCACATCGATACATTGGGGGTTATAATGACGGCAATAACGGGCAGCGTCGGACCGACGCTCTGGCAAGGGAGTGAAGTCACTTACAGCTTAGTTATGGGCGGTATTTTGATCGTTCTGGCGCTGATGGGCTGGATGATCCTCTCGTGGGTCCTTCGACAACGCCGCCTTCCGGACCTGTCGCCTCATTCCCGGATCTGGCCGCGTCTCGTCGAAACTGCGCGTTCGGCCGAGACGCTGGATATCCTGCTATGCTCATTCATGCGGATCCTGGCCGATGAGTTTCGGGCTGATGCGGCGGCGATGGTCAAATATTCCGCGCACCAAAACTGCCTGTTTGGCCTGGATGCCCTCGGTTTGACCGCAGAGGAGCTGCAGGCGATGACTGACCAGCCGCCGGACCAGACAATATTTCATGCCGCCATAGTGACCCGAGCGGTCGCGGTACCCCAACCGGCCCCCGGGGCGAAAACCCCGGAAACACGTTGGGTGATAATGCCGCTGCTTGACGGGGATAAACCAATCGCGGCGTTGGCCCTCCGGGGTACGCAGTTGACCGGCGGCGATCCTCGGTTTTTATCTCACCTTGGTCATATTCAGGATTTTTTGTCATTGGCAGCGACCGATTTTATTACAGCCGCCAAGGGCCGGATCGAGCATGACGCGGTGTCCGCAGCCGGGCAATTCGATTTGTTGCTGGCCAATTGTGACAGTATCGAAAAAGCGTTGGGCGAAACCGCCCGGGCGCTTGGGCGGGCCTGCCCGGTCGATTATGTTTCGCTGGCTCGGCTGGATCGGGCAAGCCAAAGTGAAATGCGCTGGAGTATCCTGCTGGACGGGGGGAAGCTGATCGAACGTCACCACCCGATACAGTACGGGAATGGCGGTGAACTGCGGGAGGCACAGGCAGCCGGTTGTCCGGTAATCTGTACGAATCTTCTCGATTTGTCCCCTTCACCGGTTGAGGCCCGTTTCGGGATGCGCTCACGGTTGCGCATTCCCCTGACCTGTCGCAATACCTGCGTCGGAACCCTGATAATCGCCGAACGGCGGGCCGGACAATATTCCACCGCCACATTGCCGTATATTCAGCCACTCCTCGAAATACTGGCTCATTGGCTTGCCGAATATGATCGACAGCGATCCACGGCCCGGCTCGACCGCTATCTGGAGGTGCTCAATCGGCTGCAAAACCGGTATCCAGAGAGTGCGGAACAGATTCTCGAGGCGGTCAGAGAAGCTCTGGATGTCACTGCGGTATGCTTGCTCGACTATGATGGGGAAAACCGCTCCTTTGGCCTGTGTGGGAGTTCCCAGGTGCGTCCAGTAGGTCGGAAGGGAACGTTGCGCTCACGGATTCCCGCCGACTGCCTGCCCTGGCATAAATATGCTCTTTCGGGGGAACGGGCATGTCTGATCGACCAAAGCGATCCTGAACGGCTGATGTCTTCCGAAGAGAGCCGGTTGACGATGCCCGAGGGATTCAAGACCGGCCTGTTGGCCCCGGTTTCCGACGGCGAACATTCGCTGGGGATTCTGGCCGCCGCAGAAATGCGTCATCCGGTGCGCCGGCGATTTGCTGATTTTGACCGCACATTCCTGCTTTTGGCCGGTTCCCGCCTGGGTGAAGCACTTAAAGGAAATGTTGCTGACGGCACCCCGCGTCGGTTTGCCGACACATCAATTGCGCCGTTGGTCGCCGCACCGTTAACCACGATTATGGGTTCGGTGGAGTTGATCCGTCAGGCCAAGGACAATTTGCCACCACAGACAGATAAATATCTGCACAATATTGAAAGCGCTGCCAATCGGATTAAGGACCACACTCGGAATTGGGATCGCCACGTAGATGAGACGGCCGCCCATCATCAATGTGTTACTTAAGGGGGGCGACATTAACATCAATGGCAACAGGCATTATGGCCGACGATAACGACCGGAGTTTATATGGCTGCATCGCTTAACATTCTTGTTGTGGATGACAATCCAGAGATTCTGATGATGTTCAAAGAGTTTTTATCCCTTGATGGGCATCGAGTACGGACATTTGAGGACGGTGAAACCGCGCTGGCCGGGTTTCGGGAAGATCGTCCGGACATCGTGATCACCGATTTGGGCATGCCGGAAATCTCCGGCTGGCAAGTCGCCGAAACTGTCCGCAAGGAGAGTATCGAGATCCCGATTATTTTCATTACCGCAGTAAGTAATCAGGTCGATCCCGCTCTTGTACAACGACTCCACATTGCCGAGGTCGTCCGTAAGCCGTTCAAGATTGGCCAGATAAAGGACCTTATATACTCCCTTACCTGAGTTATACAACGCGACCATTTCCAGAAAAACGATTGACTCACCATTGCTTTTGCCCTAATTGCGGGAATGAGAAGGCAAAGCCTCATTCCGGCATGTATTTGGGTCCTCTGGTGTCTGACGCTTTTGACCCCGGGCAGGGCTAAGGCACAGGATTCGACGGCCACACCGCTGGCAACCATTCTTGCCGAGATCGACACCGCGCTTTCCTATATTAAGTTGACCTCGGCGGATCTGGCCTTGCGCACCGATTATGTTGACCTTGACTCATTCCGGCTCGCAATAGTTGACCGGGTGATGCTGCAGCCGACCGATATGGCAGTGGTGCTCGATTCGGTCGCGCAGGTCGTATTTGATGGACTTATGGAACATGAGTCGGGCGGTAAAGCGTGTCTGGATGTTTGCAGTGGTGCTATGGGTTCCCCTCCGGGTATGTGGCGGGGAAGATTTACGCCTCCGGAACCCGAATTGAACGCGATTGAGACGATTCGGCTACTGCTCGGGGATGAAGCACCTGACAGTCTTCTCACTTTTGTTGGCAAGAACCGTCCTGGTACGGAACTGACGGATGATGCGATTGGGGCATATCTGGCCTTGAACGATCCACGCTCGGGGTTGGCCGGACAATTGACTGACGATGAATGGCGGTTCGTGCGGGATACCCTGCCGCAGATGCTCTGGGAAGATCCGGAGGCCGAGAACTACTCACCGGAAAAGATGGACAGTTTGCAACGGGCGGCCGAGGAGATTTCGGCGCGGTTTGTGACGATCTCGGATCGGCTGGATTGGCGAGGATGGCAGTCACTGTTGGTCAAGTTTTGTCAGGGACAACTGACAGCCCTCAGTGATGAACTCTACATGCTGACCAATTGGGAGAGCACAGGGAGGACACCGGATTATCCGGCAGAAAAACACATTTTCACCACGCCGGTCGGTCGGGTCGCATTTGGCAGCTCCGGCGATGATACATACTCCGGAAAGTATTTTTTTATCTTTGATCCGGCGGGTAACGATGTCTACAATCTCGACCCGGTTGAGCCCGGCGAGTGTCAGTTTATCTACGATCTGGCCGGGAATGACATGTATACCGCCCCGGAAGGATACTCGCTCGGCTGCGGATTATTTGCAATTGGGCTGCTCTATGACCGCGAGGGTGATGATACCTACCGGGCGGCGAATTTTGCGCTGGGTAGCGGCTTTTTCGGTGGGGGAATGCTGATCGATGAGGCCGGGGACGATGTCTATATCTCCGATACTTTCTCGCAGGGCGCCGGGGCGTTCGGCTTTGGATTCCTCTATGATCACGCAGGCAGCGATGAATATCGCGCCGCATTATACTCGCAGGCTTTCGGTTTTGCCGCCGGGGTCGGTCTGCTTGCCGACCGTGAAGGAAACGACAACTATTTCGCCGGGGGAAAGTATAAAGACATCCTGCGCTATGACGACCACTACCTCTCGCTCTCGCAGGGCTTTTCCTATGGTATTCGGCCTGATTTTTCGGGTGGGGTCGGCCTGCTTATGGACGGCGCGGGCAACGATGTATATACCGCCGATATTTTTGCGCAGGGATGCAGCTATTGGTGGGCGTTCGGCGCGTTGTATGACGGTGGCGGGAATGATAGTTACAACTGTTTTCAGTATGGGCAGGGTGCGGCGACGCATATGGCCGCGGGGATACTATTTGACAAAGCCGGGGGAGATGTCTATTTCGGCAAGGGGTTGATGCAGGGCTGCGGACATGACCGCTCGACCGGCTGGATGCTCGATTTAGACGGTGACGATACCTATGTTGCCTGGGACCTCTCGCAGGGCGGTGGTTCGGCCAATGGCACCGGGATGCTGACCGATCTGGCAGGCGATGACCGCTACTATGTCAAGAATCTGAAAAACACGCAGGGGTATGGCAACCCGCGCCGGGATTTTGGTTCAATCGGTCTGTTCCTCGACCTGGGTGGCCGGGATCGCTATGACGGGAACGGCCGTGATGACGATGTCTGGATTATCGACTCAAAGTGGGGTGTCGGGGTGGATAAATATTCACAACCCGACTCGGCGCTGACAAAATAGACTTTATCCGATGACGACAAAACACAAAACAGTATTTCTGCTCGCCTGTATACTGCTTACCGCATTTGCCGGTAAAATCCGCGCGGCCGATTCGACCAAGATTGTCTATCCGCCGGAGTTGACGCAGGAAGAAGCCAATGCGCTGGTGGACCGGTTATTTATTCAGGCCTCATCAGGGGAGATCAAATATCGGGGCTTGGTCGGGCCGTCGAAAGACTCCATCGGTGCCCTGGGGGCGCTGGCCCTGCCCCGGATGATGACCCGCCTGGCCGCCCGCGATGCCCGTGAACGCTGGACGATTTCGGATATTTTCACCAAACTCGGCACGGTTGCTACCGATTCACTGCTGAATCATCTGGGCAGCGACGATCAATATGTTTTGTTGAATGTCGGTCGCTGTCTGGGGCAGATTAAGGACACGGCCTCGACACTGGCCTGCCTGCCGTTGCTGGCGCACGAAAAATACCCGGTTCGCTCGCAATTCGCCTCGACCCTGGGAAAAAACAAAGACCCCCGTGCGACGCCAAAATTGATCGATCTTCTCGAGAGCGATGCGGTCGAAGACGTGCGTAAATCGGCGGCGGTGGCCCTGGGACGAATCGGTGATAACCGGGCGGCGGCAGTATTGATCAGGCATCTGGCCGATCCGAATTTCGGTGTGCGCAAGACCGCATCACGGTCGTTGGTCCAGCTCGATCCGATTCCCCTCGACCAGATCGCCGCATCGGTCGCAACGCTGAGTGGAATTGGCCCCGGCATGGCGCTCGAAACACTGGGGTTGTCTCATGATAAACAGGCCGAAAAAATACTCGCGAAGTATCTTAAATCAACCGACCCGTTAATGCGGGGCTATGCCGTCGATGCGCTGGCCACCCTCAGAACCAAAGGCGCGCGCAAACGACTGCGTCACCTTGTTGCCGAAATAGAGTCAGACCCATTTGTCCGCGCCCGAATCCGCGCCGCACAATCGCCCGTCACCGGAGGGAAATAAACCGGTGTCTACCGATTTGTCATCCCGTTTGGCGCGGTATGATCAACTGATCGCGGCATGGAAAAAACGGGCGCAGGAAACGCCGCCGCCGCGGGCGGTCGATCCCGGACTGGAAGGCATCCGAACCCTGCACTATCCCGGCGGCGATGTTTTTTGTAAGGAGACGATATACCCCGTTAGCGAGCCATTCGGTGATTTTTCCATCGACTGGAGTGATTGTTATACCGCTCCAGCCGGGCTGCCGCGATTTATCGCCGATGCTTCGGGCAGTATGCCCGGTCGCTGGGCGTTTTTTGACTGCGAAACCACCGGCCTCTCCGGTGGGGCGGGGACAATGGCCTTTTTGATTGCCGTCGGCCGGGTGGTCAACGACGGATTTCAGATCAAGCAATTTTTCCTTCCCGAATTGGCCGATGAGCAGGGCCTGTTGCAGGCGGTAGAGGAATCGCTGACCGGCGTGGATGTTCTTTGGTCGTACAACGGCAAATGTTTCGATCTCCCGCTGATCGAATCGAGATTTCGTTTCTGGCGGATGGGATTCGACCGGGAGGAGTACGGCCTTGTCGACTTGCTTACCCCGACCCGGGTGTTGTTCAAAGCGCGGATCGGGGATTGTTCGCTGGGTAACCTGGAAGAGCGCATCCTGAAAGTCGCCCGGACCGAGGACTTGCCCGGCGCGGAGGTCCCGGCGGTTTATTTTGAATATTTGCAGACCGGCCGCTCCCCGCGGCTGCATCGGGTTTTTGAGCACAACCGCGTCGATGTCCTCTCGTTGGCGGTGTATGCGGCGTGGTTGTTAAATGTGTTTGATCCGGACTGCGAGGCGCAACTGCAGTATCCCGAGGATGTGCTCTCGCTGGCGAGGTATTATTACCGTCACCGAGAACCGGAACCAGCCCAGGTTTGCCTCGCCGACACGGCGAGATTCGCCCTCGGGGCGGAACTGGAGGCGGAATATCACCGTCTGGCGGCCTATCATTTCAAACGACAACGCGACTACGAGCGCGCCGGCGAACATTTCGCGCGGCTGGTCGAGGCACCGCCGGCCGACCGGGTGATGGCGCTGGAAGAACTGGCCAAACATCTCGAACATCGCCGCCGCGACTGGCCCGCGGCCTTAAAGATGACCGACCGGGCGATTGCCATTGTCGAGCAGGCGCTGGCTTTCGGCGCGCAGACCGACGATCCCCGGCTGCCGTCATTGTTTCATCGTCGCGCTCGCTTGAAACGAAAACTCGCCAAAACCCTGTCAACTGAGTAATTGTACTCTGCCATATTGCAACTTACTTTGTCTGCGATGAAACGAGACGATCTTAATCTCTGGCAAGTCACCTCCTCGCGGGCCTGGGGCGGGCGGGAATCGGTGCCGTTGGCGATTCATCGCCAGTTACAAAAGATCGGTATCGGTTCGATGGTTTTCTGCGCCGAAAGGTCGCAGATCGAGAAACGGTTTACTGCCGATCCCGATGTCGTCGCCCTCCCGTTCCGGCGGAAGATCGACTTTAAAACACGCAAACAATTGGCCGGGAGATTTACCCGGAATCCGCCGAATGCGGTAATCTGCCATTTCTCCCGTGACCTGCCGATCCTGCGGCTGGCCCTCGGGCGAACGTCGCAGACACGCTTGGCGCTGGTGAAACATCTCGGCCCGGGCAAAGCAAAAAAAGACCTGCTTCATCGCTGGATTTATCGGCGGGTAGATCGGGTGTTCGGAGTTTCGGATTATATCTCGCGCCGTTGTCGTGAAACCTATCCGCTGCCGCCGGAGAAAATACAGACCTGGCATCCGGGAATTGATGTAAAGCGTTTCGCCCTCAACCCGGCGGCACGCGAACGGGTTCGCTCCCAACTCCAACTTGACGAGCAGACCATTTTGATTTGTTATGTGGCGCGGCTGACCCCCGGGAAAGGCCATCGTGACCTGATTGCGGCATTTGGTCAGTTGGCGGCGGGACGCGAAAATGTCCGGCTGGCCCTGGTCGGCTCGGCCGGACCGGGTGAGGAGTGGTTTGTCGATGAACTTCACGCATTGGTTGCCGGACCGATCGCCGAAAAAGTCATCTGGCCCGGTTTTGTCGAGGATATTCCCGCCTGGTTATGGGCCGGCGATATTTTCGTCAGCCCCTCTCCCTGTGAAGCCTTTGGTCTCAATACTGTCGAGGCGCTGGCGGCAGGATTGCCGGTCATTGGGACAACCGGCGGCGGTACTCCGGATATCATCACTCACGAAGACAACGGGTTGTTGGTGTCACCTCATTCGCCTATTGAACTCACCCAGACCCTCAAGTCACTCTGCGACAATCCAATCCGGCGCCGGTCACTGGGGGAGAGAGCGCGGTCGTCGGTTGTCCAGCGTTTTGCCCTCGAACAAACGACGGCTAAACTCGTCGAGCTTATCTGCTAATAATCGCTTACTGCTGTCGAAACCTTCTGTAGTCAAGCGGTTAACCCGCCGATAGTAAAGGTAAGAGACGACGTAGGATTAAGCTGACAACCACTTCGCGACAGGGTGCGAAATGACTCTTGAATCTGATGAAGCGCAGGCCAAATTGCGGTCGGCGTGGAAACTATATTCTCTGCCCCAGACACTGGCGGAAATTATTCGTATCTCCGACGAATTTGAACCAAACTCCGGTGAATTGACCAAGGTCATTTTGCGCGATCCGGCGTTAACAACCAAATTGCTGAAGCTGGCCAATTCGGCGGCCTATGGCCAGGTGCGGAATGTTAAGACGGTCAACCAAGCGATCGTCCTGTTAGGATTTCGGTCGGTTAAAAGTCTGGCTCTCTCGACGGCGATCTACGACCTGTTTGCCGAAAATTCCGAACAACTTGGCGAACGGATTTGTCTGTTCTGGCGGCATAGTTTGGAAGTGGCCGTCTATGCACAACAGCTGGCCGGCCGGATCGACTACCTGGTGAAAGAGGAGGCCTTTGTCGCTGGATTGCTGCACGATATCGGTCTGATCATCCTGGCCGATGTTTTCGGTGAAGAATATACGGAGATACTGGACACCCCGTTGCGCGGGGAGTCGTTTTGCGGCCTCGAAGACCGAAAACTCGGGATCAATCACACCGAAGCAGCAGGCCGGTTATTCACCGATTGGGGTTTGCCGGATAGTCTGGTCGACGCGGTCGGGGCGCACCACCAGGTTATCGAGACCCCGGAAACCATCGCAAACGGCGACACACTGACGTTGTTGATTGCGTTGGCGGAGATGATGGGACACCATCCAGTTGAACCGACGCCCCCGACTGACGGCAAAATGGTCGAAGATAAGTATATCATCGCTCAAAAACTCGGACTGAGCAATGCCGACCTCAAAGATGTCGATTCGTGGGTCAGCGCGAACCTTTCGGAAATTGCAGGCGATTTAGAAATGAATATCGGTTCGCCAACCAACGTGCTCGCCGAGGCCAATCGCCGGTTGTTCGATTTGTTTCTCGAAGTCGAGGAGTTATTGCTGCACCGGCGCGAATCAATCCGGCGCGAGGTGGATAACGAAAAACAACTGGTGGCCGACGACGTTCTGCGGGTGATTTCGGCCACGTTCTCTCATTATATCAACAACGCCACAACCACGATCATGGGGCACGCCCAGCTTATCGAGATGGGATTGAACCGGGGTCAATTTCAAGACCCCAGCGGACGGCTGGCTGCCGCGATGAAGACGATCCAGAATTCGGTAATTAATATCACTGCCGTACTCGATGAGTTGAAAGAAACGCCGACGTATCAAGTGGTCAGTTACCACGAACGCAGCAAAATCCTCGACGTCGACGAAAATATCCGGAAACGGATCTCCGAAATGATCGAAAACCGTCAGGCCGCGGCAACCATGTCCTGATTGCCGTCATCACCATTTTCCCCGTTGTCACCATGATGTCGGTGACATATACTTCCTGTCGAACCTCAGCGGACGAGGCAGGATGTGACCCAATTGCAGACGTGCCAAAGCGTGCTGGAAATGATTGCGGCAACCGCGTCGCGATATCCTCACAATCAGGCAGTCGGTGTACACACCGGCGACGGTTTCACTTTTGTCGACTACGAAAATCTTTGGGCTTTGATCAACCGCGTGGCCTCCGGTTTGCTGGCGCGGGGAATTGAGCGCGGTGACCGGGTTGCTCTCTTGCTGGCCGATCGGGCGGCCTGGGGCGTGGTTTATTTGGGCGTTTTGCGGGCCGGTGCTGTTGTGGTGCCGATCGATAATCTACAAAAGCCGCATGAGTGGGCCGCGATTGTCAAGGAGGCAAACGCCCGCGCAATTGTCGCCGATACAAATTACGGCGCAGACCTGAAAAGCGAATGTGCGGGTTTGCCGGTTTCAAAAAACTGGATTGATGTCGAGGCAGACGCCACGGGCGAATTGGCCTCCCGCCTGCCCCGTGAATTGGTCGACCGTTCGGCTGTTGCCGATTTCCCGGCGGTTTCCGGTGATGAGACCGCCGCGTTGGTCTTTACTTCCGGAACAACCTCGGCCCCCAAAGGGGTGATCCTGACTCATCGAAACCTGGCCTCCGATGTGGAGGCGATCCATGGTTTGGGGATTTGTCGGCGAGAGGATTGCTTTTTGTCGGTACTGCCCATTCACCACACGTTTGAGTGTACCGTTGGCTTACTCAATCCGCTGACGCTGGGTTGCACGATTGCCTATGCGCGAAGTCTGAAATCGAGAGAAATCATGGAAGACCTGCGTGCTTCCGCGGCCACGGTGATTATCGGGGTTCCACTTTTATTTGAGAAAATAGCCAATGCGATTAAACGGGGGCTGAACAAACAGCCGGCGTTCAAACGGGCGCTGGTGGGAACATTTGCCGCGCTGGCAAAATTCGGCAAAAGTTCCTTCAATGCCAATCTTGGTCGCCCGCTGTTCCGATCGTTGCGTGAAAAGGCCGGGTTGGGCACCTTGCGGATGGCGGTCTCCGGCGGGGCGGCATTGCCGCCGGAGGTCGGCGAATTTATGGACCGGCTTGGTTTGCCGATATTGCAGGGCTATGGATTGACCGAAACCTCGCCCGCGTTGTCGGTCAATCCGGCCAAAGGATATAAATACGACACGGTCGGACCACCGTTGCCGGGCATCGAGATGAAAATCGTCGACCCGGACGCTGATGGAGTCGGAGAGATTGCCGCGCGCGGGGAGATGGTCACGCCGGGGTATTACAACCGTCCCGAGGAAACCGCCAAACTCTTTGCCGACGGCTGGCTGCTGACCGGCGATCTGGGCTGGAAAGACGACGACGGGCACTACCATATTACCGGCCGGGCCAAAAATGTAATCGTCACCCCCGCCGGAAAAAATGTCTACCCGGAAGAAATCGAAATGTTGCTGGCCGAAAGCCCGCTGATCCTCGAGGCGCTGGTTTATGGCGAGACAAAACCGGGAGAGACCCGCGAACGGATTGGCTGCGCGGTGGTCCCCGATCTGGAATATCTTGAAGCCGACCGGAAGATTGTCTCACCCGCTGAAGTTGAAAAAAGCCTGCTGGCCGAAGCACAACGTATCTGTGCCGGGCTGGCCGATTATAAACGCCCGACGGAGTATATTGTCTGCGATACCGAGTTTGAGAAAACCTCGACCAAAAAGATCAAACGTTTCCTGTTTGCTCGCACCAAAGAAGAACAGTTTCCCCTCGAAGACAGTGAGAACCGGTCGGTCCTACCGTGATGGCCGGCAGATTATTTCGATTATACTGCTCTCACCGGTAGATCGATTCATTATATTCCGGTGGAGGAGGATTGGGTCATGATTTACACCCATAACGTCTCATTTAAGACCAAAGGCGACGGCGAGATTGTCGATTTGAGCGCCTATGTTCGCGAGGCAATTGCCAAATCGGGAACGACCGCGGGTATGTTGACTGTCTGCACGACCGGTTCGACCGCCGGCATTACGACAATCGAGTTCGAACCGGGACTGGTTAAGGATATCCCCGCTTTAATGGAGAAACTCGTCCCGCGTGGACCGACCTATCAGCATGACGCCACCTGGGGCGACGGGAATGGTTATGCGCATCTTCGCTCGGCGTTGATCGGGACATCATTTGTCGTATCGTATTCGGGAGGGCGGCCTCATCTGGGAACTTGGCAACAGGTGGTTTTTCTTGATTTCGATAACCGGCCTCGTAAGCGGAATGTGGTTATCCAGGTCATGGGGGAATAACGGGGCGGACAAATCGATTGATCGGAGGAGAGTTCGCCGATATACTGCTCTGCGGGTCAGGTTGAATTAACCCGGCCGATCCGGGTATATTTCACGAAGGGTCAAGGAATAGGGCAAAACCGGATTCGTTGGGGGATGTGATGAATAAAAAACGGTGGTTGATAACAATCCATTTGGCGCTGCTGGTTGTGCTGGTGGCCATTGCGGTAGATGGATATCTGTCGCTGCCGGACCGCTATCCGGTCCATTTTAATTTGCGGGGCGTGGCCGACCGCTGGGCCGAACAGGGAGGCCTTGCCTACTGGTTGCTGCCGCCGCTGCCGATCGTGTTGGGGCTGGGCTTGCTCTGGCTGTTGAAGATTCCTCATCATTACAATTATCCACAAAAAGAGCAGGTCAATAGCTGGCCGGAGGACAAGCGTCAACCGGTCTATCTCAAACTGCAGGAGATGATGCTCTCGATTGCGATTGGGGTCGATCTGGTATTTATTTGCGCTCAATTCATGGCCATCGAGTCCGCCACCGGAGCGCCGTTTTCACCCTGGGGGATGTTTGTCCCGATCTTGCTGATACCGGGGGTGGTAATCGGCTACCTGGTCGGTATCTCGCGCCTGGTCGACCGGATTGCCAACGAACTGAAAACCTCGGGTTGGACACCGCAGACATAGCTAATGGATACCGACCGTTTTGCTCGACTGACCGCCGCCGACCTCGTCCAATTACGGCGGATTTGCGGCGATGACTACATTGTTACAGCCGGCGATGATTTAAAAATCTACGGTTCCGACGAGACCGAGGACCTCAATTTTCTTCCCGAAGTGATAGTCAAGCCGCGGACGACCGAACAGGTCGCCGCGATCATGAGTCATTGCCACGAACGGCATTTGCCGGTGACTCCGCGTGGCGGAGGGACGGGTCTTTCCGGTGGTGCATTGCCGGTATTTGGCGGGGTCTGTCTCTCGGTCGAGAAGATGAATAAAATCGTTGAAGTCGATACCGACAACCTGATGGTGGTCGTTCAGCCCGGTGTGGTCACGCAGACGCTGCAGGAAAAAGTCGAGGAAGTCGGGCTGTTTTATCCGCCCGATCCAGCCAGCCGGGGATCGTGTTTTATCGGCGGGAACCTGGCCGAAAACTCCGGTGGTCCGCGCGCGCTGAAATACGGCGTGACCAAAGACTATGTGTTAGGTCTGACCGCCGTGTTGCCGACCGGCGAGGTTATTACACCCGGCGGGAAGCTGCTTAAAAATGTCTCCGGATATAACCTGGCGCAATTGCTGGTCGGTTCGGAGGGGACGTTGGCCGTGATCACCGAGATTATCCTCAAGCTGATTCCCAATCCGCAATATCGCAAAACCCTGCTCGTGCCGTTTGACGATCTGGAAGCGGCGGCGGTGGCGTTAACCAAAATATTTTTTGCCCGGATCACCCCCTGTGCGGCGGAGTTTATGGAACGCTCGGCGATTAAAGCCGCCGAAAACAAGTTTGAGAAGTCATATCCGCATTCTGATGCCGCTGCGCAGTTATTGCTCGAAGTCGATGGCAACGACCTTGAACAACTCGACAGTCAGTGTGAGACGATTGCCGAGGTTTGCGTGGAGTGCGGGGCAATCGATGTGTTTGTTGCCGACAGCCCCCAGCGGCAAAATGAAATCTGGGAGATGCGGCGCGGGGTAGGGGAGGCGGTCAAATCGATCTGCCCTTATAAAGAGGAAGACACTGTCGTTCCCCGGGCCGAACTGCCCAAGTTGGTCAAACTCATCCGGGAGATTTCCGCACGGCACGGGATTACCACGATTTCGTACGGCCATGCCGGGGACGGGAATATCCACGTGAACATTTTGAAGAAAGACCTCTCCGACGACGAATGGGACAATCGACTACCGGAAGTTATTACCGAGTTGTTTACGCAGGTGGTCGCACTGGGCGGGACAATTTCGGGGGAGCACGGCATCGGCTGGGTACAGAAACGGTATCTCCCGCTGGCGGTCGGCCCGGCTGAACTGGCCTTGATGCGTAAACTCAAGGAACTGTTCGACCCCCATGGTATCCTTAACCCCGGGAAGTTGATTCCCGACGAATAGCCGTGAGGAGCGACGGAGTGGAATATACCTTCAAAAAACATTTCAGCGTGGATGAAGCCAACGAATTATTACCGCAACTGGTGGCGAAACTGGCGCGTATCGACCGGTCACGGGACGGGTTGGACAAATTCCCCGACGAGGTCAGGGCCATTCATAAGGCCGCCGGCGGGAACGGCGGCGGAGAGGCGTCCGGGGAGATCCTCGAACATTCCGGTGAAGTCGCCAAACAAATCGATGAGATCGTCGCGCTGGGTGTGATTATGCGCGACCTCGATTCGGGATTATTTGATTTTCCTTATCTCCGTGAGGAGAGAGAGGTGTTTTTGTGCTGGAAACGCGGTGAGAAGAAAATTGGATTCTGGCACGAACTCGATAAAAACTGCAAAAACCGCCAGTCGCTGTAAGTTTGTGAAGCGGGACCTTTTTACTGCTTGGCGACAATCTTGATTTCCCCCGGTATCCGAACCGGCCGATACTGATAGGCACCGCTGAAAGCGGCGAACCAGTTCGAAACGTTTGTGTCGTAGGGGGCGTCGACAAATTCAAAAAATGATTTTTTCGCAGGGGGAGCATACGGTTTCGCGCTTAAGCGAAGTCGGATGGTATTACCTCCACCGGGAAGAAGACCGTTGGGCTGTGAAAAAGCCAGAACGCCGGCGGCAATTCCGGGTTCGGGTGTCTGAATATTAAAGATGGAGAAATCTCCCCGCAATTGTTCGGCGTCCAGAACGGCCGAACCGGCGGTTTCGGTTACAACTTCGAACAGTGAAGTATCAAACGAAAAACGGAAAGTATAGCCGCCGAGTTGTTCGGTGTTCACAATATAGATGATCACGTCGGTTGTATCGCCCGGCGAAATTGTCCCGTCCAGAATTTGCAGGGTGTCGGTTTCCCGGCCCGGCAGGGGGCCGGGGTCGGTGTCAGGCACTGGTTCATTTGGTTTGGAACATCCCCAGCCGGCCAGCAAGACGGTCAGGAGAAAAGCGCAAATAAAATAAGCCCTTCTGACAACGGCAATTTCAGGGCGATTAGATCCAAACAACATTAAGAATAACCTCTATTTCTTCTCTCTGATCGTGATCGCACCGTCGATGCGTACCGGCCGGTATTGGCCCTGTCCGGAAAACAAGGCGAACCAGTTTGAGGCATTGGAGTCAAATGGTGCGTCGATAAACTTAATCACCGTTTTTGTTCCCGGTTTGGCGTATGGTTTGGCAAATGCCCAGAGTTGGATTGTTGCTGTAGTACCTGAGTCCAGGCCGTGCGGACCGGCAAAAGCGGCCACACCCGCAATCACTCCCGGTTCGGGCCGTTGCCATGTGAAAAACTTAAAATCGCCCCGTAGTTGCTCGGCAACCAGAACCGAATCGTTTTCGGGATTGTTGACGAATTCGACCAATGAGGTGTCAAAGGCGAACCGCGCAGTGTAGGC